>DASQOP010000232.1:0-21306 GCA_035644415.1 Burkholderiales bacterium
GGCTTGCCGGTGATATAATTTTTGCCAAAATCGGGCGCGGCGTCACGAACACCGCAGCCCCGGATAACGACGGCAACCCCAGCAAGGGCAGAAACTATGGCAGCGCTTCCGGACGACGATCCACAAGAGACGAACGAATGGCTGGATGCCCTCCACGGTGTGCTCCGGCACGAGGGGCCGGAACGTGCGCACTACATCCTCGAAAAACTGCTCGAGGAGGCGCGCCGCTCGGGCGTGTATCTGCCGTACAGCGCCAATACCCAGTACATCAACACCATCCCGCCCGGCAAGGAGGAGCGCTCCCCGGGAGACCACGAGCTGGAACACCGGATCCGCTCGTACGTGCGCTGGAACGCCGCCGCGATGGTGTTGCGCGCCAACAAGCAGTCCTCGGAATTGGGCGGCCATATCGCCAGCTTCGCCTCGGCCGCCACGCTCTACGATGTCGGCTTCAATCACTTCTGGCACGCGCCTTCGGAGAACCACGGCGGCGACCTGGTGTTGTTCCAGGGACACTCTGCGCCTGGGGTCTATGCCCGGGCCTTCATGCTCGGGCGGCTGACCAGGGAACAGATGGACAACTTCCGCCAGGAAGTGGACGGCAGAGGCCTGTCTTCCTATCCGCACCCGTGGCTGATGCCGGACTTCTGGCAGTTCCCGACCGTATCGATGGGTCTGGGGCCGATCATGGCGATCTACCAGGCGCGGTTCCTGAAGTACCTGCAGGACCGCGGTCTGGCCAATACCGAGGGACGCAAGGTCTGGTGCTTCCTCGGTGATGGCGAGGTTGACGAACCCGAGTCGATGGGCGCGATCGGCGTGGCGTCGCGCGAAAAGCTCGACAATCTGATCTTCGTGGTGAACTGTAACTTGCAGCGCCTGGACGGCCCGGTGCGCGGCAACGGCAAGATCATTCAGGAGTTGGAATCGGATTTCCGCGGCGCCGGCTGGAACGTGATCAAGGTGATCTGGGGCTCATACTGGGATCCGCTGCTGGCCAAGGACAGGAACGGCTTGCTGGTCAAGCGCATGGAAGAATGCGTGGACGGCGAGTACCAGACGTTCAAGTCCAAGGACGGGGCCTACGTGCGCAAGCACTTCTTCGGCAAGTACCCGGAATTGCTGGAGATGGTGGCCAACATGTCCGACGACGACATCTGGCGGCTGAACCGCGGCGGCCACGATCCGCACAAGATTTACGCCGCGTATAGCGCTGCGGTAAAGCACCAGGGCCAGCCGACGGTGATCCTGGCCAAGACCATCAAGGGTTACGGGATGGGCGAGGCCGGCGAGGCGCAGAACATCACCCACCAGCAGAAGAAGATGGGAACGACCTCGCTGAAGGCGTTCCGCGACCGCTTCAACCTGCCGGTCCCCGACGACAAGCTGGAGGAAGTGCCTTACCTCACTTTCCAGGAAGGTTCTGCCGAACTGGAATACATGCGCAAGCATCGCGAAGCGCTGGGCGGCTACCTGCCGATGCGCCGCCTCAAAGGCGACGCGCTGGAAATACCGGCGCTGTCTGCCTTCGAACCGCTGCTGAAGAGCTCGGAGGAGCGCGAGGTTTCTACCACGATGGCGTTCGTGCGCATCCTCAACATTCTGGTGAAGGACAAGAACATCGGCAAGCGAGTGGTGCCGATCGTGCCGGACGAATCCCGTACTTTCGGCATGGAAGGCATGTTCCGGCAGCTCGGCATCTGGTCTTCGGTCGGCCAGCTCTATACGCCGCAGGACGCCGACCAGTTGATGTTCTACAAGGAGGACAAGAACGGCCAGATCCTGCAGGAAGGCATCAACGAGCCCGGGGCGATGTCCTCGTGGATCGCCGCGGCGACATCGTATTCAACGCACGGCGTGTCGATGATCCCGTTCTACATCTACTACTCGATGTTCGGCTTCCAGCGCGTCGGCGACCTGGCCTGGGCGGCTGGCGACCAGCGTGCGCGCGGCTTTCTGCTGGGCGGGACTTCCGGCCGCACCACGCTGAACGGCGAGGGCCTGCAGCACGAGGACGGCCACAGCCATGTTCTGTCTTCGACCATCCCGAACTGCATTTCCTACGACCCGACCTTCTCGTACGAAGTCGCCGTGATCATCCAGGATGGACTGCGCCGCATGGTCAAGGAGCAGCAGGACGTCTTCTTCTACATCACTCTGCTCAACGAGAATTACACCCACCCGGCGATGCCGAAGGGCGCCGAAGACGGTATTCTCAAGGGGATGTATAAGCTGCGCGAGGGGAGAGGGGAGAGGGCAGAGGGCAGAGGGAAAAAGGACACCCCAAGAGTGCAGTTGCTCGGCAGCGGCGCGATTCTGCGCGAAGTCATCGCCGCGCAGGACCTGCTGGAAAAGGACTTCGGCGTATCCGCCGACGTGTGGAGCGCGACCAGCTTCAACGAACTGCGCCGCGAGGGTCTCGACGTGCAGCGCTGGAACCTGCTGAACCCCGAGCAAAGTCCGCGCGAAGCCTACGTGAGCCAGTGCCTGAATCACGCGCCCGGCCCGGTCGTTGCCGCGACCGATTACATGAAGATCTTCGCCGATCAGATCCGGCCGTTCATCTACAAGCCTTACGTGGTACTCGGCACCGACGGTTTCGGCCGCTCCGATTACCGGCGGCAGTTGCGCAAATACTTCGAAGTCGATCGCTACTACGTCACCGTGGCCGCGCTCAAAGCGCTGGCGGATGAGGGCAGCGTGCCGGCCTCGACGGTGGCCAAGGCGATCAAGAAGTACACGATCGATCCGGGCAAGCCGAACCCGGTAACGGTATGAAAATCGGTTAAGGCGTGAAGGGTGAATGTGTGAAGGGTAACGGCTCCAAACCATGCCCAAACCCACGCTTCACTCATCCACTAATCCCGTTCACCCTTCACTCATTCACTCATTCACCCTTCACTGACTAAACCATGGGAAGCTTACGCGACGTCCTCGTTCCCGACATCGGTGATTTCAAGAACATCCCGGTGATCGAAGTGCTGGTCAAGCCCGGCGATGCCGTCAAGGCGGAAGACTCGCTGATCACTCTCGAATCCGACAAGGCGACGATGGAAGTCCCGGCGCCTTTTGCCGGCGTGGTCAAGGAAATGAAGATCAAGCCCGGCGACAAGGTATCGGAAGGCATGCCGATCTTGAGCCTGGAAATCAGTGACGGTGCGCCGGCTCCCGCAGCCCCGCACAAGCCTGCCGCTCCGGCACCAGCGGCCCAAGCTACCGCGGCCGTCAAACCGGCGCCCGCACCTGCTCCGGCATCACCGCCCTCACCCCAGCCTGCCGTCGGGCTGATCGACGAGGCCGGCTTCTCCAAGGCTCACGCCAGCCCTTCGGTGCGCCGCTTCGCACGCGAGTTGGGCGTCGATCTCGCCCGCGTCAAAGGTAGCGGCCCGAAGGAGCGCATCCTCAAGGAAGACATCACCAACTTCGTGAAGAACGCCTTAGCGCATCCGGCCAGCGCATCCGGCGGGGGAGCCGGTCTGGCATTGGGACTCCCGGCCTGGCCGCAGGTGGACTTTGCGAAGTTCGGCCCGGTCGAAACCCAGCCGATGTCGCGGATCAAGAGGATTTCCGGTCCGGCCCTGCATCGCAACTGGGTGCATATCCCGCACGTGACCCAGAACGACGAAGCCGACATCACCGAGCTCGAAGCCTTCCGCAAGAGCATGGCCGAGGAGGCGCAGAAACAGGGCGTCAAGCTGACGCCGCTCGCGTTGATCATGAAGGCCGTAGTGGCCGCGCTCAAGATCCACCCGGAGTTCAATTCCTCGATCGCGCCCTCCGGCGACGCGCTGATCCTCAAACGCTACTACCATATCGGGGTTGCCGTGGACACACCGGGCGGCCTGGTGGTGCCGGTGATTCGCGACGTGGACCAGAAGGGCGTGCTGCAACTGGCGAAGGAACTGGGCGAAGCGAGCGCCAAGGCGCGCGACGGCAAACTCGGACCCGCGGACATGCAGGGCGGCAGCTTCTCGATATCCAGCCTCGGCGGAATCGGCGGCACACACTTCACGCCGATCATCAACGCCCCCGAAGTCGCCATCCTCGGCGTATCTAAATCGACAACCAAACCGGTGTGGAAGGACGGTCAATTCGTGCCGCGGCTAATGCTGCCGCTGTCGCTGTCCTACGATCACCGTGCGGTCGACGGCGCGCAGGGGGCAAGGTTCATTACCTACCTCAACAGCGTGTTGTCGGACATCCGCCGGGTGCTGCTGTAAATCAAGGATGGAGAGCAAGGATGAGGGATGAAGGCGGAAGGATGAAGGATGAAGGATGAAGGCGGAAGGCTAGAGGCGGACGACAGGAGCGTGGTGTACGCAGCGCGCACGGCGAGTTCTGCTTTTACTTCATCCTTCATCCTTCATCCCTCATCCTTGCCTTTTTGGGCACGCCGCACTTGAGCGGGTGCGCTCCAATCGGTATTCTCGGCGGAACCTTCGACCCCATCCATTTCGGGCATCTGCGGCTGGCGCAGGAACTTGCGGACGCGCTCGGCCTGGCACGCGTGCGCTTCATCCCCACCGGCACCCCGCCGCACCGAAACTCGCCGCAGGTGAGCGGCGCGCACCGCCTGCAGATGGTAGCCGTCGCGATCGCCGGCAATCCCCTGTTCGAAGCGGACGACCGGGAAATCCGCCGCGAGGGTATCAGCTACACCTACGATACCTTGACCGAATTGCGCGAAGAGCTGGGAGAGGGCCCGCTCTGCTTGCTGATGGGGGCGGATGCATTCGGCGCGCTGACCACCTGGCATCGCTGGCAGGACCTGTTCGATCTCGCCCATGTGGTGATCGCGCATCGCCCGGGATTTCGGCTCCAGGAACTGCAGGCCGCGCTGCCTGCACCGCTGCGAAAAATCTACCTGCAGCGCCTGGCCCGCGTACCCGGCATGCTGCGTGCGAACGCCGGGTCAATTCTTACCCGCGAAATCACTGCGCTCGACATCTCGGCCACTCACATCCGCGCCATGCTGGCGCGGGGCTCCAGCCCACGCTATCTGGCCCCCGATACCGTTCTGGAATACATTGACCACAACCAGCTTTACAGGGATCGCGATGCACGTTGAAGCCATCAAGCAGGCCGTCGTGGAAGCGCTCGAGGAAATCAAGGCGGCCGATATCACGGTGCTGGACGTAAGGCAGATGACCTCGCTGTTCGACTACATGATCATCGCCAGCGCCGGATCAACCCGGCAGACCAAGGCTCTGGCGAACAACGTACAGGACAAGCTCAGGCAGATCGGCGCGCGCGTGCTCGGTGTCGAAGGCGAGCAGACGGGCGAGTGGGTGCTGGTGGACCTCGGCGAAATCATCGTCCACGTGATGCAGCCGGCGGTGCGCGCCTACTACAACCTCGAGCAGTTGTGGGGCGGGACGCCACCCTCGCCGCACCCGACCAATTGGCGAAACGCGCCTGGAGCCGAGCCTTCACGCGCTCTGTAACCATCGGCACGCTGCCCGCCTTGTGAAGCTGCACGTCGTCGCGGTAGGGCGCAAGCCGCCCGACTGGCTTGCGGCGGGGTTCGAGGAGTATGCCCGCCGCATGCCGCGATCCGCACGCATCGATCTCATCGAGGTCAAGCCCGCCCCCCGCGGCCGTGAGACCCCCTCCGAAGCCCTGGTCTCCCGGGTCCTTGCCGAAGAGAAATCCCGCATTTTCGCGGCCATTCCCTCCGGCTGTGTAAAAATAGCGCTCGACGAACGCGGGAAACAGCTCTCCACCGCGGAGTTGGCCCGCAGGCTGGACGGCTGGATGCAGGGGGGGCGCAATGTCGCATTCGTGATCGGCAGCGCGGACGGGCTGGATCGGGACCTGAAAGCGGGCGCCGATCTCTTGCTGTCGCTCTCGGCAATGACGCTCCCGCACGCGCTCGTACGCGTGCTGCTTGCCGAGCAGCTCTACCGTGCGGTTTCGCTGATCCAGAATCATCCGTACCACCGCGATTGACGGCGCCGCATCTGGGCGCTAACCGATAACGAGATCTCGAAAACAACAACCGTGCCGGCGCTGGAAAAACACATCTACCTTGCCTCGCGCAGCGCGAGGCGCCGCGATTTGCTGAAGCAGATGGGCGTGAACTTCGAAATCCTGCTTCTGCGCGAAGGTGCTGGACGGAACGCGGATTTCAACGAGTCCGAGCTTCCGGGGGAAACACCGCGCGAGTACGTGGTGCGGGTGGCGCGTCTGAAGGCCGAGGCGGGCTGGCTGCGCCTGGAGCAGCGCCGTCTGATGCGCCATCCGGTGCTTGCCGCCGACACCACGGTCGCCCTGGGCGACACCATCCTCGCCAAACCCAAGGACCGCGAGGATGCCGTGGCCATGCTGAAGCAGCTTTCCGGAACCGTTCATCACGTCTATACGGCGATGGCGATCAAGTTCTACGACTCGCTTCAGGAAGCGCTGTCGGTGACCGAGGTGCGATTCCGCGAACTCTCCGACGACGAAATCCGGCGTTACGTCGCCACCGGGGAGCCGCTGGACAAGGCCGGCGCTTACGGCATCCAGGGCAAGGCATCGATGTTCATCGAGGCCATCAACGGCAGCTACACCGGGGTGGTCGGCCTGCCGGTATTCGAGACCGCGCGGCTGCTGGGCCACTTCGGCTTCCAGCTCCTGTGAACGAAGAAATCCTGATCAACGTCACGCCGCAGGAGACGCGGGTTGCGATGATGCAGCAGGGCGTGGCCCAGGAACTGCACATCGAGCGCAGCGGCAGCCGCGGTCTGGTCGGCAACATCTACCTTGGCGAAGTGAGCCGGGTGCTGCCGGGAATGCAGTCGGCTTTCATCCAGATCGGGCTGGACCGCGCGGCATTCCTGCACGTGGCCGACATCTGGGGCCACCGCCAGAACCACGACGAGTCGAAGCCGATCGAACGCATCCTGCACGACGGCCAGAAGCTGCTGGTACAGGTCATCAAGGATCCGATCGGCACCAAGGGCGCGAGGCTTTCCACCCAGGTGAGCATCGCCGGACGGCTGCTGGTCTACCTGCCGCAGGAATCCCACATCGGCATATCGCAGCGCATCGAAGACGAGGCCGAGCGCGCGCTGCTCAGGGAAAAGCTGCAACATCTCATCCTGGCGGACGAACCGGGCGGCTTCATCGTCCGCACCATGGCTGAAACGGCGAGCGAGAAGGAACTCGGCACCGACATCGAGTACCTGCGCAAACTCTGGTCCGACATCAAGGAGAAGGCCGCCATCGCCACCGCGCCGGCGCTGCTTTACCAGGACCTGACGCTGAGCCTCAGGGTGCTCCGCGACTTCGTCAACGACCGTTGCGATCGCGTCCTGGTGGATTCGCGCGAAACCTTCCAGCGCATGCAGGCGTTCGCCAACGACTACACGCTGTCCTTCGCCGACCGCATCCAGCATTACTCGGGCGACCGGCCGCTGTTCGATCTGTACGGCGTCGAAGACGAGATCGAGCGGGCGCTGGCCCGTCGCGTGCCGCTCAAGTCCGGCGGTTATCTCATCATCGACCAGACCGAGGCGCTGACTACCATCGACGTCAATACCGGCGGTTTCGTCGGTGGCCGCACCTTCGACGACACCATATTCAAGACCAACCTGGAAGCTGCGCAGGTGATCGCGCGCCAGCTCAGGCTGCGCAACCTGGGCGGGATCATCATCCTCGACTTCATCGACATGGACAACGAAGTGCACCGCGATGCGGTGCTCTCCGAGTTCAGGAAGGCGCTCGCGCTCGACCGCACCCGCATGACCGTGAACGGCTTCACCCAGCTCGGCCTGGTGGAGATGACCCGCAAGCGTACCCGCGAGAGCCTCGCCCACATCCTGTGCGAGCCCTGCCCGACCTGCCAGGGACGCGGCGAGGTGAAAACCGCGCAGACGATCTGTTACGAAATCCTGCGGGAGCTGTTGCGCGAGGCACGCCAGTTCGACGCTCGCGAGTTTCGCATCCTCGCCTCGCAGATGGTAATCGACATGTTTCTCGACGAGGAATCGCAGAGCTTGGCGATGCTCGAAGAATTCATCGGCAAACCCATTTCACTGCAGGTCGAAACGATCTACACCCAGGAGCAGTACGACATCGTGTTGATGTAGCGCCAGGATCCGGCGCGGTTCAGGGAAAGGAAAACTTGGGATTTGTGCAGGCCATCAATCCGCCGCCAGCCCGGCGGCCTTGAGCCGTCCCCTGAGACGCCCCACTTCCTCGATCAAATCCACTACGAGTGCGGCGAGTTCCTGGTTGGCGTCGAAATCGCGTTCCAACGCCGCAAGCCGGCGCGCGCGCGCCAGGTCGGCACTGACGAAGCGCCATTCCACAGTTTTCACCGAAGCACTGCCCAGGAGGCCGGCCTCTACCCGCTCCACGACCCAACGGGACTCGACCGCGCAGGCCCGGGCCAGGTCTTCCGCGTTCAGCGCGACTTCGTCCAGTAAAACACCGGTCAGGATGTCATCTTGTGCCATGGCTCACACCCCCAATTTCTGACGCGGATTGAACGCAAGCTCCCGCGCCATGGTCTGGTAAATCTGTCGCGCCTTGTCCGTGTCGGCGGGCGGCAGCACCACTTCCAGCACCAGATACAGATCTCCCGGGGGATTCCCGGGAATGCCGCGCCCTTTCAGGCGCAGCTTGCGGCCTGCCTGGGAGCCGGCGGGAACTTTTACCTGCACATTGCCCGAGGGCGTGGGTACTTCGATGGTTGCGCCAAGAGTGGCTTCCCACGGGGCCACCGGGACTGACTCGTACACATCCCGCCCTTCGACGCGAAAGCGCGGATCGGGACTGAATTGCACTTCCAGATACAAATCGCCTGCCGGACCCCCGCCCATGCCGGGGCTGCCTTGTCCCGCGAGGCGGATGTGCTGGCCCTCTTTCACACCCTTGGGGATCTGCACATTGAGGGCGCGCTCCTCGGTGATCACATGGCCCGAGGCGTCCTGCTTCGCCGCACGCAGGGTGATCGTCCGCGTCGCCCCGTGATACGCGTCCGCGAGACCGATCAGGATCCTGGCGTGGTGATCCCCGCCACGCATCTGAAAGTCTCCGGCGCCCCGGTCGCGGCCGGCGCGGCCGAAGAGGCTGGCAAAGAAGTCGCTGAAGTCCGCCGCCCCCCCGCTGTGAGCGCCGTCGCCGGAAAACTCGAATCCCGCGTCCCAGCCGGGCGGAGCCTGAAAATCCTGTCCCGGCTGCCAGCGGCTGCCCAGTTGGTCGTAGGCCGCTCGCTTTTCAGGATCGGAAAGCACTGCGTAAGCCTCGTTGACCTCCTTCATGCGCTTTTCCGCATCCGGCTCCTTGCTTACATCCGGATGGTACTTGCGGGCCAGCTTGCGGTAGGCCTTCCTGATTTCATCCGCCGGCGCGGTCTTCTCGACACCGAGGATCTGGTAGTAATCCTTGAATTCCACCGGTCACCGCCGTCAGGCCACCTTCGCCACCTTCGCCGTCGCCGGCTCGCGCGCCAGCACGTCGCGGATCCGGGTGAGCTCCTCGACCTGTTTGCCGAGTTGCAATTGCTGCTGCTCCAGCTGGCGCACGCGCTCCTGCAGCGTGTTGATGTCCCCGGCGATCTTGCGCAGGTTCTCCACTCGCCGCTCCAGCAGCTTCTGATGTTCCTTGAGCTGCATCGACAGCGGCAACAGCGCCGACCTGATCCACGAGTCCAGCTCCACTCGCAGCGCGCGGAACAGGTCGCGCGCATGCGCAACCAGTCCGTTGTAAAAACGCCGCACCAGGAAGTGCTTCTCGGTCATCACGTTGACCGGATCCTTGCAGAAGCGTTCGGTGCTCTGTTGCAGCGAGTGCATGCGCAGGATGTGGCGTTCGAGATTGAGCGCCGGCGGGGTCATCTTGCGGAAGCCGTACATTTTGTGGAACTCGTTGTACACCCCGTCGACGTAGTTGCGGGTTTCGCCGGCGAAGTTGAGGATTTTCTCGGCCTGGCGCGAAAAGGTGTCGAACAGCGCCTGCATGCTGCGCATCAGCCCGGCGGTGGTCCAGCTGCCCTCGATCGTCTGCTGGCTCTTGCGCATGATGTCGTCGAGGCGTTCGTCGGACAGCGTGTCGAGAAGTACCTGCCCCTGCTTGAGCACTGTGCCGTAGGAGTGCTTGAAGCTCTCCATGTGGCGCAGGTAATTGGCCCTGTCGGCCTCCAGCTTGGCGAGCAGCAATTTCGCAAGGTCGCGATTCTTGCCGGAGAGCTTGGACATTTCCTGCAGTTCGCTCTTGGCGCTGGCCAGTTGCGCCGTCACCGACTGCAGCGACGTTTCCACCATGCCGCCGATCTCCCTTGAAACCGCGGCGCGCAGGATCTGCTGTTTCGACGGGATGATTTCTTCGGCCAGCAGGCGTTCGAGATCGCCGATACGGCTTCTCCTCAGCAGCTCGTCGTCGTCGCGGATGCGCGCAATCAGGCCCTTCTGTGCTGACAGCGCGATGACATGGTCACGCGGGAGTTCGAGTATCTTCGCGGTCTCGTCGACCTGCCTCCCGATTCCCACCTCGATCTGATCCTCGCTCTTGAGGTCGTCCCACATCAGGTCGATCTTGTTGAGAACGGCGATGCGGCGGGTGACATAGCTCTGCACGTACTTCTGCCAGACGTCCAGATCGGACTTGGTCACACCCGTGTCCATCGCCAGCAGGAACAGCACCGCGTGCGCGTTGGGGATCATGGAAAGCGTCAGCTCCGGCTCGGTGCCGAGGGCGTTCAGGCCAGGCGTATCGAGGATCACCAGTCCCTTCTTGAGCAGCGGGTGCGGATAGTTGACGAGCGCATGGCGCCAACACGGAATTTCCACCCTGCCGCCGTGCTTGACCACCACCGTGGTGGTCACGAAGTCCGATTCGTCGAGCAGGCCCAGCGCCCCGGCTTCCTCGACCGTTACCGACTTGACCTGGGCGAGACTGGACATCGCCTTGGTCATTTCCTCGTGGGAACTCAGGTCGAGCCGGATCTTCACCCACTCGACCGTCTGGTGCTTCAGCGCGGCGATGCTTTCGTCGCTCTTGCGCGATTCGATCGGCAACAGCTTGATGTACGGTTCCTCGGTGGCGTCGTAGTAGATTTCGGTGGGGCACATGGTGGTGCGCCCGATATCTGAAGGCAGCAGACGCTGCTTGAAATCGGAAAAGAACATGGCATTGATCAGCTCGGTCTTGCCGCGCGAAAACTCGGCCAGAAAAGCGAGGATCATGCGGTCGTTGCGCAGGCTCTCGGCCAGATCGTAGATGCGCAGGCTGCGCTGAATATCGGCGTGGCCGTGGTTCTCAAGCCAGGATTGGTACGCCTCTATGCAGGCACGCAGTTCGTCGCGCCACTGCTGGTACTGCGTTACCTGGTTCTCTAGGTCGCTGATCTTCATTGCAGGAGCTCTTTCAATCGAACCAGCAGGGTCTGCCCCGGGTTCGAGATCTCGATGGTCTTGGTACGCCCGCGGCTGCCACGCGTAATGATAACCCGCCCGCCCGGCAGATCAAATTTTTTCTTAAGAAAATCAAGGAGCAGCGCGTTGGCTCGGTCCTCGATTGCGGGGCCCGCAACGCGTATTTTCGGGTACCCGCCATGGAACCCGGCGAACTCGGTGCGGCTGGCGTTAGGCTGGACCCGAACAATGAATCTAAGCAAGTCCCGATCCGGGTCGTAGCTGTACCAGGATTCGGCCAAGCGTCACAGCATCCGGCTGAAGGTGATTATCAGCGGCGCAACCGGCCACATCAGCAACAACTGGCACAAAACCAGTACGAACAGCGGCGATAGATCCACCCCGCCGACAGGAGGGATGCGGCGCTGGAACGGCCGCAGGAAAGGGCGCGTCAGGCTTACCAGCATACTCATTGCCGGACTGTGCGGATTCACCCATGACAGGATGGCCTGCGCGATAACCGCCACCATGAGAATGTACAGAAAGCGCTTCAACAGGTTGACCACGGCCAACAAAATCAATCCCACGATTGCCGCGCCCACTGCCGGCGCCATTTCGAAGCCGCTCAAGGCCCTGATCGACACGATCAGAAGTACTTCGACCGCCCACGCCAGCAGCAGCGTGGACATGTCGTAACCCCACAGACCGGGTATGACGCGGCGTGCCGGCCGGACCATGAAATCGGTCAGTGCAGCGAGGAACTGAGACAACGGGTTGCGCGCCGGCGCGCGCACTGCCTGCAGATAAAAGCGCAGCAAAAGCGCGAGCGCGAACAAACCCAGAAAAGTCTCAAGCAGGAATACCAATGCCTGGTTCATCTTTGCGAAGTCGATCTTCTAGATTTTGCCGTATTCGTCGCCCAGCTCGCCCGAACGCCGGGCTGCGGCGCGCACCGCGTCCACTACGCGGCCCTTCAATTCGCAGGACTCCATGACCTCGAGTGCACGTTCGGTTGTACCGCCCTTCGAAGTAACGTGCGCACGCAGTACTGCAGGGGGGTCGGTGCTGCCGGCCGCAAGTTTCGCCGCGCCCACAAACGTCTCCACGGCAAGGCTGCGCGCCTGCTCCTCACTGAACCCGAGTTCCTGCGCCGCCTGCTGCAACGCCTCGATAAAGTAGAACACGTAGGCTGGACCGCTACCCGACACCGCAGTCACGCCGTCCATGCGGCCCTCGTCATCCAGCCAGATGACCGTGCCGACCGCACCCAATACACGTTGTGCGGTTTTCCTGTCGGCCTCAGTGGCCTTCGGTGCCGCATACAACCCGGTGATGCCGGCACGCATGAGTGCCGGGGTGTTAGGCATCGCCCTCACGATCCGACCATGACCGCCAAGCCAGCGCGACAGGTCCGCGGTACGAATGCCGGCTGCGATGCTCACCACCAACTGTCCGTGCAGATGTGGACGCAACCATTGCGCCACGTCGCGCAAATGCTGCGGCTTGACCGCAAGCAGCACGACGTCCTCCACGACGCCGGCTTCATCGAGCCCTGCCTGCGTTTCCACGCCAAGCGCCTGGCGCAGACGATGGCGCGCATCCTCGGACACCTCGACGACGCGAATGTCGCTGGCCGAGAGCCCCTGCTTGAGCAGGCCGCCGATCAGTGCGGAGGCCATGTTGCCGCCACCAATGAAAAGAATGCGCATGTTGAGAAGCTGGAATCCGTTTCGATAGTGGTTACGTTGGCGCCGGCACTACATTGCCATCGGCACACCGCCGCGGTTGGGCGACTTCGTCCGCCAACCAGTATATAGGCGGCCGCTATCCGGCGCCGCGTTCGCCGAAGATGGCGCGACCGACACGGACCACGGTCGCGCCCTCGGCAATTGCCGCTTCGAGGTCGTCGGACATGCCCATGGACAGCGTATCGAGCGCGACTCCCCGGCGCAGAAAGTCGTCCCGGATTTCGCGCAACATGCGGAAGCGGCTGCGCAGCAGCGCCGTGTCGGCGGTCGGTTCGGGGATCGCCATCAGACCGCGCAGGCGCAGGCCGGGCAGCCGCATGATCGCCTGCGCGAGGCCGAAAACCGCATCCGGCACCACGCCGCTTTTGCTGGCTTCACCACTGACGTTCACCTGGATGCAGACCTGCAGCGGCGGCCTGTCATCGGGGCGCGACACCGACAGGCGCTCGGCTATCTTCGCGCGGTCAATGCCGTGGACCCAATCGAAATTCTCCGCAATCGCCCTGGTCTTGTTGCTCTGGATCGGGCCTATGTGGTGCCACACCATAGGGCGGAGCAGGGGCCCCTCTGGGGATGTGACCCCGGCGGAGGGGCGCACGTCGCCCGGAGTTCTTTCGTCATCTTGATTCGGTGATGCGACGTGCCAGAGCAGGGGCCGTTCCGGGGATGCGTTGCGCTGCCGGAGGAGGTCGAAAAGCGCCGCAATTTTCTCGATCCCTTCCTGCGCATAGTTCTCGCCAAATGCCTGCTGGCCAGCGGCGTAGGCTTCGGCGATTGCCTTGGGCGGGAAGGTCTTGCTGACCGCAACCAAGGTGATCTCCCCGGGCGCGCGCCCGGCGACCCTGGCTGCCTCGGAAATACGTGCCTTAACAGCTTGCAAGCGGGATGCTATTGTTGTCATAATCGTCTTGCAGATTTCAATGTAAGCATCGAATGCAGCAAGCCTTTTTGATCCGCAGCGTGGCCACCGGCACGCTCTTCGCACCCCCATCTTGCCTTTGTCGGGGAATTATAAATGGACATTTCTGAACTCCTCGCTTTCGTCGTCAAGAACAAGGCTTCCGACCTGCATCTGTCGGCCGGGCTTCCGCCCATGATCCGCGTCCACGGCGACGTGCGGCGCATCAACCTGCCGCCGATGGAGCACAAGGACGTGCACGCGATGATCTACGACATCATGAACGACGGTCAGCGCAAGTTTTACGAAGAGAACCTGGAGTGCGACTTCTCGTTCGCCATCCCCAATCTGGCACGATTCCGGGTCAACGCTTTCGTGCAGAACCGCGGCGCCGGCGCGGTGATGCGGACCATTCCGTCGAAGGTGCTGACGCTGGAGGAACTGAAGGCGCCGAACATTTTCAAGGAGATTGCGCAGTATCCGCGCGGCGTGGTGCTGGTGACCGGCCCCACCGGATCGGGCAAATCCACCACGCTCGCGGCGATGGTCAACGACATCAACGAGAACGAGTTCGGCCACATCCTTACGGTCGAGGACCCGATCGAGTTCGTGCACGAGAGCAAGAAATGCCTGATCAACCAGCGCGAAGTCGGACCGCATACGCTGTCGTTCAACAATGCCCTGCGAAGCGCGCTGCGCGAAGACCCGGACATCATCCTGGTGGGCGAATTGCGCGACCTGGAAACGATCCGGCTCGCGCTGACCGCGGCCGAAACCGGTCACCTGGTGTTCGGCACGCTACATACCAGCTCGGCGGCAAAGACCATCGACCGGATCATCGACGTGTTCCCGGCGGCGGAAAAGGAAATGGTGCGGGCGATGCTGTCGGAATCGCTGCGCGCCGTGATCTCGCAAACGCTGTGCAAGACCAAGGACGGGGGCGGCCGCGTTGCGGCGCACGAAATCATGATCGGCACCCCGGCAATCCGCAACCTGATCCGCGAGGCCAAGGTGGCACAGATGTATTCGGCCATTCAGACCGGCCAGAATCTGGGCATGCAGACGCTCGACCAAAATCTGTCGGACATGGTGAAGAAAAACCTCATCACGAAAGAGGAAGCCCGCGGCAAAGCGGCCAGCAAGGACGCTTTCCTCTGAGCGCACCGTGCGGCGACTCTGAAAACCCTGCCAGGAGCATTAGTTAGATGGAAAAAGACCAGGCCGTCAGATTCATACACGAACTGCTGAGGGGGATGGTGGCGAGAAAGGCATCGGACCTTTTCATCACCGCGGGTTTCCCGCCGGCGTTCAAAGTCGACGGCAAGATGACGCCAGTGTCGAACCAGAGCCTGACCCCGCAGCACACCCAGGAACTGGCCCGCTCGCTGATGAACGACAAACAGGCACAGGAGTTCGAACGCACCAAGGAGTGTAATTTCGCGATCAACCCACCCGGGATCGGGCGCTTTCGCGTGAACGCCTTCGTGCAGCAGCAACGCGTGGGCATCGTGCTGCGGACCATCACCACTACCATCCCTAAATTCGAGGACCTCGGCCTGCCCCCGGTTCTGAAGGACGTGGCGATGACCAAGCGCGGACTGGTGATTTTCGTCGGCGGTACCGGCTCCGGCAAATCCACGTCGCTGGCGGCGATGATCGGCTACCGCAACGAGAACAGCTACGGCCATATCATCACGATCGAAGACCCGATCGAGTACGTGCATGACCACAAGAACTGCCTGATCACCCAACGGGAAGTCGGGGTCGATACCGACTCCTGGGAAGCGGCGCTGAAGAACACGCTGCGGCAGGCGCCTGACGTGATCCTGATCGGCGAAATCCGCGAGCGCGAGACCATGGAGCACGCCATCGCCTTCTCCGAGACCGGACACCTGTGCCTGGGCACCATGCACGCCAACAGCGCCAACCAGGCGCTCGACCGCATCATCAACTTCTTCCCGGAGGAACGCCGCGCCCAGTTGTTGATGGACCTGTCGCTGAACCTCAAGGGCCTGATCTCGCAGCGGCTGATTCCGCTCAAGGACACCAAGGGCCGCTGCGCGGCGATCGAGATCCTGCTCAACTCGCCGCTGATTTCCGACCTGATATTCAAGGGCGAGGTGCACGAGATCAAGGAGATCATGAAGAAGTCGAGGGAACTTGGCATGCAGACCTTCGACCAGGCGCTGTTCGAGCTCTATGAGATCGGAAAAATCAGTTACGAGGACGCTATGCGAAACGCCGACTCGATGAACGAACTGCGACTGCAGATCAAGCTGCACGGCAAGGAAGCGAAGGACCGCGACCTCACCACCGGGGTGGATCACCTGAATATTGTTTAGGGATGAGGGACGAGGGGCGGGGGGCGAGGGAAGATCTGCAAAGCAAAGTTTCTGGTCCTTCATTTTCCCTATTCCTTGATCCCTGCTTTTCCTTAGTCCCTGCTTTCCCCTCACCCCTCGTCCCTCGCCCCTCGTCGCTGTTTCTCCCTTCGCATCGCGCCGGCGACGATCTTGAACTCGTACAGCCGGCACTCCAGCGGACCGTTGTAAAGCGGCGTGCGCTTCGACGGCGACAGCCCGATCAGCTTGGGTAGGCGCAAGTCGGCAGTAAACACACAGGCGCGCCAGCCGGCAAACTTCTTTTTCAAAACGTTCCCCAGCTGCGGATAGAACGCGGCCAGTTTCTCCTGCTCGCCCAGGCGCACCCCGTAAGGCGGATTGGTCACCAACACGCCTCCGGCCGCCGGCGCCGAGATTTCCAGCACGTTGGCCTGTTTGAGGTTGACCGCATCGTCTAGTCCTGCCGCAGCCAAGTTCTCGCGCGCCAGCTTGAGCGCGTCTCCGAACAGATCGCTGCCGAAGATCGGCGTCCCTGCGTCATTCCTGATACACGCTTCAGCTTCGTCCCTGATGCTGACCCACTTCGCAGCATCGAAGCTGCGCAGTTTTTCGAACGCAAACCTGCGATTGCGTCCGGCCGGAATGCCACGCGCGATCTGCGCCGCTTCGATCAGCAGCGTGCCACTGCCGCACATAGGATCGAGCAACGGCGTTCCCGGCGTCCACCCGGCGAGCTTCAGGATTCCGGCGGCGAGATTCTCGCGCAGCGGAGCTTCGCCCGCCATCTGCCTCGATCCGCGCTTGAACAGCGGCTCGCCCGAGGTATCGAGGTAAATCGTGAACCGCTCCACATCGAGAAATGCATGGATGCGCACGTCGGGCTGCGCGGTGTCCACGCTGGGACGGCGGCCGGCTTGCGCCCGGAACTTGTCGCAGGCCGCGTCCTTGATCCGCAGCGTGACGAATTCCAGGCTCTTGAGCGGGCTCGCGACCGCCGCGACATTCACCCGGATGGTGAGCCCGGGATCGAACAGGCGCTGCCAGTCGAGAGCGTAAACGCCGAGATAGACGTCTTCCGCGTTGCGATAGTGGCCGGAGCCGATCTCCCACAGCACCCGGCTGGCGATGCGGCTGTGCAGGTTGGCGCAATAGGCGAGCGACAGTGTTCCCTTAAAGCCCACTCCGCCATCCACCGCGCCGATGTCCGCGGCGCCCAGTTCGCCGAGTTCCGCAGCCAGCAATGCCTCGAGCCCTCGGGGACAGGGGGCAAAGAATCGTTCTTGCTTCAAAAAGAATCACCCATTCAAGACTTCACCGCAAAGACGCAAAGAACGCAAAGAAAAGCAGAAAAATAGATGGGGAATGTGCAGAACCCGCTTTCGTCGCGAGTATCGGCTAACCGGTTATCGAACGTTATGAACCGTTCTTTCCCGTTATCCGGGTTTCCTTTGCGTTCTTTGCGTCTTTGCTGTGAAGATTTCGAGTTTTAAAGACCGAGAAAGATCTCGAATTCGATGCGTTTCCAGGGATCGCGGTGTTTGGTCAGGCGCACGATGCGCGCTTGCAGTGGGTTGCCGCGGTCGAGCTGGAGCGCCACCGCTTCATTCTCCTTGCGCGGCACGTAGCCGAGCTTGTGGCCGTTCCACTCGACTCTCACTGCCAACGGGTCATGCGGGTTGTCCGGCTCCCTGATCAACGCGAGCGCGTCGCCAACTTTCATCTGTCCCCACAGTTCCTTGCCCTGATAGTACTGGAAGCCGGCAAGCGGAGAGTTCTGCACCAGGATGCGCGCGGTCACCTGCACCGCCTGCAGCGGGCACGCGCACCATAAGGCCGCGATCAGAAGGCCGCGCACAAGCGCTGTCATGGGCCTCAGAACGGCTGCAATTCCACCAGCAGCACGATGGCTACCAGCAGCACCACCGGGAATTCATTGAGCCAGCGGTAGAAGACGTGGCCGTGGCGGTTACGGTCGCGCTTGAAGTCGAACATCAACCTGCCGCAATACAGATGGTAGGCGACCAGCACCGCGACCAGCGCCAGCTTGGCAGCCAGCCAGCCACCGTGAAAGCCGTATCCCAGCCACAACCACGCGCCCGACAGCAAGGTCAATACGGCGCCAGGCGTCATGATGCCGAAGAACAGCTTGCGCTCCATGATCTTGAAACGTTCGATGCTCGGCCGGTCCTCGCTCATCGCGTGATAGACGAACAGCCGCGGCAGGTAAAACAGCCCCGCGAACCAGGTGACCATGAAGATGATGTGAAACGACTTGATCCAGAGCATCGCCTCGCCTCAGAAGAACAGGCGCCGCCGCGTCAGAACCAGCGCAACATAGAACGCGACCGCCGCGTAACCCAGCAGCACCAGGACGTGAAATGCCGGCTCGGCCGGCGCGACGCCGACGACCAGCGGACGGGCCAACTGGACGGCATGGGTGAGCGGCAGCACCGCGGAGACCGCCTGTAGTGCCCCGGGCAGCTGGTCGGTCGGGAAGAATACCCCGCAGAGCAGCACCATCGGCGTAATCAGCAGCGTAAAGTAATAAAGAAAGAAATCATAACTCGGCGAAACCGCGTTCATCACCAGTCCGAGGCAGGCAAACGTCAGCCCCACCAGGAAGGCGAGCGGAACGATCCACAACGTCAGCGGCGCGTGCGACAGCCCGAGCGCCCAGATGATGATCAGGATCGCGCAGCCGGAAAGAAAACTCTTGCTCGCCGCCCACACCGCTTCGGCGAGTAGCACGTCGTCGAGGTTGATCGGTGCATTCATGATCGCATCCCAGGTCCTCTGCACGTGCATGCGAGAAAATGCGGAATACAGCGCCTCGAAGGTCGCGGTGTTCATGGTGCTGTAGCACACCGTGCCGGCGGCCAGGAAAGTGATGTACGGCAGTCCGCCGACCTTGCCGACCAGCGCGCCCAGGCCATAGCCGAGCCCGAGCATGTACAGCATCGGGTCGGCGAGATTGCCGAGCATCGAGGGAATCGCGAGCTTGCGCCAGACCAGGAAGTTGCGGCGCCATACGTGTGCGAAACGCAGGCTCAGGACCGGGGGACGGAAATCTTTCGCGCGCATCGGGTTTCTAGCACTCCTTTCTGCCGTTTTTCAGGTTCACCCTTCCCCCTTCACGTTTTCTCTCAAACTTAGTCCCTCAGGTCGCGTCCGGTCAGTTTCAGAAAAACGTCTTCCAGATTTGCCGGCCGGTGCAGATAGCGCAAGCCAGGACGATTCTGCAGCGTGGCAATCAGCGGCTCGGCGCGGGTGGTATAGCAGAACACGGTTTCGCCGGTATGCTCGGCACGCATGGCAAGTTTGTCGCCGTGCTCGGCCGCCCATCCCGCAACGTCTTCCCCGTATACCTCCACCACCTCCGGCTCGATGTGACGCGAGATCAGTTCGCGCGGGCTGCCGGTGGAGATGATGCGGCCGTGGTCCATGATCGACAAGCGCCGGCACAGGCGTTCCGCCTCGTCCATGTAATGCGTGGTCAGCAGGATGGTCTTGCCCCGATTCAGCAATTGCTTGAGCCGCTCCCAGATGAGATGGCGGGCCTGGGGGTCGAGTCCGGTGGTCGGCTCATCCAGGAATATCAGGTCTGGGTCGTTGATCAGCGCCCGCGCCAGCGACAAGCGCCGCTTCATCCCGCCGGAGAGGGTCTGGATCTTCGAATTCGCGCGATTGGTGAGCCCGGCAAATTCCAGAAGTTCGGGGATGCGCGCGCGCGTGACGGCGTCGGCCTGGCCGAAGTAACGCCCGTACACCAGCAGGTTTTCGAGCACCGTGAAGTCCGGGTCGAGGTTGTCGAGTTGCGGCAGTACGCCCAGGCGGATACGGGCTTCGCGCGCGGCTTGCGGCACAGGGAGGCCGAGCAGCGAGATCTCCCCCGCATCCGGATCGGCAAGTCCCAGGCACAGGCGCAACGTGGTGGTCTTGCCCGCACCGTTGGGCCCGAGCAGTCCGTGGCACTCGCCCGCCTCCAGCGAGAGGCTTACCCCGCGCACGACCTCGAGGTTGCCGTAGGACTTGCGCAGGTCTTTTACTTCAAGAAGCGGCATCTGAAATACAGATTAAATCAAAAGCGTTGACGCAAAGGTCGCGAAGAAAAAAGAAAGGGCGCTACGGGGATCAGGCGCGACAGTGTTGCTCGACGAGTTTCTGCAAGGTCACCAGATTCCCGTGGAAAAAATGACCGGTGCCGGGAAACACGACGATCGGGAGCTGTTGCGGGCGGGCCCAGTCGAGCGCGTCCTTGAGCGGCACCACGTCGTCCTCCTCGCCGTGCACCACCAGCGTTCCGGCGGGAACCGTGCCGACCGGGAAGCGGCCCACCGCGGGCGCCACCAGCACCAGATGCTTCGCCTCGAGTCTTCCGGCGACGGAGGCGGCTACGAAGCCACCGAACGAGAATCCAGCCAGCGCCAGTTCACCCTCGCCATAAGTGCGCCGCGCATGCTCCGCGAGCACCAGGAAATCCTCGATTTCGCCGCGGCCCTCGTCGAACACGCCCTCGCTGGCTCCGACGCCGCGGAAATTCATACGCAGCGCGCAGTACCCTGACGCGAAAAACGCTTTCGCCAGTGTCTGCACGACCTTGTTATCGAGCGTGCCGCCGTACAGCGGATGAGGATGCGCAACCAGCGCCACGCCGCGGCGCGCCTCCCCGGGATCGTTGGCGACGATCTCGAGCCTGCCCGCCGGTCCGTCAATCGAGAGTCGGCTCTGTGTTACAGATTTCAAATGCGCAGGCGCTCGACGATGCGGCCGTGGACCAGATGCTCGTCGATGATCTCATCGATGTCGCTCTTGTCCACGTAGGTGTACCAGATCTCCTGAGGATAAATCGCGATCACCGGGCCCTCGTCGCAGCGGTCCATGCAGCCCGCCTGGTTCACCCGCACCTTGCCCGGGCCTGCGAGCTGCAGCGACTTGACGCGGGCCTTGGCGTAATCGCGCATTTCCTGCGCGTGATGGTT
>DASQOP010000233.1:0-6233 GCA_035644415.1 Burkholderiales bacterium
GCAGACGGATGAGACGGACCTGTACGCAGCGATGGACTGGTTGCTCGAGCGCCAGGAATTTATCGAGAAAAAGCTCGCTGCTCGACACCTGTCCGAGGGTGCGCTCGCGCTGTACGACTTGAGTTCGAGTTACTTCGAAGGCAATAGCTGTCCGCTGGCGAAGATCGGCTACAGCCGCGATGGCAAGCGCAATACGCCGCAGGTGAACTACGGCCTGTTGACCACGCGTGCCGGCTGCCCGGTGGCCATCTCGGTGTACGAGGGCAATACGGCGGACGTGAGCACGCTGATGCCGCAGGTTACGCAACTGCGCGAACAGTTTGGCCTCGAGCGCCTGGTGCTGGTCGGGGATCGCGGCATGATCTCGCACAAAGCGATCAATGAGCTGCGTGCGCTCGACGGGCTGGCGTGGATCACGGCGCTGAAGAGTGCGCAGATCCGCGCCCTGGTGCAGGGCGGTGAGCTGCAACTTGGGCTTTTCGATGAGCGGAATCTGTTTGAGTTCTCGCATCCGGACTTTCCCAACGAACGGTTGATGGCCTGTCGCAACGTCGATCTCGGTAAACTACGTTCGCACAAGCGCCAGGCGCTGCTCGAGGCGACGGAGAAGGAACTGCAGAAAGTCCGCGCCCGCATCGAGAACGGCTCGCTCGCCGGTCGCGACAAGATCGGCGTGCGGGTCGGCAAAGTCCTCAACAAGTACAAAGTCGGCAAGCACTTTGCGCTCACCATCGAAGAGACCGGCTTCGAGTTCCATCGGCTTGAGCAACAGATCGCCGCCGAAGCCGCGCTCGATGGACTCTACGTGATCCGCACCAGCGTACCGAAGAAGCAGATGACATCGGCCGAAGCGGTGCGCAGCTACAAAGCGCTGGCCGAAGTGGAGCGCGCGTTCCGCTCGATGAAAACCATCGATCTACACATCCGTCCCATCCACCATCGTCTGGAGAGCCGCGTGCGGGCGCACATCTTCCTGTGCATGCTCGCCTACTATGTCGAGTGGCACATGCGCGAGGCGTGGCGCGAGTTGATGTTTGCCGACGAGGACCTGGAGCGCAAAAAACATCGCGATCCGGTCGCCGCCGCCGAGCGATCCGAGGCCGCGCTCGACAAAGTCGCCACTCGTAAACTCAAAAACGGTTCACCCGTACACAGCTTTCGCACGCTGCTTGAGGAACTCTCCACCATCGTGCGCAATACCTGCGAGGCACGAGTCGGTCAGCGCAGCGGTTCCTCGTTCCAAATGACCACGATGCCGAATCCCGCCCAACAGCGAGCAATGCAGTTGCTGCAGTCGATCACTGTGTAGCCACACGCTCGACACCGAGAAATGGCTCAACTCCCTGATCTACCGAGAAATCCCCTTCACCCCGACCAAGAACTCCCGACTAGAACACTAGCGGCACGTATATGTCTGAAATTACAGGTAAAAACTGGTGCCGCAAAGAGGATTCGAACCCCTGACCCACGCATTACGAATGCGTTGCTCTACCAACTGAGCTATTGCGGCGTCGACCCGAAAGGGGCCGCATTCTACCCCGTGGGACCCACCGACGAAAGACTGGTGCGGTCTTTTGCGACTTCGCGCAGAGCTTTGGGCAGGGCGAAAATCACGTGTTCCTTCCGACCCTGAAGCTCCTCCGCCACTTCACCGCCCCATTGGCGTAGTTGCGCGATGACCCCCTGTACCAGAATTTCGGGCGCCGAGGCGCCGGCCGTTATTCCGACGGTCTTGACGCCGTCGAACCACTCGCGATGCAGATCCTCCGGCCCGTCCACCAAATAACCCCGCTTGTCGTTTTTGCCGGCCATTTCACGCAGCCGATTGGAATTGGAACTGCTCTTCGAGCCGACCACGACCAGCACTTCGCAGCGGTGAATCAGATCTTTGACGGCATCCTGGCGGTTTTGCGTGGCGTAGCAAATGTCCTCTTTCACCGGCGCCTTGAGACCCGGAAAACGGGCCCGCAATGCGGCAACGATGCAGGCGGTATCGTCGACCGAAAGGGTGGTCTGAGTGACGAAGGCCAGGTGATCGGCGTTGCGAACCTGGATGCGCTCGACATCCTCGACCGTCTGAATCAAATAGATCGCGCCGCCCAGCGTCGCGTCGAACTGCCCTATGGTGCCCTCCACTTCCGGATGGCCGGCATGGCCGATCAAGAACACCTCGCGCGCCTCCCGGGCATAGCGCGTGATCTCCATGTGCACCTTGGTGACCAAGGGACACGTCGCGTCGAAAACGTTGAGCAAGCGGCGCTTGGCCTCCTGCTGCACCACGCGAGGGACGCCATGGGCGCTGAAAATCACGGTGGCGCCGTCGGGCACCTCGTTCAATTCATCGACGAAGACCGCGCCGATGGTGCGCAGACGGTCCACCACGTACTTGTTGTGGACCACTTCGTGCCGCACATAGATGGGTGCGCCGAACAACACGACCGCCCGCTCGACGATGTCGATGGCGCGGTCCACACCGGCGCAGAATCCGCGCGGATTGGCTAAGTAAATTTGCATCAGTTTTTCCGCCTCGCCTCAAAGAAGGCATCGAGTAATAAGCACGCAGCGCCAACCGTAATCGCCGAATCCGCGACGTTGAACGCTGGAAAATACGCCCGTTCCCAATGAAAGTGTATGAAATCGATCACGTACCCCAGTCGAATCCGATCGATGACATTGCCTATCGCGCCGCCGAGCACCAGGGCAAGGCCGGCCGCGAGCAAGGGATGCGCGCCGCGCGGCAGCCGGAACAGCCAAACCGTGATGCCGATGCTGACCACGACGGCGAGTCCGATGAATACCCAGCGCTGCCAACCCGAGGCCGAAGCGAGAAAGCTGAAGGCGGCGCCGACATTGTGCATGCAAGTGATGTCAAGGACAGGCAGGATTCGCACGAATTCAAACTCCAGAAAATGGCCCGCGATATACGCCTTGCTGACTTGGTCCGCCAGCACGACGAGCGCAGACAACAGCAGCCAGGCCTCGGCTCGGCCGCGATTCTCTCCTATGGTCATGCGAATTGTCGCTCCTCACCGGGACCCTCGACGTTGATGACGCAGCGCGCGCATAGTTCCGGATGCCGCGGATCGCTGCCGACATCGCTGCGCAGATGCCAGCACCGCACGCATTTAGGCTGCGTACTCGGTTTGACCTCGATCCACACGCCGGGTTCGCTGGTCGGAACCGTGGAAGCGGAAGGCGTGTCGGACTCGACCACGTGCGCCTGGCTGGTAATCAACAGAAATCGCAGTTCGTCGCGCAGCGCCTTGAAGCGCCCGGCTTGCGCCGCAGGCGCGTAAATCGTCACTTCCGCCTCGAGGGGAGCGCCAATGGCGCCGGCCGCACGCAACCGCTCAAGATCCCGCGCGACATCCGCCTTGAGCGTGATCAAGGCGGGCCAATCGATCGCCGGCACCCGCTCGGCGCCCAAGGGAAATTGATGCCAGGTATTCAGGAACACCGATTCGTTCCCGACCCCCGGCAGGAAGCCCCACACTTCTTCGGCGGTGAAACTTAAGATGGGTGCGAGCCAGCGCACCATCGCCTGAGCCACATGATACATGGCCGTTTGCGCGGAGCGGCGCGGCGCGCTGCCCGCGCCCGTCGTGTAGAGCCGATCCTTGATGATGTCCAGATAAAACCCACCGAGTTCGACCACGCAGAAGTTGTGGACCTTCTGGTAGATGTCGTGAAATTCGTAGTTGCGGTAGGCGGTGACCACGTCGTTTTGCAGGGCGAAGGCCTTGGCTATCGCCCACTGATCGATGGCTACCAGATCATCGAAGGCGATCGCATGCCGCGCGGGATCGAAGCCGTGCAGATTGCCCAAGAGAAATCGCAGCGTGTTGCGCATGCGCCGATAAGAATCCGCCATGCGCTTCAAGATCTCGTCCGACACGCTCATCTCGTTGGCGTAGTCGGTCGCGGCCACCCACAGGCGCACCACGTCCGCGCCCAAGGTGCTCGTCAATTTCTGCGGCACCAGCGTGTTGCCGATCGATTTCGACATCTTGCGGCCCTTCTCGTCCACGGTGAAGCCGTGCGTCAGCACGCCGCGATACGGAGCGCGGCCATGCATGGCCACCGAGGTGAGCAGCGAACTGTGGAACCAACCGCGATGCTGATCCGAGCCTTCCAGATACAGATCGCTGGGCGCGACGATCTCCGGCCGTATTTGCGACACGCAGTGATGCACCACGCCCGAGTCGAACCAGACGTCCATCACGTCGGTGGCCTTGTCGTACCGACTCGAGTCGGGTCCCAGCAACGCCGCGGCGTCCAGATCGAACCAAGCGTCGATGCCGGCGTGCTCGACCAGCTTGGCGACCTCCTCGATCAACTCGCCGGTTCTCGGGTGCAGCTCGCCGGATTCCTTGTCCACGAACAACGGGAGGGGCACGCCCCAGGTACGTTGTCTCGATACGCACCAGTCCGGACGGCCGGCGATCATACCGCTGATCCGCTGCTCGCCCCACGTGGGCATCCAATCGACATGCGAAATGGCTTCGAGCGCGCCCTTGCGCAAACCCGCCTGTTCCATGCCGATGAACCACTGCGGCGTCGCACGGAAAATCACCGGCGTCTTGTGGCGCCAGCAGTGCGGATAGGAATGATGATACGGCTCATCTTTCAGCAAGCGGCCGTGGTCATGAAGAACCTTGATCACATGGGCGTTGGCGTCGAATACTTGCTCGCCCGCGAACAGCGGCGTCGACGGGAGAAATCGGCCGTCGCCGCCCACCGGATTGTCGATTTCCAATCCGTAGCGGCGTCCCACGATGTAGTCATCCAAGCCATGTCCGGGTGCGGTGTGCACGGCGCCGGTACCGGCATCCAGAGTCACATGTTCTCCCAAGATCACCGGTACTTGCCGGTCGTACAAGGGGTGGCGCAGCAGCATGTGCTCGAGAGCCGCGCCTTTGACGGTCGCGATCAAGCTCCACTCGGTGAACCCTAGGGCGTTCATGACGGCGTCGATCAATTCGACCGCCAGCACCAGGCGTTCGGCTCCGCGGCCCAAATCGAATTCGATCAGCGCGTAGTCGAATTGCGGGTGAACCGCCACTGCGCGATTCGCCGGCAAGGTCCAGGGAGTGGTGGTCCAGATGACCACCGACGTCGGCACTTCCCGGCGCTCGCCGGCTGCCTTCCGGGCCTCCTCGATTCCGAAACGTTGCGCCAGATCGGCGGAGTCGACCACCGGGAAGCGCACGTAAATGCTCGGCGAGGTCTTATCCTCGTACTCGACCTCGGCCTCCGCCAGGGCCGAGCGGCAGTTCAGGCACCAGTGCACGGGCTTGAACCCCTTGTACACATGGCCATTCTTGATGATGAGGGCAAAGGCACGCAGCTGCTCGGCCTCAAAACGCGGCATCATCGTCAAGTAGGGATTTTCCCAGTCGCCGAGTACCCCAAGTCGCTTGAAATCACGGCGCTGCGCATCGACCTGCTTATGCGCATATTCCCTGCACGCCGCACGAAACGCCTTGGCGTCGATCTTTTGCCCGACGCGCCCGTGCGTTTTCTCCACCTGCATCTCGATGGGCAGCCCGTGGCAGTCCCAACCCGGGACATAGGGCGCGTCATAGCCGTCCAAGGTGCGCGACTTGACGATGATGTCCTTGAGAATCTTATTGACCGCGTGACCCAGGTGAATCGCGCCGTTCGCATAGGGGGGCCCGTCGGTCAGCACGAACGAGGGCCGGCCCTTCGCGACGCCGCGAATTTTTTCGTACAAGCCGCTGCGTTCCCACGCCGCCAGCATTCCCGGCTCGCGGTTGGCAAGATCGGCCTTCATCGGGAAACCCGTGTTCGGCAAATTAATCGTATGTTTGTAATCAGCCACTATCCACCTTCGACAAGAGATCGCGGGCGCGGGCACCGTCGATCTTCATTTGCACCATCATCGCATCCAAGGACTCGAACTTGACCTCATCACGCAGCTTGGCCACGAACTCGACCTCGATCGCGCGGCCGTAGAGGTCGCCCGAGAAGTCGAACACATGCGCTTCGAGCAATGGCTCGACCCCGTTGACCGTCGGCCGCGTGCCCAGACTCGCGACACCGGGAAGAGGACGCGAATCGATTCCATGAACCCACACCGCCAAGATGCCCCACACCGGCGGCTTGCGGCGCATCAATCGCAGGTTCGCGGTCGGAAAGCCGAGCGCGCGGCCCAGCCGCCGGCCACGCACCACGCGCCCTATCATCCGGTACGGCCGCCCCAACAGGCGCGC
>DASQOP010000234.1:0-2640 GCA_035644415.1 Burkholderiales bacterium
TGACGTTCGCGCTCGGTTCGGGTCTTGCCGGGCTGGGCGGCGCTCTCGGCATCGACGTGCTCGGCCTCGATCCGACTTTCCCGGTCAAGTACATGGTGTATTTTCTTCTGGTCGTTTCCGTCGGCGGCGCCGGCAGCATCAGGGGCACGCTGGTGGCGGCGCTGATTCTCGGCGTGTTCGACGTGGCGGGCAAGTATTACGTGCCCGAGGTCGGCGCCTTCGTCATCTACGCGCTGATGGTGCTGCTCCTGATCCTGTTCCCCGCCGGTTTGTACGGAAGGCGGGCATGAGCGTCGCAGCCACTGTGCCGACGCCGCAGGCGGCGAGTCCCAAGCCGCACCGTCTTCCCGATGGCCGCTGGCATCGCACCGAAATCATTTTCTGGCTGCTGCCGCTGGCCGCGTTCTTCCTGCTGTCCGGTCATCTGGTGCTCGGGAGCCAGATCCTGATCGTCGCGCTGTTTGCCCTTTCGCTCGATCTCATTCTCGGCTACGCCGGCATCGTCTCGCTCGGGCACGCAGCCTTCTTCGGCATCGGCGCCTATACGGCGGGACTGCTGGCCGTGCACGGCTGGGGCGAAGCGCTGAGCGGCCTGCTGCTGGCTGGCGCCATGGCAGCAGTCGCCGGTTATCTGGTCAGCTTCCTGGTGGTGCGCGGCGAAGACCTCGCCCGCCTGATGGTGACGCTGGGCATCGGCCTGCTGCTGTACGAGGCGGCCAACAAGGCGGCATTCATCACCGGCGGCGTGGACGGTCTTTCCGGAGTCACGATGTGGAGACTGCTGGGCGTATTCCCGTTCGATCTCGGCGGCAAGGTCGCTTACGCGTACAGCCTGGCGGTGCTGTTCCTGCTGTTCGTACTGATGCGCCGGCTGGTGAATTCGCCGTTCGGCCTGAGCCTGCGTGGTTTGCGCGAAGGCGGCAAGCGCATGCCCGCCATTGGCGCGCCGGTGCGCAGACACCAGGTCCTGATCTTCACCATCGCCGCGGGCGTGGCCGGCATCGCCGGCGGATTGCTGGCGCAGACCACGCAGTTCGTCGGCCTGGAAGTGCTCGGCTTCCCGCGCTCCGCGGAGCTGCTGATCATGCTGGTGCTGGGCGGTGCCGGGCGCCTGTACGGTGCGTTGATCGGCGCGGCGCTGTTCATGGTCGCGCAGGAATATCTCTCCGGCCTCAATCCCGTTTACTGGCAGTTCTGGATCGGGCTGCTGCTGGTGGTGGTTGTGCTGTTCGCCCGCGGCGGCATTACAGGTGCGGCGGAAGCTTTGTACACGCGGCCGCGAGGAAAAGGAAAATGAATTCTGCGCTGCGCACCGAAGGCCTTTCGAAGCAGTGGGGCAGCTTCAGAGCCAACAGCGATCTGAGCATTGCGCTGGCGGTAGGGGCGCGCCACGCGCTGATCGGCCCGAACGGCGCGGGCAAGACCACGTTCATCAATCTGCTGACCGGAGTGTTCCCGCCGACCACGGGAAAGGTGTATCTGGGCGGCGAGAACGTGACGTACCTCCCCCAGCATCAGCGGGTCAAGCGCGGCATGACCCGCACCTTCCAGATCAACACGCTGTTCCCCGGGCTCACCGTGTTGGAATCCGTCGTGCTCGCGGTCTGCGAACGCAGGGGTATCGCCGGCAGATGGATGACCACCGTGGCGAAACAACGCGAAGCCGTGGAGGAAGCGGAGGATCTACTCGAGTCGCTGCACCTGCTGCAGGACGCCGATGCACTCACCCGCAATCTGCCCTACGGCAAGCAGCGCCTGGTGGAGATCGCGCTGGCACTGGCGACCAGGCCGAAAATCCTGCTGCTCGATGAGCCGGCCGCGGGCATTCCGTCGGCGGAGAGCACGGAGCTGTTTGGCGTCATTGCCGGACTGCCGGCCGACGTGACCATCCTTCTCATCGAACACGACATGGACCTGGTGTTCCGTTTCGCCGAGCGCATCACCGTGCTGGTGGGCGGGCAGGTACTCACCGAAGGCACGCCCGCGGAGATCGCGGCCGACGAACGGGTGAAGGAAGTCTATCTCGGGGAGGCGCAGCATGGCTGAACTGCTGCGCCTCGACAACGTCAGTGCCGGTTATGGCGAAGCCGTGGTGCTGGAGGACATATCGCTTTCCGTCGCGCAAGGAGACAGCCTCGCGTTGCTGGGCCGTAACGGTATGGGCAAGACCACGTTGCTTGTTACGTTGATGGGATTCACGCGGCTGCATCGCGGCGCGATTCGCGTCCTCGGTGCCGACGTCGGCGCGCTGCCCACGCACCGGCGCGTGCATTCGGGGCTGGGCTGGGTGCCGCAGGAGCGCTGCATGTTCGCCTCGCTAACAGTAGAAGAGCATCTCACCGCGGTGGCCAGGCCGGGTTACTGGAACCTCCGGCGGGTGTACCAGGTCTTTCCAGGATTGGAGGAACGCCGGCGCAATCTGGGCAATCAACTCTCGGGCGGCGAGCAGCAGATGCTCGCTATCGCCCGCGCGCTCATGGTCAATCCGCGCCTGTTGCTACTCGACGAGCCGATGGAGGGCCTCGCCCCGGTCATCGTGCAGGATATGATGGCGGTCATCCGGCAACTGTTAGCGGACGGCGGCATGGCGGTGATACTGGTGGAGCAGCACGCCAAGCTCGCCTTATCGCTCACCAGCCA
>DASQOP010000235.1:0-2140 GCA_035644415.1 Burkholderiales bacterium
GTTTCTCTGTGCCCTCTGTGGCAAATGCTTTAGAAAGCTGAAAGCACGACTAGAGAAGACGAGACGTTAGCGGCTTTCACCCACGTAAACCGTCGGCGTGGCGATCACGCGGTCGCCGGCCATGTACTCCCAGTCGCCCGACCAGGCGCGCAATACCGAGTTCGGATAGCGCGACCTGCCGAGCGAGCCGTTATAGCGGCCGAGCGCACGGAAGGCGTCACCGCGCTCGAGGTCGAGATAGTGGCGGAGGATGGTGCAGCCATAGCGCAGGTTGGTGCGCAGGTTGAAGAGGTTGTGCCCGGATTCGCCGATCAGCGTCATCCAGAACGGCATCACCTGCATGTAGCCGCGCGCGCCGGCTTTGGACACGGCGTACTTGCGGAACCCGCTTTCTACCTGGATCACGCCAAGGACCAGTTGCGGATCGAGCCCCGCGCGAGTCGCCTCGTAGTGCACCGTGGTCAGAAGGTCTTCGCGCGTGGTGGCGTCCGGAACGTGCTTTTCCAGGCGTTTGGACATATCGGCCATCCAGGTCACGCCTTCCGCTCCGGAGGCGAACGCGAGCCGCGGACTGGCCTTATCGGCGACCGAACGATGCAACGCCGCCTGAACGCTCGCCGACAGCGGCTCGTACTTCTGCTCGCCTGCCGCAGCGATTGCACAAGCGAGTACGCATGACACCGCGAATGCAATACGCGCCATGAAACGCGTGGCTGCAGAGCTTCGTGTCATTCTCATAGCAGGGATTTTAGGAGGTTCGGCGCCGATTGCAACTCAATTGCTCTCGCCGAAGCATCGGTTCTGGCCTGATACTCGACTTTCCCATCCTTCAAACCACGCTCGCCGACGGTGATGCGATGGGGAATGCCGATCAGTTCCAGGTCGGCAAACATCACGCCCGGGCGCTCGTCGCGGTCGTCCAGCAGCACCTCGATTCCGCCTGACTGCAATTCGTCGTGCATGTGATCGGCTGCTTTTTTGACCTCGGCGTTCTTCCTGTATCCGATCGGCGCAATGGCTACCTGGAACGGCGCCATGGGCTGCGGCCAGATGATGCCGCGCTCGTCGTTTCCCTGCTCGACTGCGGCGGCGACGATGCGCGAAACGCCGATTCCATAGCAGCCCATTTCCATCACCTGTGCCTTGCCGGACTCGTCCAGGAAGGTTGCGCTCATCGCCTCGGAATACTTGCTCCCCAACTGGAAAATGTGTCCGACTTCGATGCCGCGGCAGATTTCCAGGCGGCCCTTGCCGTCAGGGCTGGGATCGCCCGCCACGGCGTTGCGGATGTCGGCGACCTGCGCCGGTTCCGCGAGGTCGCGGCCGAAGTTCACGCCGGTCAGGTGATGGCCCGCCTCGTTGGCGCCGCAGACAAAATCGTTCATCGCCGCCACCGAGCGATCGGCAATGACGGTGATTTCCTTCGGCAGGCCCACCGGACCGATGTAGCCCGGGCGGCAGCCGATGCGTGCTTCGATCTCTTTTTCGGTGGCGAATCGAAACGGATTCAGGCCAGGAAGCTTCGACACCTTCGTTTCATTCAGCTGATGGTCGCCGCGCACCAGCAACATGAACATTCTTTCTTCGTGCATGACCGCAAGCGCCTTGACCGACTGCGACAGCGGCAGTCCCAGCATCGCAGTGACTTCCTCGCAGGTGGTCTTGCCGGGCGTGGGAACTTTCTGCAATTTCTGCGAGGCCGCGCCGCGCGGCGTTAGCGGCGCAACCACTTCAGCGAGTTCGACATTGGCGGCGTAATCCGAAGCGGGCGAGTAGGCGATCGCGTCCTCGCCGGAGTCGGCAAGCACGTGAAATTCGTGCGAGCCGGTGCCGCCGATGGCGCCGGTGTCGGCGGCGACCGCGCGGAACTTCAGTCCCAGACGGGAGAAGATGCGCGAATAAGTGTCGTACATGTTGCGGTATTCGCGAGCCAGGTCCTGGGGGCCGGCGTGAAAGGAGTAGGCGTCCTTCATCACGAATTCGCGTGCGCGCATCACGCCGAATCGCGGCCGGATTTCGTCGCGGAACTTGGTCTGTATCTGATAGAAATTGAGCGGCAGCTGGCGGTAGGAGCGGATCTCCTTGCGCGCGATGTCGGTGATGACTTCCTCATGGGTCGGGCCGAAGCAGAAGTCGCGTT
>DASQOP010000236.1:0-5284 GCA_035644415.1 Burkholderiales bacterium
ATCGGCAACGCCGGCGGGGAACTGGCGACGGCGAGGGATGTACGCGCTGCGCTGGCCCCTGAAGACCAGGAAACCCTCTAGGGAACAATCTGCTCAGCGCTCTATAATCTCGGCCTCTCAACTGGCAGAACCACAAGGAAAGCATGAGCTCCAGGATCGGCATCACCATGGGCGACCCGTCTGGTATCGGGCCGGAAATCATCGTCAAGACGCTGGCCGAGATGGATCCGAAGACGCGCGCGGTTTCCGCCGTGGTGGGCAGCATGGACATCCTCCGACGTGCCGACAAGCTGCTCGGCACCGGGCTCAGGTTCGTCGACGGCCTGGACGCGAAAAGCGGCGAGGTGCCGGTTGCCAACGTGCTGACCAAAGACCAGGACAAGATTCGCGACGGCCAGGTTGGCGCGGCCGGCGGCGAGGCGGCCTACCGCTACGTCGAAGCGGCCGTCCAACTGGCGCTGGACGGCAAGATTGCCGTGATCGTGACCGCGCCGCTCAACAAGGCGGCCATGCATGCGGCGGGTCATCACTTCGACGGACACACCGAACTGCTTGCGCACCTTACCGGCGCGAAATCATCGTTCATGCTGCTCGCCGGGGACAAGTTGAACGCCGTTCACGTCACCACGCATACTTCGCTCAGGAACGCGGCGGAAAAGCCGACCATGGAGCGCGTGGTCGCGACTATCCGCGCCGGACATCAGCATTTTCGTGAACTGGGCGTCGCCAATCCGCGCATTGCGGTGGCCGGGCTGAATCCGCACTGCGGCGAGGGCGGCATTTTCGGCCGCGAGGAGATCGACCGCATCCAGCCCGCCGTCGAAGCGGCAAGAAAGGAAGGCATCGACGTCAAGGGGCCGATCTCGGGGGACACCGTGTTCTACCGCGCGCTCAAGGGCGAATTCGACCTGGTGGTGGCGCAGTACCACGACCAGGGGCATATCCCCACCAAGCTGATTGCCTTCGACACCACGGTGAACGTCAGCCTTGGCCTGCCGATCCGCCGCACTTCGGTGGACCACGGCACCGCGCACGACATCGCCTGGACCGGCAAGGCGAGCAACGTCAACATGAAAGCGGCCATCGCCTACGCGCGCAAGATGGCCGACAAGATCGCGGATTGATGGCGAGATGTCGTCGAGTCCCATGCTTTTGGAGAAAATTCGGGACGTAATATTAACCACGAAGGCACGAAGGCACGAAGACACGAAGAAAACCGGAAACAGAGGAATTTGCCCGAGCCCTTCTTGCATCAGTGGATATCGGAACATTCCAACCCCTTCCAATGCATCCAAACATGAATAAAGGAAATGCATCTGCTTCTCTTCGTGTCTTCGTGGTGAGATTTTCGTTCCCGGGTCTTCCATCGGTCGATCGTGAGAGCTGAATGGTTCCCCCTCCCCGGGTACTGATCGTTGCGGACGACCTGACCGGGGCGATGGACAGCGCCGGGCCTTTTGCCGGAATCGGCGTCGAAACCTGGGTGGTAGCGGCGCCGATGCAATGCGATCCGGCGACGATCGCCCGGGCGCGCGTGGTTTCGGTCAATACCGACAGCCGTCATCTGCCGGCGGTGCACGCGGCAACCCGGGTGCGCGAAATCGTGCGTCGCCTCGGTCCCGGGGCTTTCGACGTCGTCGTCAAGAAAATCGATTCCACGCTGCGCGGCAATGTGGTGGCCGAAACCCTGGCATTGCTGGAGACCAGCGGTCGCCGCTGGGCGGTCATTGCGCCGGCGTTTCCGGCGCAGGGGCGCACGGTGAAAAGCGGCGTGGTCCATGTCAACGGCGTGCCGCTTGCAGAGACCGCTTTTGCCGGCGACGCACTGTCGCCGCCGCCGCTTGCGCCGCTGCAGCAGGTCTTTGCCGAAGCCCGGCCGGGGCTGGGGGTCGCGATTGCCGGAGCCGCGGATGATTTCAGCAGCCAGTCGGATATCCGCATCTGGATTGTAGACGGTGTCACCGACGCAGACCTGGCGGCCACAGTGAGCGCGGTGCAGGGCCGGCTAGGCGAACTGCTGCTGGCGGGTTCGGCGGGAATCACCAAACCGCTGGCCCGCGCCTGTTTCGGCACGGCGGTATCGCAGGCGGTCCCGGAGAAACTTACCGGCACCATCGTCTTCGCGGTCGGATCGCGTGCGGTACAAAGCGCCGAGCAGGTCGAATCCCTGATGCAGGAACCGGGTACCCGGATACTGCGTGCTCCCAACGGACGGCTTTCGCAAAAGGAATTTCCAGCCGCGCGCAACGTGGTCCTGAAGGCCACTGCCGACGACGCGGGCGGGGAAGGCGACGCGCAACAGGTGGCGGTGGACATGGCGAGAAACGCGATCGACGTGGCCCGGCGTACGCAGGCGCAGGCACTGGTCGCTACCGGCGGCGACACGGCAATCGCCATCCTCACGGTGACCGGCAATCCCGCGCTGCAGGTGCTCGGCGATCTGATGCCGGGAATTCCGTATGCACGGATCCGCGTGGACGGCACGCTGCTGTGGCTGGTGACTAAAGCGGGCGGATTCGGGGGGCGCGACACGTTTCGACAGATTGCGCGACGGCTGCGCGCTGAAACAGCGCTGACGACTGTTGTGGAAAGGAAGGGGTAATGTATGGAAAAACCGAAGTTCTTACCACGAAGACACGGAGGCACGAAGAAAAGCAAATGCAATTCCGGAATTGATGTGGAATTACGATACGCGGAGTTGAAATGGTCCGATATCTACTGATGCAACCAGATTCGAACCGAAACATATGTTCCCGGTTTTCTTCGTGCCTTCGTGGTGAGTATTGGATTCGAGGAATTTTGTCGTTACGGATAAAAGATTGGATGCCATCAAGCACTTCCTGAATCCGGCGAGCATAGCGGTGGTGGGCGCAGGCGAACGGCCGACCAGTTCCGGCGGTGCCGTGCTGCGCAACCTGGTGGCATCAGGCTACAAGGGGCGCATCGTCCCGGTGAATCCGAAGGGCGGCGAAATTCTCGGGCTGCCCGCGAAAGCGTCGCTGAAGGAGCTCGACAAGCCGGTGGACCTGGTCACCGTGCTGGTGAAGCCGGACAGCATTCTCGAAGTGGTCAGCGAGGCCGCGCAGACCGGGCACAGGAACATCCTCGTGCTTCCCGGCGGCTTCGTCGAGGCAGGTGAAGCGGGCCGCAAGCGCGACGACGCGCTTCGCAAGTTTGCCGCAGAGAATGGTCTGACGATCGGTGGTCCGAATTGCGCCGGCGTCATCAACCTGCTCGATCCGAAGGCGCCCTTCGCCGCAACTTTTTTTGGTGCCATGCCCAGGGGCGGCGGCGTGGCGATGATTTCGCAGTCGGGTGCGATCATCGAGGAGGTGATCTCGGCGAGCCACGCGCTCAACATTCCGCTGGGAGCGGTGGTGTCGGTGGGCAACAGCATGCACCTCGGCGTGATCGAGTACCTCGACCAGCTCGGCCGCGAAGACAAGTGCAAGGCGATCCTGCTTTATCTCGAATCCTTCGGCGATGCGGCGCGGTTCGCCCAGGTCGCGCGCGAAGTCGCGAAAATCAAGCCGGTCGTGGCGCTGATCGGCGGCCGTACGGTGCCCGGGCGGGAAGCCGCGTTTCGCCATACCGGATCGCGGCCTGCCGATGAGGAGGCAACCGCGGACTTCTGCAATAAAAACGGCATAGTCCGGGTCAAAAGCCTGCGGCGCCTGCTGCTCGCAGGCAAGGCCTTCGGCGCCTTTCCGCGGGGCATCGGCAGGCGTGTGCTGCTGCTGTCGAATTCCGGCGGCCCCGGCGTGCTGGCCGCCGATCAGGCCACGGACGAGGGACTGACGTTGCCGGAGTTGCCGCCGGCGATGGCCGGTAAGATTCGCGGCTTTCTTCCGCCGGAAGCGTCGGTGGCGAATCCGCTGGATCTGCTGGCGGACGCGAGAGAGGACCGGTTTTCGGGCACGCTTGCCGCCGCCCTCGAATTCGGCCGTGATCATTTCGACGCCATACTGATCATTCACGTGATTCCATTCATGGTGGAGGGCGGAGCGGTGGTCGAAGCGCTGGCCGGTCTTTGCAAAGGGGCGAAGACACCGATTCTGCATTCGATGATGGGGACGCTTGAGCACAAGACGGAGTGGTTCGCGCGCCTGGAAGACGCGCGCGTGCCGGTGTTCAACGACTCGGAAGAGATGTGTATCGCCGCCGGGCTGCTGGCGCGCCATCGCGAACTGAATACAGTTCGCTGAAGACGGCCGACATTCAATGCCGCAACGCGATGAGGGGGAAGGAATGAAGCTCTACGGATACTTCAGAAGCTCGGCATCGTACCGGGTGCGGATTGCGCTCAACATGAAGGGACTCGAATACGAGCAGGTGAGCGTTCATCTGGCGAAGGGCAGACAATACGACCCGGAGTTCTCGGCGATCAGTCCGCAGAACCTGGTGCCGGTGCTCGAACACGATGGCCGATTCTTGTACCAGTCCCTGGCGATCATCCAGTACCTGGATGAGAAGTTCCCCGAGCCGCGATTGTTGCCGAAGGATTCCCCGGGCCGGAACCGCGTGTGTTCTCTGGCGCTGATCAGCGCCTGCGAAATCCATCCGCTGAACAATACGCGTGTGCTTGCCTATCTGACCGATACCCTTAAAGTGACTGACGAACAGAAGAATGCCTGGTACCGGCATTGGGTGACGGTAGGCTTCGCGGGCCTCGAGAAACGGCTCGCTACGGAAAAGGAAACCGGAAAGTTCTGCCACGGCGACACCCCGGGCTTCGCCGACATTACGCTGGTGCCGCAGGTGGCAAACGCCAACCGCCTCAAAGTGGATCTGACGCCGTTTCCGACCATCCGGCGTATCAACGACGAGTGCCTCAAGCTCGAGCCTTTCAGGAAGGCGATGCCCGCCAACCAGCCCGACGCCGAGTAGCGCGTTGCGTCCGTCTGCCGACTGGCTGACCCAGACCGGGCGGATCTACATCGGGATTCAGCACCGCTTTTAGACGCCCGACAGTGGGGTCGCCAGTCGATGGCGGCCGATGTCGCCTACCTCCCTACGATTCCGCGCGAGTAGACTAGTAACGGAGTCGTAGCAGTCAGGCCGGGTCACCGGCCGCACAAAGGAAGGGGCAATGATCGCCGCAAATCATCAGACCCTTGGCCCGCTCTGCACGGCATCCGGCCGCTGCTTGATGGATGGAATGCCGCTTCAATTGAAACTGCTCCGCCCGGAGCACGCCAGACTACTTTTTTGCCGGCAAGTTCGACGACCTGAGGTCACAGGTCGATGATGCTTGAGAAAGGCGGTAAGCATGGCAACGCCTACA
>DASQOP010000237.1:0-3566 GCA_035644415.1 Burkholderiales bacterium
CTTCCCGGTCCCTGAGGTCGATGAAGATCACGCCGCCGTGGTCGCGGCGCCGGTGCACCCAGCCGTAGAGCGTGACGGTGTGGTCGAGATGCCGGGTGGAAACGAGTCCGCAGTATTCGGTGCGCATAAGTTCAGGATCGGAGATTGAGAATCGGAGGTCGCATGAGGCCGCGCGCATTTGCACGCACGAAAAAGGGCAAAACGGTCACGCCGCGTCGCTGGTCGCGCTCTTGTCTTCCGGCGGCACCACGCCCATCGAGATGATGTACTTGAGCGCGGCATCGACGCTGATATCGAGTTCGACGACATCCGCGGTAGGCATCATCAGGAAGAACCCGGAAGTCGGGTTGGGTGTGGTCGGCACGTACACGCTTACGTATTCGCCTTTCAGATAGTTTGCTACATCGCCGCCCGGCTGCCCTGTGAGAAAAGCGATGGTCCATGAACCCTGGCGTGGATACTGCACCAGCAGCGCCTTGCGAAATGCCACCCCGGACGAGGAAAACAGCGTGTCCGAAACCTGCTTGACGCTGGAATAAAGCGACTTGACGATCGGGATGCGGGCGAGCAGACCTTCCCAGTACATCACCAGGCGCTGGCCGATGATGTTGGCGGCGAACACCCCGGTCACGAACACGACTGCCAGCGTCAACAGCACGCCCAGGCCAGGTATGTGGAAGCCTAGCCACGATCGTGGCTGCCAGGAAGTCGGAAGCAGCAGCAGCGTCAGGTCGAGGGTGTCGACCAGAAGACTCAGCACCCACACTGTAATGACCAGCGGGACCCAGATCAGCAGCCCGGTGATGAGGTATTTTTTCACTAGTCCGCCTTACCAGCGGTCGTGGCGGGCAGCGGCGCCTTCGTGGTAGTCGCGGTAGTCGTGGTCGTAACAGGGGTCGGCTCTTTCGTGGCCTTGGCGTCTTCCTTGGCCGCGTGCTGTTCCTTGGACTTGGCCCCCTCCTGCTTGTCCTTGCTCGCGCTCTTGTCCTGCGCCTCCTGCGAGCCTTCCTTGGGCTTGACACCACCCTTGAAGTCGGTCGCGTACCAGCCGCTGCCTTTCAAGTGGAAACCCGCTGCACTCACCAGTTTCCGCAGCGTCGACTTGCCGCAGGCGGGGCACTCGGTCAGGGGCGGGTCCGACAGCTTCTGCAGAACCTCTTTTTCGTGCCCGCAACTGCTACATCGATATTCGTAGATGGGCATGGTATCCCTCGCAAAAACAACGGAAATTATACCGTATCAAGCACATGCAACTGCTATGCAGATCAGGGCTTGCGGCGCGGATATCAAGGCGGGACGGGGTCTGGCGGGCAATCGCTATAATCAGGCACCCCGAATCTCGGCAACGACAACGTGGCCCAATCCCGATCCGTCTGGCCCTATCCCCGCATCATCGCCCACCGCGGCGGCGGCGTACTCGCCCCCGAGAACACGCTCGCGGCGCTGGAACTCGCACGCAATCTCGGGTTCGAGGGAGTGGAGTTCGACGTCAAACTCAGCGAGGACGGCACGCCCATCCTGATGCACGATGACACGTTGGATCGCACCACCGATGGCCACGGTCCTGTCGCGGACTATGCGTACCAGGAGATCGCCGAACTCGATGCGGGCGCATGGTTCGGCAACGAATTCATCGGCGAACCGGTGCCAGCTTTCGCCGCCGCGGCGGCACTGTGCCAGCAGGCCGGGCTGTGGGCCAACGTCGAGATCAAGCCCTGTGCCGGACGCGAGCGCGAAACCGGAGAGGTCGTGGGCCGGATGGCCAAACTGTTGTGGAGTGGCGCCAATCTACCGCCGCTGCTGTCGTCCTTCTCCGCGATCGCACTGGAAGCCGCGGCAGTCGAGGCACCCGAACTGCCGCGCGCGCTGCTGGTAGTCGAGGCGCCGGTCAACTGGCAGGCCCAGATGCAGCGGCTGCAGTGCGTGTCGCTGCACGCCAGCCACCGGCACCTGAACGCCGCATTGGTCAAAGCTGTGCACGATGCCGGCTACGGCGTGCTGACCTACACCGTCAACGATTCGGAACTGGCGCTGGAACTGCTGGAATGGGGAGTGGACGCGCTGGTGACGGATCAGCTGGACGTCATCACGCCCCACTTCGCTTGAGTCGAAACGTTTTCACCGCAAAGGCGTAAAGAACGCAAAGGTACGCGAAGGAAAACCGAAGCGCGGGAACGAAATTCGGCCCCGATTGCTTGTCCCTTAGCTGCGCTGTAACGTATTATGCGCACGCCCCCCAAAGGGAGGGATCGAAGTTGAAATGATCTCCAACTCCAAGACCAATGTCACCGTCGTACAAGAAGAACTACATCGCGGTGCGGTGCTTCAGAAAGCGTTGGACTCGAACAGCAATAGCATGCGCTCCATCCCTCTCGCGGCGGCGCTCGCGGTCGCCTGCGTGTCTGCATGGTCGGCGCTCCCTGACGAAATCCAGGTTTACACCGACGATCTTGAAGCCCCGGGCGAGCACGGCATGGAGTTGCACATCAACACCACGCCGAAGGGCCGCTCGACGCCCGACTACCCGGGAGAGGTCGTTCCGCACCATGGACTGCGCATCACACCGGAACTTTCGTTCGGCCTCGCACAGCACTGGGATGCCGGCATCTATCTGCCGTTCGTCAGAAGCGGCGAGGGGACGGAGTACTTCGCCGGCCCGCGCCTCCGGCTGAAGTGGCTTCCGGTGCGCCCTGCCGAGGGCAATGCCGGTTACTTCGCTGGCATCAACTGGGAAGTTTCTTTCGTCGAGCGCAAGTTCGAGCAGGCGCGCCGCACGGCCGAAATCCGGCCCATCGTGGGCTACCGCAGTGCCGACTGGCTGCTGGCGTTCAATCCCAACATTGACACCGATCTCGCCGGTTCGCAGAAAGGAGAGCTGATATTCGCGCCGGCGTTCAAGGCAGCGCGCAACGTGTGTAGCCAGACGGCCCTGGGCGTGGAGTACTACGCCGAGTTCGGCCGGCTGTCGAATTTCGCCCCGCAGAGCCAGCAGTCGCACACGCTGTTCCTGGTAGTCGATACGCATCGTTTCAATTTCGGCATCGGGCGTGGCCTGAACGGCGCCAGCGACCGCTGGACCGTCAAGGGCATTATCTCGTTCTAGGGTTGTGAAATCTCCCGCCCGCCATATCGCGCACGGCGCGTTCCGGCGGGCAAATAACTACTGTGGAATTTTCCATGGCCCATGCGAGGCGTCGATTGCAATTCCGGTGCTGGCCGAAACCGGTACGGCGGCACCCGTGCTCACCGTGCACGCAGTATCGCTTCAAGCGTCCGCAGGCCGTCCTGCAACGGGGTGCGCGCCAGGGCCAGACCAAGTACCACGCCGGTCGAGTTGATGAGCATGTCCGAGTATTCGAAACCACGGTAGTCGGTCATTCCCTGCAGATACTCGAGCACGATCCCAAGCGCACAAAATGCGGCCGCAAACAACAACCGTCGGCCGGTCGCGCGGTAAATTTGCGCGAACCAGATCATCAGCCAGCCATAGGCGAGCAAATGGCCGATTTTCAAGCCTTCAGGCATGCCAAGGTCGGGCGGATCTGGTGTAAGCGACAGATAGATAA
>DASQOP010000238.1:0-4987 GCA_035644415.1 Burkholderiales bacterium
TCGCGAGATGCGCACGGCGCTGACCACCACGTCACTGTCCGGAACCAAGGTGCCGAAAGTGGCGCTACCGAAGTTCGAGGACGATGGCGAGACGCTGAAGTGGCTGATGCGGGAGAACCTGCCCGGCTATTTCCCGTACACGGCGGGGGTGTTCCCGTTCAAGCGCGAGAACGAAGACCCGACCCGGATGTTTGCCGGCGAGGGCGATCCGTTCCGCACCAACGCACGCTTCAAGTTTCTCAGCCGCGACATGCCGGCGAAGCGGCTGTCGACCGCGTTCGATTCGGTGACGCTATACGGCTTCGACCCGCACGAACGTCCGGACATCTACGGCAAGGTCGGTAACTCCGGGGTGTCAATCGCGACGCTGGACGACATGAAGGTGCTGTACTCCGGCTTCGACCTGTGCGATCCCGCGACCTCGGTGTCGATGACCATCAATGGACCGGCCCCGACCATCCTGGCGATGTTCGCAAACACCGCCATCGACCAGCAGATCGAGAAATTCGCCGCGCAGCACGGCCGCCAGCCGAACGAACAAGAGACCAGGAAGATCCGCGCCTGGGCGCTGGAAAACGTGCGCGGCACGGTGCAGGCCGACATCCTCAAGGAAGACCAGGGCCAGAATACCTGCATTTTCTCCACCGAATTCTCGCTCAAGGTGATGGGCGACATCCAGGAGTTCTTCGTACGCAACAAGGTTCGCAATTTCTATTCGGTGTCGATCTCCGGCTATCACATCGCCGAAGCCGGCGCCAACCCGATCTCGCAGCTTGCCTTCACCTTGTCCAACGGCTTCACCTTCGTCGAGGCTTATCTCGCGCGCGGCATGGACATCGACGACTTCGCGCCGAACCTGTCGTTCTTCTTCTCCAACGGCATGGACCCGGAATACACGGTGCTCGGACGCGTGGCGCGGCGCATCTGGGCAACCACGATGAGGAACAAGTACGGCGCCAACGAGCGCAGCCAGAAGCTGAAGTACCACGTCCAGACTTCGGGCCGTTCGCTGCACGCGCAGGAGATTGCGTTCAACGACATCCGCACCACGCTGCAGGCGCTGATCGCGATCTACGACAACTGCAACTCGCTGCACACCAACGCCTACGACGAGGCCATCACCACGCCGACCGCCGAATCGGTGCGGCGCGCACTCGCGATCCAACTCATAATCAACCGAGAGTGGGGCCTGGCGAAAAACGAGAACCCGAACCAGGGCTCGTTCATCATCGACGAACTGACCGATCTTGTCGAAGAAGCAGTACTGCAGGAGTTCGAGCGCATCTCCGAGCGCGGCGGCGTGCTCGGCGCAATGGAAACCGGTTACCAGCGCGGCAAGATCCAGGAAGAATCGCTGTACTACGAGCACAGGAAGCACGACGGCTCCTACGCGATCATCGGCGTGAACACCTTCCGTAACCCGGACGCGGTCGAGGCCGGCGGCAGCATCCCGCTGCAGCGTTCGACTGAGGAAGAGAAGCAAGGGCAGATACGCCGGTTGCGCGAGTTCCAGAAGCGCAACGACGACGAGGCTCCGGCTGCGCTGGAGAAACTGAAGCAGACCGTGATCGACAACGGCAACGTGTTTGCCGAACTGGTGAACGCCGTGCGCTTCTGCTCGCTCGGCCAGATCACCGACGCATTGTTCGAAGTCGGCGGGCAGTACCGCAGAAGCATGTAGTGCGAGCCTGGCCGCCGCGTGTTTTGAATCTCAAGGAAGAATATGGGGTGGCCGATTTCCAGCTCGATCACCTGAACATGCCGGCGCGCGACCCGGGAGACAACTGCCTCGAGATCTACTGCAAGTCGGACACCTGAGCGCGACCGCGGCACGAAGGTGATAAAAAGCATCCGGACCGGTCATGAGCCGGCCCGGGATAACGAACAGGGAGGAGCGCGCCTTGAAGCACCCGGACACTGGCGGCCGCGGGGTCGCGGATACCTTCCCCGCTTTACTCCTGCATCACGCTCGCCTGCGCGGGGAGTGGACCGCGATCCGCGAGAAGGACCTCGGTATCTGGCAGAGCTGGAGCTGGTCGCAAGTCGCCGAGGAGGTCCGGGCGCTCGCGTGCGGCCTGGCCGCCCAGGGTTTCAAGCGCGGGATGAACCTCGCCATCATCGGCGACAACCGGCCGCGTCTGTACTGGTCGTTCGCCGCCGCGCAATCCCTCGGTGGCGTGCCGGTTCCGCTGTACCAGGATTCGGTCGCTCAGGAGATGCTGTACGTGCTCGAGAACGCCGAAATCGAGTACGCGATCGTCGAGGACCAGGAACAGGTCGACAAGCTGCTCGAAATCCTGCCGCAATACCCGAAACTCAAGCACATCTACTACGACGATCCGCGCGGGCTGCGCAACTATCGCCAGCCGCAGTTGATGGCCTACGACCGGCTGCGCGAAATCGGTCTCGAGCACCACCGCCAGCATCCGGATCTCTTCCACGGCGCCGTTGCGCAGGTCCGCCCTGAGGACGTCTGCGTGATGCTCTACACTTCGGGGACCACCGGCAAGCCCAAAGGCGTGTGTCACACACACGCTGGATTCATCGCCGCGGCACGCGGCGACATGGAGTTCGACGGCTTCACGCCTGACGATGAAGTGCTTTCTTACCTGCCGATGGCCTGGGTCGGAGACCATCTGTTCTCCTACGGACAGGCAATGGTGGCAGGCTTCACCGTCAATTGCCCGGAGTCGTCCGAAACGGTGATGACCGACATGCGCGAGATCGGTCCGACGTATTATTTCGGGCCGCCCCGGGTTTTCGAGAACTTGCTGACGACGGTGATGATTCGCATCGACGACGCCAGCCGGGTCAAGCGCCACCTGTTCCACAGCTTCATGAAGGTGGCGCGCCGCTGCGGGGCGGAGATCATGGACGGCAAGCCGGTTTCGCTGTCGGACCGACTGTTGTATTGGCTTGGCGATCTGTTGATCTATGGGCCGCTACGCAACGTGCTGGGTATGAGCCGTATCCGGGTGGCGTATACCGGCGGCGCCGCGATCGGGCCGGACCTGTATCGCTTCTACCGCTCGATCGGCATCAACCTCAAGCAACTGTATGGCCAGACCGAGACCAGCGTCTACGTTTGTAAGCAGGCGACTGGCGCTGCCAAACTCGATTCGGTCGGCCGGCCGTTGCCGGGAGTGGAGATCAAGATAGCCGGCAACGGCGAAGTGCTGGTAAAGACGCCCGGCATGCTCAAGGAGTACTACAAGCGCCCGGATGCGACCGCGGAATCCATATCGCCCGACGGATATTTCCTGACCGGGGATGCCGGCTTCCTGGACGCCGACGGCGACCTGAAGATCATCGACCGCGCCAGAGATGTCGGCAAGCTCGCGGACGGCTCGCTGTTCGCGCCGCAATTCGTCGAGAACAAGCTCAAATTTTTCCCCTGCATCAAGGAAGCGGTCTGTTTCGGCGACCAGCGCGAGATGGTCTGCGCCTTCATCAACATCGACATGCAGGCGGTGGGCAATTGGGCCGAGAAGCGCAACCTGCCCTATAGCGGATATATCGATCTCGCCGGCAGGCCCGAGGTCTACGACCTGATCCAGAAATGCGTCGAGCAGATCAATGCCGACCTTGCCAAGGAGCCGCATCTGGCCGGTTCGCAGATCCGTCGCTTCCTGGTGTTGCACAAAGAGCTCGATCCGGACGAAGACGAGCTCACGCGCACCCGCAAGGTGCGCCGCAGCTTTGTCGCGCAAAAGTACGCCGTGCTGGTGGATGCGTTGTTCGGCAGCAAGGCCTCGCAGTTCATCCGCACGCAGGTCAGGTTCGAGGACGGCCGCACCGGCAACATCGAGGCCGATGTAAAAATCCGCGACGCCGCCACTTACTCTGCCGCGGCGCTACGCATCAACGCCTGAACGTGAACGCGAACCCAGCCGATCGCCGTATCGGCGACGTTATCCTGAAAATGGAGAACATCTCGCTCACCTTCGGCGGCGTCAAGGCGCTCAACGAGATCAGTTTCGACGTGTGCGAACACGAGATCCGCGCCATTATCGGGCCCAACGGCGCCGGCAAGAGTTCGCTGCTCAACGTCATCAACGGCGTGTACCACCCTAACGAGGGTACCATCACCTACAAGGGCAACACGCGCCGGCAGATGCGCCCGCACGAGGCGGCGAGCCAGGGGATCGCGCGCACCTTTCAGAACATCGCGCTATTCAAGGGGATGACGGTGCTCGACAACATCATGACCGGGCGAACCCTGAAGATGCACGCCGGCTTCCTGTCTCAGTGCCTGTATTTCGGCAGCGCGCAGCGCGAGGAATTGGAGCACCGCGAGAAAGTGGAGCAGATCATCGATTTTCTGCAGATCGAGTCGATTCGCAAGACGCCGGTGGGGCGGCTCGCCTACGGCCTGCAGAAACGGGTCGAACTCGGCCGCGCGCTGGCAGCGGAACCGGAGCTGCTGCTGCTCGACGAACCGATGGCCGGCATGAATGTAGAGGAAAAGCAGGACATGAGCCGCTTCATCCTCGACGTCAACGACGAATTCGGCACCACGATCGTGCTCATCGAGCACGACATGGGGGTAGTGATGGATCTGTCCGACCGCGTGGTGGTTCTCGACTACGGCCGCAACATCGGCGACGGCACGCCGGACGAGGTTCGCGGCAACCAGGCCGTCATCGATGCCTATCTGGGCGTCGCCCACTAGAAATTTTTCACCACAGAGACGCAAGGGACGCAAAGGAAATCAATGAAAAGGCGGAATGGCGATGAAAATACAGCTAGCCGCACGACTGTTGCGCCGACCAAAATACCGCGTGCCGGGGAATTTCATTCGGATCTGAATTTCTCTGCGTTCTCTGCGCCTCTGCGGTGAGATCGGGACATAGAGAATGTCGTTTTTCTTCGAAGTGCTGATCGGCGGGCTGATGGCGGGAGTTCTCTACTCGCTGGTGGCCCTGGGCTTTGTGCTGATCTTCAAGGCATCGGGCGTGTTCAATTTCGCCCAGGGTGCCATGGTGCT
>DASQOP010000239.1:0-2742 GCA_035644415.1 Burkholderiales bacterium
GAGGGCGCAACCAGGAAGCTCACGCGCCGGTCGTGGTCGGCGTTCTGGGTGTGCTCGGCAAGGTGGCTGACCAGCACCACTGGACGCCCCTGCTGGTCGGTGCAGAAGGGCAGGGCGGAGGCATAGGGATAGCCGGGAAACTTCAACGACTGGGTGGCAAGCACGCCGCTGCGAAAATGGCGCACCATCCTGCGCGCCTCCGAACCACGATTCATTTCGACAGCTTGAGCGCTACTTCGGCCAGCCGCGTTCCCAGCGCCATACACAGCCGCCGCTCGCCTTCACCGATCGGCTGGTCGGCATTGGCGCCGGCGAGATGACTTGCACCGTAAGGCGTGCCGCCGCCGCGGGTGGTCATAAGATCGGCTTCGGTATAGGGCAGTCCGACGATCAGCATGCCCTGATGAATCAGCGGCAGCATCATCGACAGCAGCGTGGCTTCCTGGCCGCCGTGCAGCGACGCGGTGGAGGTGAACACCGCGGCAGGTTTGCCGGCCATCGCGCCCTTGAGCCAGAGCGCACCGGTGCCGTCGAGGAAGTATTTGAGCGCCGCCGCCATGTTGCCGAAACGAGTGGGGCTGCCGAGCGCCAGACCGGCGCAATCCTCCAGGTCCCTGAGTTCGACGTAAGGGGCGCCGGAATCGGGAATCTCCGCTTCGGTGGCTTCCGAGACCGTCGAGACCTTGGGCACGGTTCGCAGCCTTGCCCGCATGCCCGGTACCTTTTCGACCCCGCGCGCGATAAACTGCGCCATCTGCTTTACCGCACCGGTGTGGCTGTAGTACAGCACCAGGATTTCCTGCATCGCTATTTTCCCGCCGGAGAAGCCCGTATTATATCGGCGAAACCACACCCGACCCCGATGAAACTCCGGCTCAGATCGCTCCTGGACATCGTCCGCCAGTTCAAGCTGCTGGCGAATTTCGTCGTGCTCGTGTACCGGCGGTTCAAGGAGGAACGCTGCTTCCAACTGTGCGGCAGCCTGACCTTCACCACGCTGCTGGCGTTGGTGCCGCTGGTCACCATCATGCTCACGGTGGTGACCGCGTTTCCGGTTTTCGACGACATCGTCCAGACGCTGCGCAGCTTCGTTACCGCCAACATGGTTCCGGAGGCGTCGTCGAGTTTGATCACCGTGTACGTGCAGCAGTTTTCCGACAACGCCGCGCGACTCACTGCGCTGGGTATCGTATTGCTGGCCGTGACTTCGATCATGCTGATGCTCACGATCGACCGCGCCTTCAACACCATCTGGCGGGTGAAGCGGCCGCGGCCGCTGATCCAGCGGGTGCTGATCTACTGGTCGGTGCTGACCATCGGCCCGCTCCTGGTGGGCGGCAGCCTGTCGCTTACTTCCTGGCTGGTGACTCAATCGATGGGGCTGGGAAAGCAGGCGCCCGAGCTGACGATCGCGGTGCTGAGGCTGGTGCCGCTGATGCTCACGTCGGTGGCGTTCGGATTCCTGTACCGTACAGTGCCAAACCGTCAGGTCACCGTACTCGATGCCGCGGTCGGCGGCATCATTGCGGCCTTTGCCTTCGAAGCAATGAAAATCGGCTTCGGCCATTTCGTCGCCAGAATCGCTACCTATAAGCTGGTGTACGGCACGTTTGCCAGCCTGCCGATCTTTCTAATGTGGATCTACCTGTCCTGGGTGGTTGTCGTGTTCGCATCGGTTATCACCGCGGTGCTGCCCTATTGGCGTACCGGCGGCGTGCTGCTCAAGCAGCCGCCTGGCGCGCAATTCGTGGAGGCTGTGGAGATTCTCAAGATGCTCTACCGCGCCTACGCCGACGGGCGGGTTCTGAACCTGCAGCAATTGCGCATAGCGGTAAAGCTTTCATGGGAGGACGCCGAGGCCATTCTCGACAAACTGGTGGCGGCGGGTTGGGTGGCGAAACTTCAGGGCAACGGCTGGGTTCTCGCCCGGGACGCCAGTGCAATCCGCGTCGGCGACGTATTCCAGATGTTTGTGTTTGGGCGCGAAGCCGCCGACGTCAGCGAAGACTCCGCCCTCCGGCGACTGGTGTCCAGCATCGCGGCCAGCGTGGACGGTGAATTGGACTTCAGCCTGAAAGAATTGCTGGCGAGCAGTGGTGGCCAGCGTGCCGCGAGAATCGCCTGAGGGAATGTTGCGGCAGGGCCTGTTTCGTTTCGCCGGCGTGCTGCTGCTTGCGTTCGCCGCGTCGGCGGCCTTGGCAGCGGACTTCAAGCTGACCGACTCGGACGGCAAGGTGCATCGCCTCGCCGATTACCGCGGCAAATGGGTGATCGTGAATTTCTGGGCGACCTGGTGTCCGCCCTGCCTGGAAGAGATTCCGGATCTGGTGGCGATCACCGGGGCGCGCCAGGACGTGCGGGTGTTCGGCGTGGCGATGGAATTCCAGGATCCGAAGCAGGTGCTGCAGTTCGCCGAAGGCATGTTCGTCAATTACCCGATCGTGCTCGGCGACAGGAAAACTGCGGATCAGGTCGGCAAGGTCATGGGGTTGCCTACGACGTTTATTTACGACCCGCAGGGCAAACTGGCGGTTCGCCACGTCGGCAAGATCACCCGCAAGCAGATCGAGCGCCTGCTCGATCGCAAAGCCTGAGGCCTTGGCCACAGGGGACATCCACCTCACCCCATCCCTCTCCCCCGATAGCGGGCGGAGAGGGTGAAGGTCACGTTGCTTTCGGGCACCCTGTCCAGCTTGCTGGCGAGGGCGGGGGGGTGAGGAGTTTCTTCTCCGTGTTTCTCTG
>DASQOP010000240.1:0-4393 GCA_035644415.1 Burkholderiales bacterium
CAGCAGCCCGGCGAATGGTCCCTGGGGCGGGCGGGCGAACGAAACCGGCTGCCCGCGCTTGCGCCAGCCGCGTACCGTGCGCGCGAACAAGGGGCGGAACAGGCGCATGAACCACCGGTCGGCGAGTTGCTCCCAGGAATGGGGTGGCAGCGCCGGGATGGTGGAAATGCGATTGAAGAATGCGATGCAGGCGGCGGTGAAGGCGATCTCGCGTATCTCCGCGTCGCTGTATCCGGCGGCGCGCAGCGGCTCGAGGTCCTGCGGCGATACCAGCGGGGTGGCGCGCGTCATGCGGCGCCCGAAGTTCACGGCGGCGGCGGCCTTCGGTTCCAGCTCACCGCTCGCAAGGCGTTGCTCGAGTTGTTGCATGCGCTCTTCGCTCATGCCGAGGACGCGCAATGCCATGCGCGTGATCGCGTAGCAGTAGCGGCAGGAGTTTTCCTGGCTCACCACCAGCGCAATCAGGTCCACGGTGGGGAAATCAACGTGCACCAGCAGCCCGTTGTCTATGCCCAGTCGGATTGCCGCCCTGGGCAACCAGGGACAACTCAGAAAATAGCGTATCCAGCCCGGCGCGGCGCCGGTTTCCCGGCGCAACGCCAACTCGGCGGCCCGGTCGGGCGCCGGATCGAGCAGGCAGTGGTCCCAGGACACATTGAGCAGCGGGCTCGGCATCGCGTTACTTTAATCGAAAATCTAGCGAATGTATGGGAGCACCCAGATCAGCATGCCGAACAAGTAACATACGCCCGCCGCGACCAGCGTGAACGGCACGCTCCAGGACAGGAACTCGCGCAGCGAGACCTTGCGCCCTTCCTCGCGCTCGCAAATATTGAGTGCGGCGAATAGTGCGGGCGCGCCGGCCACGGTCAGGTTGCTTCCCAGGGTCCCGGACCACAGCAGCATCCACCACAGCGGCCAGGGTGGCACACCCTCGCTCTGCAGGTCCCGGATCGTGTAGAGAAACGTCAGGATATACGCGTCGTGCTCGACGATTCCGACGATTGGAACCGTGGTCCAATAGAGCAGCGTGGCGCCCAGCGCGAAGTTCTCAGAGAATACCGGCCGTATCTGGTGCGCAAGCGCGTCGATCAGATTCATCTTCTCCAACCCGCCGACCAGCGCGAACAACGCGACGTAGAAGAAGATCGCTCGCCAATCGAACTCGCCGAGGATCTTCTCGAGGGCCGGCGCCTTCACGCGCTCGCCCAACAGCTCGAGCGCCAGTACCAGCGTGATGGCGCCGGTCAGCGCGATGAAGCCGAGCTTCACGCCCAGCATCTCCCGGAACGCCATTGCCAGCACCGTCAGCAGGAACCACCCGACCACCACGCAGGCGAACAGGCGGTTCGGAATATGCGTCTCGATGCCGAGGCTCCCGATATCGACCGCACGCCGGCTGTGGGTCCGGAAGCCGTAGGCGTACATCGCCGCGAGCGTTACGATGAAAGTCGCCATCAGGATCGGAAAGGAAGAAGGCCGCCCCTGGCTCCAGATGAACTCCATGAACTCGGCTCCGGAGATGCTGTGCAGCATCTGCGGCGGAAGGTCCCCCAGCAGCAGGGCGGAGCCCATGAAGTTTGCCGAGAAGCCGATCATCAATACCAGCGGCGTGATCGGCAATCTGAGCGCGCGCGCCAGGGGCAAAGCCACCGGCGCCATCATCAGGATAACCACCACGTTGTCCACGAACATCGAGATCACGCCCGCCAGCATCGACAGAATCATCACCAACAGACCAGGGCGTCCGCCCGACAGCCGCAGCGCCTGTACCGACAGCCAGCTCGGCACGCCGGTCTTGCCGAAGTAACCGGCGATCATCCAGATGCTGATGAGGATGGCCATCACGTTCCAGTCGACGAGTTGAAACGCTTCGACCTCGGTCATCACGCCGAGCCAGACCATTACCGCGACACCTATCAGGGCTGCGATCGTGCCGTCGACAACGTTGCTTATGACGGCAAGGATAGACAACACGAAGATCGCCAGCGCCACCCACGCCATCATCTCCATCGACTGTCCCCTCCGCTGCTCGAGCGTTGCATGCATGCCCCCAGACGGCATCACGACCGGTCCATCAATCAAGCCCGCCTCGTGAGGGAAGGCAGAGGCGCCCTCCAGCGAAGGGTGCCGGCGGGTCGTGCAATTACTTGATCAGGACTACGGGCACGCGGGCAAGGTGCACCACCTTCAGCGTGGTCGAGCCGACCAGCAGTTCAGCAAATGCGCCGCGTCCGTGGGTGCCCATCACGATGTGGTCGCACTGGAGCGAGTCGGCGAGCCTTACGATCACCTCGGCGGTCGATCCGACTTCGGTATGTGCGGTGTACTGCACACCGCTCGCGTCGAGCAGTGCACGGGCGCCTTGCAGCATCTTGGCGCCTTCGTCACGCTGAAAGGCGGCGACCTGCTCGCGCTTGATAAATTGGCCGATATGGCCCGAAAGCGGGACCTGTACGTTGACCAGGTGGATTTCGAGATCGGCAGGGTTCGACCGATCGGCACGCTGGTCGACAAGATACTGGACAGCGCGCAATGAGCACTCCGATCCGTCGACCGGCACCATCACTTTCCTCATGGCCCCCCCTGCATTGCGATGCGCAGGCCGGCCGAGGTGGGCAGTCCCGAGCGACCGCGCTGTTCCAGTGCAACGCCCGTCAAAGCCGGCGGCCCCGGGCCGAGACACTTGGCCGCCGAAGTTAGGGTAATGCGGGGCGTACGTCAACAGTCGCTCCGGCCGCATTGACCGCGAACAACGTTCGAATACTTTAGTCTCGTCCGGCCCTGCCCGGTGAGGACGACCGGGTGTTAAGCTCACCAGAGCGTCGCGGCCCGGAGCGGCGGGTCGAGACCGGCGGATCGAACTCATTTATTTTCTGGCGGGGGAGGTATCGACCATGAAGACATTTGCGGCATTCATGGTTGGCGTCATGTTGACTGTTGCGGTGTTCCTGTCCGGTCTGAAGAGGGGCGTGGCGCAAGACCCGGTCACGGTTTCCGGCGCGGGTCATCGTCCGGGTTGACGAAGGTCGTGCCGGTGGGTCCGATCGCAGTGCACTCGGCGATCACCGGCTCGTCGCGTGTCTCCGCGAAATGGTTCATTCCCGCCGGCTCGGTATAGTGGCTGCCGGCCGGCAACAGCTTCAGCTGCGACTCGTCGGCCCGCTCGCCGTAACCGAAGAACCAGGTCCCGGAGAGTACGAAGCACGAGCGCACGTCCGGGTGCGAGTACGGCGGGATCCTGGTGTTGGCCGGGATCCTGAACATCATGGTGAACAGGCCGTTGCTTTTCGCGTCTCCGGCCACGACCAGGCTCTGCAGGCCCGTGCGCATCCCCGTGCCTTCGACGCGCGCGGAGCTGTCGGGCCAGGGAATGTCGGTCGCCGGAATGCGTGCCGGCTGGATGTCGCCGCCCGCCATCGCAGCAACAGCCGCCAGGCACAGGCCAAGCGCTGAAAGCGCACATGCAAGAACACGAACGGTGCGGGTATTCATCTGTATCCCCCTGTTCCCGGCTGCCTGGTCTTCGAGATACGCCATCAGTTCTCGATCGTGATTCGCGTCGGGATCCGCCCCTCGTCACTGGAGTTCTTCCCTAGCCCCTAATCCCCAGTCCCTGCAGTTTCTCCCTCGCCCCTCATCCATGCCTTTAATGCTTTTCCCCCCAGACCTCGGCAACGCGTGCATCGCGGCGACAGCTGGTCCGATAGTACTTGTAGCGAATCGGATTTTTCTTGTAGTAGTCCTGATGGTATTCCTCGGCAGCATAAAAGGCGCTGGCCGGCACGACCTCGGTGTAGATCCTGGGAAAATGGCCGCTCTTTTCCAGCCGAGTCTTGCTGGCTTCGGCCGCAAGCCTCTGCGCGTCGCCCTGGTAAAAAATGGCCGTGCGGTACTGGTTGCCGATGTCGCAGAACTGCCGGTCCTTCACGGTCGGATCGACGTGACGCCAGAAATAATCCAGGAGCTGTTCGTATGTGACCTTCGCCGGATCATAGGTTACGCGCACCGCCTCGGCATGACCGGTGCCGCCGTGGCTGACCTGTTCGTAGGTCGGGTTGCTGACCGCGCCGCCGGTATAACCCGACTCGGTACCCAACACGCCGGGAAGCTTGTCGAAATCCGCCTCCACGCACCAGAAGCAGCCGCCGGCAAAGATGGCCGTGGCGTTTTTCCCCGACGGCGTCGGCGTGGCCTCTTGTGCCGCCATGCCGTCAATGGCGAACAGAAGAACAAATCCCCCGACGAGCAAAATCGCGTTGCGAATCTTCTGGTCCATGTTGTCTGTTCCCGGTTGTCTGGTCTTCGAGGGACGCCACCAAATCACTATCGCCGTAAGACCAGCAATAAGTTCATGGTCTGATCTATCCCTTCACCCTTCACCCTTGCTCTT
>DASQOP010000241.1:0-7501 GCA_035644415.1 Burkholderiales bacterium
ACCTGTTCGCTCTGGAGATCGATCGTGGCGGAATCGACGGCCTGATCAAGAGTCTCGCCAACAGGAATAGCGCCAATGCCAATACGGCGCCCGCCGGCAAACAATGATCAGCAAACAGGGCGAGCGTTACCTGATCGAAGGTCCGGTGACGCTGGCGGGTGTCACCGCGTTGCTCGCCGAGGGCAGCCGCAGTTTCGAAGGCACTCCCGTGGTCGTGGATTTCTCCGGGGTGACGGAAGCCGACTCTTCGGCAATCAGCCTGATGCTGGAGTGGACCCGGCGCATGCACGGCGGCAACCGCCAGATCTTCTTCGCCAACCTCGGCGAAAGCCTGGTGAGCATTGCCAATCTCTACGGGGTCAAAGACCTGATTCCCATTGCGGCAGAATAGCCGCCGATCCAGAAGAAAACACTGCACAACGTCGCTGTGGTCCCAGCCATCGAGATACGCGGCGTCTCCAAAACCTACGGAAGCGTACGCGCGCTTTGTGACATCGACCTGGAAATTCCTCAGGGTGAGTTCTTCGCGCTGCTCGGACCCAATGGCGCTGGCAAGACCACGCTGATCAGCATGCTGGCAGGACTGGCGCGCGCCAACGCGGGTTCGCTCAAGGTGATGGGCCACGACGTGGTGGCCGATTACCGGCAGGCGCGGCGTGCGCTCGGCGTGGTGCCGCAGGAGCTGGTGTTCGACCCGTTCTTCACGGTACGGGAGAGTTTGCGTTTCCAGTCAGGGTATTTCGGCTTGCGTCGAAATGGAGATTGGATCGATGAAGTGATGGCGCGCCTGGACCTCACCGACCGCGCCGACTTCAATATGCGCGCGCTATCCGGCGGGATGAAACGGCGGGTGCTGGTGGCGCAGGCCCTGGTACACAAGCCGCCGGTGATTATTCTCGACGAGCCGACCGCCGGCGTGGATGTCGAGTTGCGGCAGGGCCTGTGGCAATTCGTCCGCCAGCTCAACGGTGACGGCCACACCATCGTGCTGACCACGCACTATCTGGAAGAGGCCGAGTCGTTGTGCAGCCGTGTGGGCATGCTCAAGCAGGGGAAGCTGGTCGCGCTGGATTCCACGCATAACCTCCTCAGGGGATTCTCGGGTATTCACCTGCGGCTGCGGCTTGCCAACGGTGCGCTGCCCGAGAGTTTGCGCCCGATGCTGGCGGCCGCCCAGGTGAGCGGCGAGTATGTGCTGGCGCTGCATGATTACGCCAGTGTCGAAGGCGTGTTGCGGACCATCCGCGACAACGGGCTCGAGCTGGCGGCCATGGAACTGGAACAGCCCGACCTGGAAGAAGTCTTCGTCGCCATCATGCGCAGGGAGTGAAACGACGATGACCGGTTTCTCCACGCTGTTCTACAAGGAGATCCTGCGTTTCTGGAAGGTGAGTTTCCAGACCATCCTGGCGCCGGTGCTCACCGCGCTCCTGTATCTGCTGATCTTCTCGCGCGTGCCGGAAGAGCATTTGCAGGTCTACCCGGGCGTGCGCTATACATCGTTTCTGGTACCCGGCCTGGCGATGATGTCGCTGCTGCAGAATGCCTTTGCCAACAGCTCGTCGAGCCTGATCCAGTCCAAGATCACCGGAAATATCGTCTTCATCCTGCTGCCGCCGTTGTCGCACCTCGAATTCTTCGGCGCCTATGTGCTGGCTTCCGCCGTGCGGGGTGCAGTGGTCGGACTCGGCGTGTTCGTGATTACCGCGGTGTTTGTCCCGGTGCCGGTCCAGAGTCCGCTGTGGGTGGTTGCCTTTGCGTTGCTCGGATCGGCGATCCTGGGTACGCTCGGCATCATCGCCGGCATCTGGGCCGACAAGTTCGATCAGCTTGCCGCGTTCCAGAATTTCGTGATCATCCCGCTTACTTTCCTGTCGGGCGTGTTTTACTCGATTCACTCGCTGCCGCCGTTCTGGCAGCACGTGTCGCAGTTCAATCCTTTCTTCTACATGATCGACGGCTTTCGCCACGGCTTCTTCGGCGTATCCGACGTCTCGCCGTATCTCAGTCTCGCGATTGTGGGGGGCTCCCTTTTGGCCTTATCATTCGCCACCTTGTCGATGCTCAAGCGCGGTTACAAGCTTCGCCACTGAGGAAGTCGTTGAAATGGCCACCCCCGAACAGGTCAGGTCTTACATCCAGGACAGCCTCGCTTGCGATCACGTCGAGGTGGTCGGCGACGGCCATCATTTCGAGGCGATCATCGTAAGCCCGGAATTCCGCGGCAAGACGCGGGTGCAGCAACACCAGGTGGTCTACCGGGCGCTGGGGGATCGCATGCGCGAGGAAATACACGCGTTGTCGATGAAGACCCTGACGCCCGAGGATTGGGCTGCCCGATAGCCTTTCAATAGGTTTCCGTGGACAAGCTGATCATCCAGGGCGGCGTGCCGCTAACCGGGGAAGTGCGCATTTCCGGGGCCAAGAACGCGGCCCTGCCAATCCTGTGCGCCGCCATCCTGACGCCGGAGACGCTGCGGGTGCAGAATCTTCCTCACCTGCGCGACGTGACCACGACGCTGAATCTGCTGGCGCAAATGGGCGTCGAGATTTCGCTCGATGAGAAGATGGGTGTGGGCCTGACGGCGGCGAAGCTGCACAACCTGGCGGCGCCCTACGAGCTGGTCAAGACCATGCGCGCCTCGGTCCTGGTGCTGGGACCGATGGTCGCGCGTTTCGGCGAGGCCCGCGTGTCGCTGCCGGGCGGATGTGCCATCGGCCAAAGACCGGTGGATCTGCACATCAAGGGTTTGCAGGCGATGGGTGCACAGATCGAGATCGAACAGGGCTATCTTCATGCCCGTGCCCGCCGGCTGAAAGCCGCGCGCATCGTCATGGATCTGGTGACTGTGACCGGCACCGAGAACCTGATGATGGCGGCGACCCTGGCCGACGGCATCACCGTGATCGAGAACGCGGCCCGCGAACCGGAGGTGGTGGATCTGGCCGAGTGCCTGAAGGCGATGGGCGCGCGTATTTTCGGCGCCGGTTCCGACGTGATCACGATCGAGGGTGTGGAGCACCTCGCGGGTGCGACCTACCGGGTTATGCCCGATCGCATCGAAACGGGCACGTTCCTGGTGGCCGCGGCGGCCAGCGGCGGAGAAATCAGGTTGAAGGGTACGCGCGCGGGAATTCTGGACTCGGTGCTGGTCAAGCTGCGCGAGGCCGGTGCACACATCGAGCATGACCAGGACTGGATTGCCCTTTCCACCAACAGCAAGCTCAGGTCGGTGAGCCTGCGCACGGCGCCGTATCCGGCCTTCCCGACCGACATGCAGGCCCAGTTCATGGCGCTCAACGCCATTGCCGAAGGGACGGCCGTGGTGACCGAAACCATTTTCGAGAACCGCTTCATGCATGTACAGGAACTGCGGCGACTCGGGGCAAAGATCGATGTGGAAGGAAACACGGCGGTGGTGCACGGCGTGGCGCAATTGCAGGGCGCCGGCGTGATGGCCACCGATTTGCGCGCCTCAGCGAGCCTGGTGCTGGCCGGGCTGGTGGCGCAGGGCGAAACGCGGGTGGACCGTGTGTACCACCTCGATCGCGGCTACGAATGTATCGAAGAGAAATTGAGCCAGTTGGGCGCCCGCATCAAACGTACGAATTAGCCTGAAAGATGAACATCAAGATCGCCCTGTCGAAGGGGCGCATTTTCGACGAAACGACGCCGCTCCTGAAAGCAGCGGGAATCGTCGTATCTGAGGATCCGGAAACCTCGCGCAAGCTGATCATCGGCACCAGCCGGCCGGAGATCGGCATCATCATCGTGCGCGCTTCCGACGTGCCGACCTACGTCCAGTATGGCGCAGCCGATTTGGGGATCGCCGGCAAGGATGTGCTGCTCGAGCACGCGGGAACCGGGCTGTACCAGCCGCTCGACCTGGGAATCGCAAAGTGCAAAATGATGGTGGCGGTGCAGAACGGCTTCGACTATGAGGGCGCGGTGCGCCGCGGCGCGCGCCTGCGGGTGGCTACCAAGTACCTGAAGACGGCGCGCGAGCATTTCGCTGCCAAGGGGGTGCATGTTGACCTGATCAAGCTTTATGGCTCGATGGAACTGGCGCCGCTGGTGGGCCTGGCAGACGCGATCGTGGACCTGGTTTCCAGCGGCAATACGCTGCGCGCCAATGGTCTCCAGGCGGTCGAGGAGATCATGCCGATCAGTGCTCGCCTGATCGTAAACCAGGCCGCACTCAAGCTCAAGCGCGAGACGATCCAGCCGCTGCTGGATGCTTTCGCCGGGGCCGTGGCAAAGAGCGGAACATGATCGGGATTGCACGCCTGTCTACCCGCGACGCCGGCTTCGATGCGAGGCTGGCCGGCTTGCTCGCATTCGAGAATACCCAGGACCAGCGCATCGAAGACGCGGCGGCGGCGATTCTGCGCGAGGTCAGGGCGCGCGGCGACGAGGCGGTGCTCGAGTACACGCGCAAGTTCGATCATCTAGAGGCGCGCTCGCTTGCGCAACTCGAAATTGGCAAGGCCGATCTGGCGCGCGCGCTCGACGTGCTGCCGGGCACGCGGCGCAATGCGCTGGAGCAGGCCGCGGCGCGCATCCGTGCCTTCCACGAACGCCAGCCGCTGGCGTCCTGGCAATACACCGAGGCCGACGGTACGACGCTCGGTCAAAAGATCACGCCGCTCGATCGCGTCGGAGTGTATGTACCGGGCGGCAAGGCTGCTTACCCGTCCACCGTGCTGATGAACACGCTGCCGGCCAAGGTGGCGGGCGTGAAGGAAATCATCATGGTGGTGCCCACGCCGCGCGGTGAGCGCAACGATCTCGTGCTCGCCGCCGCGTGCATCGCCGGAGTGGATCGCGTGTTTACCATCGGCGGCGCCCAAGCCGTGGCGGCGCTGGCCTACGGCACACGGACCGTTCCCCAGGTGGACAAGATCGTCGGCCCGGGCAACGCCTACGTCGCAGCCGCGAAACGGCGCGTCTTCGGCGTCGTTGGAATCGATATGGTGGCGGGCCCATCCGAGATTCTGGTGATTTGCGACGGCGGCACCGATCCGGACTGGGTGGCGATGGACCTGTTCTCGCAGGCCGAGCACGACGAGATGGCGCAGGCGATCCTGCTCTGCCCGGAGCGCGCATACATCGACAAGGTAGCGGCGAGCATCGAGCGGCAGATCAAAGATATGCCGCGTGCAGGCGTGATCACCGCTGCGCTCGAGGGACGCGGTGCGCTGATCGAAACCCGCGATCTCAACGAGGCCTGCGAGATCGCCAATCGGATCGCCCCCGAGCACCTGGAATTGTCGGTGGACGAGCCGCAGCGCTGGGTCGAGAAAATCAGGCATGCTGGTGCCGTGTTCATGGGCCGTTACACCTCCGAGGCGCTGGGGGACTACTGCGCGGGACCAAATCACGTGCTGCCGACCGCGCGCAGCGCGCGATTCTCCTCCCCGCTCGGGGTATACGACTTTCAGAAACGCACCAGCCTGATCCAGGTTTCCGCGGACGGCGCACGCAAGCTCGGCGCGATTGCCGCCGAGCTCGCGACCGGCGAGGGCCTGCCGGCACATGCGCGTGCCGCCCAGTTGCGATTGCGCAGATGAGCCGTTACTGGAGCGCCGTGGTCCACGGCCTGACGCCTTACGTGCCGGGAGAGCAACCCAGGCTGCCCAACCTGGTGAAGCTCAACACCAACGAAAATCCGTACGGTCCCAGCCCACGAGTGCTGGAGGCACTGCGGGGCGAGGTGGCGGATTCGCTGCGCCTATACCCCGATCCCACAAGCCAGAGACTGGTTCAGGCCGTGGCCGCGCGGCACGGGGTTGTTTCCAGCCAGGTCTTTGTCGGCAATGGCTCCGACGAAGTCCTCGCGCACACGTTCCAGGCGCTGCTCAGACACGACCAGCCGGTGTTGTTTCCGGATGTCACTTACAGCTTCTACCCGGTGTACTGCCGTTTGTACGGCATCGCTTATCGCGAGATTCCGCTGACGGATTCGCTCGAGATCGACGTCGATGACTATTTGCAGACGAGCAATGGCGGGATAGTGTTTCCCAATCCAAATGCACCGACCGGGCGCCTGCTGGGCTTATCCGATATCGAGCGGCTCCTGCAGGGCAACACGGCATCCGTAGTCGTCATCGACGAGGCTTACGTGGATTTCGGCGGGACATCCGCCGTGTCGCTGGTGCACCGCTACCCCCAGTTGCTGGTGACGCACACCCTGTCCAAATCCCGCTCGCTGGCGGGGCTGCGCGTGGGCTATGCGATCGGGCATCCGGAATTGATCGAGGCGCTGATCCGGGTCAAGGACAGTTTCAACTCTTATCCGATGGACCGCTTCGCCCAGGCCGGAGCCATAGCGGCGTTGGAGGACCAGAATTATTTCGAAGCGGCCTGTCGCAAGGTGATCCGTAGCCGCGAGCGGCTGGTTGCCGGGCTTCAGTCGCTGGGCTTCGAGGTCCTGCCCTCCGCGGCAAACTTCGTCTTCGCCCGCCATCCGCGCTGGGAAGGCGCGGCGCTGACGGCCAGGCTACGCGAGCAAGGCATTGTCGTGCGGCATTTCCGCGTTCCGGCCCGCATAGCCACGTTCATGCGCATTACGGTGGGAACGGATGAGCACTGCGATACGCTGCTCGATGCCTTGCGCGGGATTTTTCTCGACGCGGGTATCGCCTCGTCGGCCACGCCCTAATTGAGTTAGGATGAAGCAATTTTTGACGCCTATCGTATGCGCCAAGCCCAAGTCACCCGCAATACCCTGGAAACCCAGATCAGCGTCAAGCTTAATCTCGATGGCAGCGGCAAGTCCAAGCTTGCCACCGGCATCGGATTCTTCGATCACATGCTCGATCAGGTGGCGCGCCACGGCATGATCGACCTGGAAATCGAAGCCAAGGGCGACCTGCATATCGACGCCCACCACACCGTCGAGGATGTGGGCATCACGCTCGGGCAGGCCTTCGCCAAGGCGATCGGCGACAAGAAAGGTGTACGCCGCTATGGCCATGCCTACGTCCCTCTCGACGAAGCGCTGTCGCGGGTGGTGGTGGATCTGTCGGGCCGCCCCGGGCTTGAGTATGCGGTCGATTACGCGCGCGGGCTGGTCGGCGAATTCGACATCGACCTGGTCCATGAATTCTTCCAGGGCTTCGCTAACCACGCGCTGGTGACTTTGCACATCGACAACTTCAAAGGCAGGAACGCGCACCACCAGGCGGAGACTATCTTCAAGGCCTTCGGGCGCGCGTTGCGCATGGCTTCCGAGTTGGATCCGCGGGCGGCCGGCGCGTTGCCTTCGACCAAGGGGAGCCTGTGAGCGTTTTCGCGGATCGGGTTTCCGGCCGCATATGCGTCGGCAAGTAATGTTGAAGACGACCCAAGAGTCACGAACCGCGCGTGTATGACCGATATTGCTGTCGTTGATTACGGAATGGGCAACCTGCGTTCAGTGGCTAAGGCCTTGGAGCATGTCGCCCCCCGCAAGGTTGTTAGCGTGACCAGTGATCCGGTAGTGCTACGCTCAGCATCCAG
>DASQOP010000242.1:0-7955 GCA_035644415.1 Burkholderiales bacterium
GTGTGTATCTTGCCGGGCTACCGGGCAGCGACATGGGCTCCGGCCCTGCCGACGGAAGCCGTTTCTCCACCTTCAAGGGGAATGCCCACGACGGATAGTCGGCTGGCGCCTGCGGCTGTTGCGACTGCGTTGGCGTTGACAGCGTTAGCAGCCACGCGAGACCGAACGCCCATACCGTTTTGTTCACGAGAACCTCCCTGCAATTGGCTGAGACCAATGACGAGCTCGCAGCCCGGATTCGCGGGCTCTAAGCCGGCGATGTAGCGATCGAAACCTCTCCGCGGTCGATGCTGTAAACCACGTCGAGGATTTCCTGCGAGTGCGAGAGGTCGGACTCGGTGAGGATGACCGAGAGCCCCTGGCTTTTCAGCCCGGCAATCACTTCCGCGAGCCGGTGCGCCAGCACCGGCGCCACGCCCTCGAACGGCTCGTCGAGCAGCAGCAGCCTGGTGCCGCACATCAGTGCGCGCGCCAGCGCCACCAGTTTCTGCTGGCCGCCGGAAAGCTGCAACGCCTTGCGGCCAGCGAAGGCTTCGACTTCGGGGATCATCCTGTATACCTGCGACAGTCGCGACTGCGGTTCCGCAACGCCCGCTGCCCACGCCGGAATGAGTACGTTTTCCTCGACGGTCAGTTGCGGAACGAGGCGGCGGTCCTCGGGCATGTAACCGATGCCACCGCGTGCACGCCGGTGGGCCGGCATCCTGTCGAGCGACACTTCGTCGAAACGGATGGTGCCCTGGCGCGCCGGGAGAATGCCCATCACCGAGCGCATCAGCGTGGTCTTGCCGGCGCCATTGCGGCCGATCAGGCCGGCGAACTTTCCGGTCGGCACCTCCATGTTCACCCCGCGCAGGACGCCGACCGACTGGATGGAGACATCGAGCGCTTCAATGCGCAGCATGCTTGCCTCCGCCGGCGGCGCGCGCCTCGCCGGTCACGTACTTGCGCACTTCGGCATCGTCGAGAACGACGCCGGGTTCGCCGTCGGCGATGATCCGGCCCTCATAGAACGCCAGCACGCGATGGGTATAGCGGTTGACGATATCCATGTCGTGCTCGACGAACAGCACCGTGACCTGTTGCGCGCGTACCGCTTCCATGACCATGTCCATCAACCCGAACTTCTCGTCCGCCGACACGCCCGAGGTGGGTTCGTCGAGCAGCAGGATCTTCGGCTTCACCGCCATGGCCATGGCGATGTCGAGCAGCTTGCGCACACCCTCGGGCAACACGCCGGCCGGCTTGTAGCGATAGCCGGTGAGATTGAAGCGCTCCAGTATCGAGTCCACTGTCTCGCTGGGGATGCCGGCATGGCGGCTCGCATCCGCCCACTTCGCGCCGCCGGAGGCGACGATGCCGACGCCGACCAGCAGGTTCTCATACACCGACAGTGTGTTGAACAACTGCGGGATCTGAAACGAACGGCAGATGCCGAGCCGCGTGATCTGGCGCGGCGCCAGCGGCGTGATGTCGCGGCTTCCGAAGGCGATGCTGCCGGAACTGGGCTTCAGGTAACCGGTGACCATGTTGATGAACGTGGTCTTGCCCGCCCCGTTGCTACCGATCAATCCCACCACGCTGTCCCGTTCGACGGCGACGTTGATGTCCGCCGCTGCGGTGACCGCGCCGAAATTCTTGTTCAGCCCCCTGGCTTCCAGAACGACCGCCATGTCAGGTCGCCCTTCGCATTCTGGTGAACAGCGACCACAACCCGCCCGGCAGGAACATGATCACGAGCAGCATGGTGGTGCCGAGCGCCATCTGCCAGGTGTTGGGCGAGTATTCGTAGGCGAAGCTGCGGATGGTTTCGAAAATGAACGCGCCGAGGAAGGGCGCCAGCACGTTGCCGGTGCCGGCCAGAATGGCCACGAAGACGAACTCCCCGGAAGTGGTCCAGTAAGACATCTCGGGATCGATGTGGCCGACGCTCACCGCGGCGAGCGCGCCACCCAGTCCCGCCAGCACCGCCGACATCACGTAGTTGACATGGATTGTGTTGCGCACCGATGCGCCCATGTACTCGACGCGCAACTCGTTGTCGCGGATCGCCCCGGCCAGCCGGCCCATGTGCGATGCCAGGTACTTGTGCATGCAAACGGCGGCGACGAAGGCGATGAGCACGGTCACGGCAAAGATCAGGTAGCGCTCGAACTCGGTGCCCGCGATCCGTATTCCGAACAGCGTCTTCGCCGCGACGTTAAAACCGTCCGAACTGCCCAGCGCGGAAGTCTTCAGCAGCAGGCCGTAGAGAATCATCGAAAAGGCAAGCGAGAGCATGGCAAAGAAGATGTCGCGGTACTTGCGCAGCAGCAACCCGAGCAGCGCCGATACTACTCCAGTGACCGCAACCGCCGCCAGCAACATGACCGCGATATCCGAGACACCGAACAGGACGTCGAGCGTACCGGAGGCGTAAGCGCCCAGACAGTAGTACAAGCCGTGGCCGAAAGACACCACACCGGTGCGCATCAGCAGCATCATGCCGAGCACGACCGTGCCGTAGCACAGCGATACAGTGATGAGGAACATGGCCCAGCGCGGCAGGAGCGGCCCCGCCAGGAGCAGCGCAATCAGTACGCCGACAAGTGTGCGGATGGTGAAGTCGCGCTTCAAATCTTTCGTGCCTCCTCCGCCAGAGACATCATATTTTGCGTGCTTCCTGCGCCAGGGTCATATTTTGCGTGCTTCCTGCACGCTGAACAGGCCCTTGGGACGCATGATGAGTACCACCGCCATGACGAAATAGATCGCGAACAAGTCGAGCTCAGGCCGGTAGTGAACAGCGGCCGAACGCACTAGGCCGACCAGGACGGCGGCCAGCGCCGCGCCGGGCAGACTGCCGAGGCCGCCGATCACCACGACCGCGAAGGCGAGCACGATAGTCTCGGCGCCGATCCCGGGTTGGACTGAAATCATGGGCGCGGTGAGTGCGCCGCCGACGGCGCCGAGCATGGCGCCGGCGGTGAAGGTGACGAAGTAAACCAGGCTTACGTTGATGCCCATTGCCGCGGCCATCTCGCGGTCGTGAATGACCGCGACCAGCATCTTGCCGCGACGGGTCTTGGTCAGCACCCAGACCAGAGTGACGCCGATCAGAACGGCCATGCCGAACAGCACCAGGTTATAGACCGGATACGTGAGGTTGCCCACGTCGAAACTGCCGAGCAGGCTGTACGGCTGGTACAGAAAGTAGGGATCGACGCCCCAGGTGAGCTTGATGAAATCCTCCAGGATGAGGAACACCGCGTAGGTGACCAGCACCAGGACGATTTCATCCTTGCCGTACATGAATCGCAGCAGACCCCGTTCGATCACCGGCCCCGCGATCAGCCCGACCAGGATCGCGGCGACCAGCATCATCGCGTAACTTCCCATCGGGGCGTGACCCTGGTTGATCCAGTAGCCGGCGAGAGAAGCGGCGCTGTAAGCGCCCAGCGCGTACAGGCTGCCGTGGGCGATGTTCAGGATTTTCATCACGCCGTAAATCAGCGTGAGTCCGACGGCGATGATGAACAGCCACGACGAGTAGATCAGCCCGTCGATGAGGACCGCGAGCAGCTGGTTCATTTCGGCATGCGCGGCCTTACCAGTTGCCGGGCTTCATCCCGGACTTGATCCAGTCCAGGCTTTTCACGCCTTCGGGAGGCTGGACGCGCTCCAGCGCGTAGTACTTGATGTCGCCGACCGTCACCTGGCCGTTGACCGTGCGGGTGGTGCCGTAGGCGGTTCCGGTCACCGCCTGGTGGCCCTTGCCGAGCTTCATCATGACCTTTCCGGCGGGCGAATCGAAATTGAGGAATTCGAATGCCTTGATCACATCGTCGGTGGCGGGCGCGCCGCCGCCGGCCCCACGCGCTTTCTCGTAGGCCGCCTTCAGTCCCAGAAACGCCATCGCGACGCTGTAGGCCGGATAGTTCGGATAAATTTCGGCGCGCTCCTTGTAGATCTGGCGCAGCCAGTCGTTGAGCGCGCTCTTCTGCGCGTACACGCCGTTGGGACCGCGTGCGCCGACGACGGTGCCGTCGGGCATGTTGCCGGCCAGGCGGTGCAGGTAAGGTTCGCCCGCCACAAGCACCAGCTGGCTGCGATTGAACAGCCCGCGCGGCGTAGCCTGCAGCATGAAAGCCTCGAGGTCGCCGCCCCAGAGACTGGAGTGAATCACATCGGAGTTGGTTTGCAGCAGGGCGGAGATTTCGGGACCGTACTGTCCGGCGCCGAACTTGGGCATCTGCGAAGACGTGATCGTGGCTTCCGGCTTGAGTGTTGCCATCACCGCGGTGAAGTCCGCCCACGAATCCTGGCCCCAGGCGTAGTTCTGGTTGATGCCGGCGTAGCTCTTCACCGCGGGCCGGTTTTCCAGCAGGTACATCGCCCCCGCCACCGCGTCCATGGTGGCGTGCGAGCGGGTACGGAATACATACTTGTAGCTCGCCTCCTCGAACACGCGCGGCGTGCCGCAGTCGAACAGGATGGTGAGGGTCTTCAACTCTTCCGCGACTGGCGCTACCGCGAGACAGTCGCCGCTGGAGATATAGCCGATGACGAAGTCGACGTTCTGCCGCTCGATCAGGTTGCGCAACTCGGTCACCTGCTTGGTGGCGCCACCGGCTTCGTCCACGATCGTCAGTTCCAGTGGGGTTCCGCCGAAACCCTTGATGTTGTAAGGCGCGGGCGCCTTGCCGGCGTTCAGCGAATCGACAATCGCATCGGCAGCCATCTTGGCGGGCACGCCGAAGGGTCCGGCTGCCGGGCCGGAGAGGAAGGTGACCAGCCCGATGCGGATCGGCTTGTCCTGTGCGTGGGCGGTTGCGCAAGTAATGGCCAGCGTCGCGCCCGCAAGCACTGCGGCGGCCGTTTTCAGGGGCCGCGAAAAATTCCAGTCCATGATGTCTCCTCCTTCGTTTTTTTCATGCAGCAAAAAATAATCCAGCCGGCCATGAACCGCGCTGGACTATTCTGAATCCAGCTTGAATCTAGCAGCTTGACCGTTTTCGGGCAAGGCTGTATGCCCGCTCGCGCCGGGCCCCGAATCAACCGCGAATTTCGCCGAGTAATCCGTCGATGGCAGCCTGTGCCGGGGCAAGATAAGAGCTGCCGAACAGATTCAGGTGATTGAGCAAATGGTACAGGTTGTAGAGCTGCTTGCGTACCCGATAGCCCGGGTCGAGTGGCCACGCGTCGCCGTAGCCGCGATAAAACGCCTGAGGAAAGCCGCCGAACAGTTCGGTCATGGCGAGGTCGGCTTCGCGGTCGCCGAAGTACACCGCGGGATCGAAGATCGCCGGTTCGCCGCCCGCAAGAACCGCGGCATTGCCGCCCCACAGGTCGCCGTGCAGCAGCGAAGCTTCGGGCCTGTAGCCGGCAAAGAATGCATCGAGTTCGGCGAGCAACTTCTCACCCGAGGATTGCAGCCGGCCGCGGTAAGCGTTGCGCTGGGCAAGCTGCAATTGAAATCCAATCCGCCGCTCACGCAGAAACACGATCCAGTCGCTGCACCACTCGTTATGCTGCGGCGTGGAGCCGATGGTGTTGTCCCGACTCCAGCCGAAGTTGGCGGCAGTGCTCCGGTGCATCAGGGCCAACTGTGCTCCGAGTGCGGCCAGGCCGTCCGTGCCATTGCCGAGTTCGAGGTGTTCCAGCACGATCCAGGAATGGAGAGCATCCGACCCGCAGCAGATGGGCGCCGGCACGCGTACCGCCTTTGTGGCTGCGAGTTCCATGAGCCCCGCCAACTCAGCCTCGAACATCTCCAGCCGCCAGGCGGAATTGAGCTTGACGAAAAAGCGTCGTTCGCCGCCGTCAAGCCGGAATGCCCGGTTGATCGAACCGCCCCCGGCGGGCTCGGCGCGCGAGCCAGGGAAGGGCGAGCCTGTGACGCGGGAGAGATCGGCGGCGATCGCCCGCCAGGTTGCCGCGTCGGGCGCGGGCACCACGGCATCCTGCGCGGGATGCGCTAGCGCGCGGCCAGCCAGGCGCGGGCGCGGGCTATCGCCGCGCGTACCTGGGTCGGCGCTGTGCCGCCGACGTGATCGCGCGAAGCGACCGAGCCCTCGAGCGAGAGCTTGCCAATTGCCTCAGTGTCGATCAGCTTGGAGAATTGCCGCAACTGCTCGACGCTCAGTTGCGTGAGGTCCACACCCTTTTCAGCGGCGAAGCGCACCGCGCGCGCGACCGCCTCATGGGCTTCGCGAAACGGCAGGCCCTTGCCTACCAGATAGTCGGCCAGGTCGGTTGCCGTGGCGTAGCCCTCCAGCAGCGCTGCGCGCATCGCCTCCTTGTTGACGGAGATGCCGCCGACCATGTCGGCATAGATCCTGAGCGTTGCGGTCAGCGTGTCCACCGTGTCGAACAGTGGTTCCTTGTCTTCCTGGTTGTCCTTGTTGTAGGCCAGCGGCTGGCCTTTCATCAGGGTGAGCAGAGCCACCAGGTGGCCGTTGACACGCCCGGTCTTGCCGCGCACCAGTTCCGGCACATCGGGGTTTTTTTTCTGCGGCATGATCGACGAGCCGGTGCAGAACCGGTCGGCGAGCGCGATGAATCCGAAGCGCGGATTCATCCACAGGATCAGTTCTTCTGACAACCGCGACAGATGCGTCATCGTCAGCGCCGCGCAGGCGCAGAACTCGATGGCGAAATCGCGATCCGACACCGCATCGAGCGAGTTCTCGCACACGCCGTCGAAACCCAATTCCCTGGCGACGCCCTCGCGATCTATCGGGTAGTCGGTGCCGGCGAGCGCCGCCGCGCCCAGAGGCAGCACGTTGAACCGCCTGCGGCAGTCCGCAAAGCGCGCGGCGTCGCGCTTCATCATCTCGTAGTAGGCCAGCAGGTGGTGCGCGAAACTCACCGGCTGCGCCACCTGCAGATGCGTGTAGCCGGGCATGAGCGTATCGACGTGATGCTCGGCCAGATCGAGCAGGCTTTTCTGGAATGCGTGAATCAGCGCAAGGATTTCATCCACCGCCCAGCGCAGATAGAGGCGGATGTCGGTTGCGACCTGGTCGTTGCGCGAACGCCCGGTATGCAGCCGCTTGCCGGCATTGCCGACCAGGTCGGTGAGCCGCTTCTCGATATTCAGATGTACATCCTCAAGATCAACCGACCAGGTAAACATTCCCTGGCGGATCTCCCCGAGGATCGCGCTCATGCCGCGTTCGATATCGGCAAGATCCTTGGCTGTGAGCACGCCGACCGCATGCAGCATGCGCGCGTGCGCCAGCGACGCGGCGATATCGAACTCCGCGAGCCGCTTGTCGAAGTCGACCGATGCGGTATAGCGCTTCACCAAGTCCGCGACCGGTTCGCTGAACCGTCCGGACCGGGTTTTGCCGGCGTCGTCCACGGGTTTTTCCTTGGGTTGCATTAAGCTCCTGCCCTGTTCACAATGACTGCGTTAAGCGCCTGTTCTGGCGTGATTTTTGGCCCGAATCAGCCGATGGCAAGTATAAATCAAAACCGTCACCCCAACCTTCTTCCAAATTTCCGCAATCTGGGCGTCATGTTGCGCCTGCTGGTAATGGTCATAGTGATGACGGTTGTTGCAGCTGTGCTCAAATCCTCGAACTGGTACGACATGCTCGATCAGTGGCTGGGCATTTCCGCGCTGGCGCAGCCGATGGTCATTCTCTCATTGCTGCTGCTCGGCCTCGCCGATCGCTGGCTGCACGAGCTGGATTACCCGCTGGCCGTCGCCGTGATCGTGGCCATCGAGCTCGGCATTGTGTCCGTTGTGGTGATCGCTACCTCGGCGGTATTCAGTCCGGATACTCCGGGTTTGGCACGCAGTTGCTTCCTTACCGCCGTGGCCACGCTGCTCGTGCTCGCCTACTTCAATTTGCGCAGCCGGATGCTGTCGCCGGCGCTGACCGAAGCGAGACTGCAGGCGCTGCAGGCGCGCATTCGCCCGCATTTTCTGTTCAACAGCATCAATGCGGTCCTGTCGCTGGTGCGCA
>DASQOP010000243.1:0-2651 GCA_035644415.1 Burkholderiales bacterium
TCTGTGTGATTCAAAACTTGCAGGTTTCCTCCGGAGTACGCGCTTGAAAATGCGCCCGGAGCGGGCAAAACGCTACAATGGCGCCTTTTTTGCCACGAACGATCTGATGCAGGCATTCATGACTTCGACAACGTTGGTCGCGATTGCGGGAATCGGCGACAACACGCTGCGTAGCAGCTTGTTGCGGCGCAGACTCATGCTTGCGCAGCCAGCGTGATGTCGGAGGCACAAGACGCAGTCTTAGAGCCAATCTCGTCCCTATCGAAGTTTACAAGAAGTTTACAAATGGAAGCTTTTCTAACCTCCACTTTTCTCGTTGCAGTGGCAGAGATTGGCGATAAGACTCAGTTGCTGTCCTTCGTGCTCGCCGCACGCCTGCGCAAGCCCTGGCCGATCATCGCCGGAATCCTGGTCGCGACACTGGCGAATCACGCGCTCGCGGGCTGGGCCGGAAGCCTGCTCGCCGGCCTGGTGCCACAGACGCCGCTGATATGGATCGTGGGTCTGTCCTTCATCGCCTTCGGACTCTGGGCTTTGCACCCCGACGCGCTCGACGGCTCGCCGGTGATTTTCAAGGCCGGGGCTTTCGTCACCACTTTTGTAGCCTTCTTCCTCGCCGAGATGGGAGACAAGACTCAGCTCGCCACCGTGGCGCTGGCGGCGCGCTTCGATGCGCTGGCGCAGGTCATCGTTGGAACGACATTGGGAATGATGATCGCCAATGTCCCGGCGGTGTGGATCGGCGACCGGCTGGCGCAACAAATCTCCATGAAGGCAGTGCGAATGCTTGCCGCCGCGCTGTTCATCCTGGTCGGGGTGCTCACGCTGTGGAGCACGTTCGCTTCGGCATGGCGCTGATGAAAAATCCCGTGGAGAACCGGCGCTGTCCGGACTGCGGCCGGGAGTTTCATTGCGGCATCGCGAGTGACACGCCGTGCTGGTGCGCGACCGAGTTTCCTCCGCTGATGCCGCCGGCTGACGCCGAAGCCTGCTGCTACTGCCGGGAATGCCTGGGAAAGCGGATCGTCGCGCGGCGGGAGTCCGCGCGCAAGCTCCTCACTTGATCAGCAGCACCGGATTGTCGGCGAGATGGATGACCTTGGCAGTCACCAGGCCGTCCACCGGCAGCGGAATCTTCATCATCGCTGCCTCATTCAGGATTGGGGCGGCACCGGGCGATCCCGTTCGGCGAGGTCCACCACGCCCTCGCGGCGGCCGCGCCCGGGTCCCGCCGGCAGCGACAGCAACTTGCCGATCGCCACCACCAGGGCCGCGCCTGCAGCCGGTGCGGTCCAATTCAGCCATGCGGCCTGTGCCATCACCCAGTCCCTCACGACGGGGTCATGCACCGCCATCGACAGCCCCACCCATCCCAGCAAAGCGCCGCCTAATACGATGATCGACGGGAAGCGATCCATCAAACGCAGGACCAACTGGCTCGCCCATACCATCAGCGGGATGCTCAACGCCAGTCCGAAGATCAGCAGAAACAGGCTGTCGCGCGACGCGGCCGCCACCGCGATCACGTTGTCCAGGCTCATCACGAAGTCGGCAATGATGATGGTGCGAATGGCACCGAGCAGGTTTCCGCCAGCCCTGATTTCCTGCCCCTCGCCGTCGTCCTGAGGCTGGATCAGCTTGACGCCGATCCAGAGCAGCAAGGCGGCGCCGACAATCTTGAGATAGGGAATGGCCAGCAGGCTCACCGCAAAGAACGTGAGCGTCACCCGCAGGATGATGGCGCCGGCCACGCCCCAGAAGACGCCGAGCCTGCGCTGGCGCGGCGGAAGATTCCGGCAGGCCAGCGCGATCACCACCGCATTGTCGCCGCTCAGCAGGGTGTCGATCAGGATGATCTGCAGAACGGCGATCCAGAACTGCGGACTGCTCAGATCCATGAAGGGTTCGAGTGGATTCGTTGCGGAAAAATCAGACGCTCAACGCAAAACCGACTTCAGCAGCTTGCCCATCTCGGCGGGGTTGCGGGTCACCTTGATCCCGCATTCTTCCATGACCGCGAGTTTCTCCGCCGCCGTGCCCTTGCCGCCGGAGATGATCGCACCGGCATGGCCCATGCGCTTGCCGGGAGGGGCGGTGACCCCCGCGATGAAGCCGACGATCGGTTTCTTCATGTTGTCTCTGGCCCACAGCGCCGCGGTTTCCTCGTCCGTGCCGCCGATCTCGCCGATCATGACCACCGCTTCCGTCGCCGGATCGGCGTTGAAGAGTTTGAGCACATCGAGATGTTTGAGTCCGTTGACCGGATCGCCGCCGATGCCAACTGCGGAAGACTGGCCCAGTCCCAGCTCGGTCAGCTGCCCCACCGCTTCGTAGGTGAGCGTCCCGGAACGGGATACCACACCGACCGGGCCCTTGCGATGAATATGTCCGGGCATGATTCCGATCTTGATTTCCTCCGGTGTGATCACTCCCGGGCAGTTCGGGCCGACCAGGACGGTTCTGCGTTTCTGTTTGCGCATGCGATCGCGCACTTCGATCATGTCGCGCACCGGGATGCCTTCGGTGATGCAGATCACCAGGTCGAGATCGGCCTCGACCGCTTCCCAGATCGCCGCCGCCGCTCCCGGCGGAGGCACATAAATCACCGACGCATTGGCGCCGGTCTGCCGTTTCGCCTCGCGTACCGAGGC
>DASQOP010000244.1:0-4837 GCA_035644415.1 Burkholderiales bacterium
ACCGGTGGTTTCGCGGTTGGGCGGAAACACCATGAAGCGGCGGATCGGGAAAACTTCGCCGCCGAGCCGGCTCTCGGCGACCACCGGTTCGTCGGGCCGATTCTCATTGCCGCGCTCTGGCTTCGCCAGCCATTGCTCCACGAAACCGGTACGCAGCACCCGGTGCGGCGCGTTCGGCCAGCCGCCACCGAACAACGTGGTGCGCACGGTATCCTCCCCGCCCGCGGCCAGGATGCGGCGCTTGTATTCCGGATGCGTATCGGCTTCGGGAGTGGCGATGAAGCGGGTACCGAGAACGGCGGCCTGTGCGCCTAGTGCAAGTACGGCGACCAGGCCTCGTGCGTCGGCGACTCCGCCCGCGGCGATGACCGGAACCGGCGCCACCGCATCCACCACACGCGGCACCAGTACCATGGTCGAGAGTTCACCGGCAACGTGGCCGCCAGCCTCCACCCCTTGCGCGATGATCGCGTCCACGCCTTTGGCCTTTGCATCGATCGCGCTGGCGACGTCGCCAACCTGCAAGAGCACTTTCATCCCGGCGTCGTGGGCGCGCTCTACGAAAGGGGCGGGATCGCCCCAGAATAGAGAAAGCACCGGAATCCTTTCCTCAATGCAGACCTGAAAGCGCTCTTCTGCGGGGCGGGACAGGATCAGATTGACGCCAAAGGGCCGGTCGGTAAGTTCGCGCACACGGCGAATCTTCCGGCGCAACAACTCGGGCGGATTGGCGCCGGCGCCGAGAATGGCCAGGCCTCCGGCCCCGCTCACCGCCGCGGTCAATTCGGGCCCGGTGATCCAGCCCATCGGCGCGCAGACGATCGGATGCGCGATGCCGAGCAGCTCACAGAGCCGGGTGCGCAACATCATCAGGCGTTGCCCGGGGTCGGATCGATCAGGTCAGCCGCGACCAGCCCGGCTCGTCGCGATCGAGCAGGCGCTTCAGCGCTTCGAAGTGCAGGACGGACTGCTGGCGTTCGCCGCCGATCTGCCGCGCCGCTTCGGCGACCATTTTCTCCGGCACGCGCTTGAGTTTTCCACCGGTGCCTTGCGCCAGCGCCTGCACCATGCAGGAGCGCTCGAGATAATAGAGGTCGTCGAAGGCATAAGCGACGTTGTCGCCGCAGACGATCACGCCGTGATGCTGCATGAAGACCACCTCGTTGTCGCCAAGCGCGTTGCAGATGCGATCGCCCTCGGCGTTGTCCAGTGCGACGCCGCCGTACTCGCGGTCGTAACCGATGCGGCCGTAGTAGCGCATGGCGTTCTGGTTGGCGAACACGTCGAGTTCACCGCCTTCCAGCAGCGTCAGCGCGGTGGCGAACGGCATGTGAGTATGCAGGACGCACTTCTTGCGCTTGCCGAGATGAATGCGGCCGTGAATGAAGAACGCGGTCGGCTCGACCGTATGCTTGCCTTCGACCACCGCGCCTTTTTCGTTCACGATCATCAGGTCCGCAGGCGTGATCTCGGACCAATGAAGGCCCTGGGGATTAATCAGGAATTTGCCGGAATCGCCCGGCATTTCCAGGCTGAAGTGATTACAGACGCCCTCGTTCAGCCCCATGCGGGCAGCCGAGCGCAGCGCCGCGGTCAGGTCTATCCTGGCCTGGGTGACCGGATCGAATCGTTTCATGCTGTTCTCCTTAGCTTAGGTTCTGTCCATTCTGCACTGGAAGTCCGAATGCCGGTGCCGCGGGCCGTGGCAACGATGTTCAGCAGTTCAGTCAGCGTCAGCGCCGTCCTGAAGCCATCAGCGCGTGTCTATGCGGCCCTTGAACGCGATGCAATACAGGCCGATCGGTTCGGTCCGCCCCCGCAGCGTCAGCGGCGGCAGCGGAATCGCGTCCACTTTTACTCGTGCCGCCAGCAGCGCCAGCATGACCCGCTCCGAGAGCAGCAACTCCCCCGCCCGCGCCCGCTGCATCAGCCGCGAAGCGATGTTCACCGCATCGCCGATGATGGTGAAGCTCATGTACGCGGACGAGCCGACGTTGCCGGCCACCACCTCGCCCTTGTTGACGCCGATACCCAACCCGGTCTCGAGCCCGTATTTCGTATGCCACTCGGATGACAGGGTTTCGAAGGCGGAGAGCATATCCTGACCGCATTTGATCGCGCGTTCGGCGGCATCCGGCTGTTCGAACGGAACCCCGAATCCGACCAGCAAGCTGTCCCCGGCCATGTTGAAGATCACGCCCTCGTAGCGATAGGTTACTTCCGTGAGCAGCGAGAAATACTGGTTCAGCAGCAGCACGACCTGCGTCGGCGCAAGTTGTTCGGCCATGCGGGTGAACCCGCGCAAGTCGGCAAACAGGATCACGGCATTGAAACGGGACTGGTAACCTCCCGGTGTCTGGCCGTTGACCTCCGGCGTGGCGAGGATCCTATCCATCATCCTGCGCGGCACGTCGCGTTCGAAGCCTTGTGGCGTTTCCGGCGCATCGGCTTCCATCGCCTGCCTCGCGGCTGCTTCCTGCTTGCGCGCCCGGTGGGTCGCAAGCAGTGACTTGACCCGTACCAGGAACTCGTCGCGCTGTAACGGCTTGGAAAAGAAATCGTCGGCGCCGGCCTGCAAGCCCTTGATGCGGTCTTCGCGGTTGTCGGTCAAAGTGAGGAAGACCACCGGCGTCAGCGCGGTCGCTGGATTGGATTTGATGCGCTTGCAGACTTCGAAGCCGGACATGCCCTGCATCATCAGGTCGAGCACCACCAGTTCCGGTAGTTTCGCCGCGGTAATCTGCAGCGCCTCCTCGCCATTGCTGGCGGTGAGAATCTCCACCCCAGAGCGCCTGAGATAGAGCGACATCAGCAGGCGGTCGTCAGGGGAAGGGTCTACCAGCAGCACGCGCGGGGCGGGCTCGTGGTTGGAATGCATCGCCATCAGGCATCGCCGCGCCGGTCGGGCGCAAGGGTTTTAAGTAAGCTTATTATTATCTCACGGGCGTTGCGGCATCCAACGTTGAGAAAAGGGTGGACGCGTCGCGACGAAAGCGCTTTCTTTCACTCCTTGAGCACAACCTTCCCGGCGCTGCCGGAACGCGGGTGCACCTGCAGCCAGAGCGTGACCGGACCGTCGTTTATCAGAGACACTTTCATCATGGCGCCAAATTCACCTGCCGCAACCTGAGAATGTGCGCGGCGGGCGCGCGCCAGCAAATGTTCAAACAACCTCTTGCCCACATCAGGCGGGGCTGCCGGAGTGAAGCCGGGGCGCGTGCCCTTTCCGGTATCCGCCGCCAGCGTGAACTGCGGCACCAGAAGCAGCCCGCCCGCCACGTCCCTCAGGCTCAGATTCATCTTGCCGGCGGCATCGGCAAAGACTCGATAGCCGAGCAGTCGCTCCAAAAGGCGTTCCGCCTCAGTCACGGTATCGCCGCGCTCGGCGCAGACCAGCACCATCAGCCCGGTACCAATCGCGCCGATCGTCTTGCCGGCCACGTCTACGCGTGCCTCGCTGACCCGTTGCAGCAGCCCGATCATTGTTTGCCGGTTTACTTGTGTTCACGGGATTTTACCTGCTGACCGCGTTTTGTCTTCAATCGGTCATGTCGCCGTAATATGCTGGCTGGCATAGCGTCAACGGATAGAAACATGAAAATACTGATGATCTCGGACGTGTACTTCCCGCGGGTGAACGGCGTATCCACGTCCATCCAGACGTTCCGCCGCGAGCTTGCGACGCTCGGCCATCAAGTGGACCTGATCGCGCCCGCCTACCCCGATCCGTACGCGGAGGACAACCGCACGCTGCGCGTGCCCTCCCGGTATCTTCCGTTCGATCCGGAAGACCGGATGATGATCCCGGGCGCAGTGCGCAGGTTGTTGCCGCAGTTGCGCGAAGCTGCCTATGACCTGGTCCATATCCAGACGCCGTTCGTCGCTCATTACTTGGGCATGGAAATCGCCGACTTGCTGGACATCCCAAGGATGGAGACCTACCACACTTTTTTCGAGGAGTACCTTTTCCATTACGTGCCGGTGGTTCCAAAAGCCGCGCTGCGGGCGTTGTCGCGCCGCTTTTCCCGTACCCAGTGCAATCAGATGGACGCGCTGGTGGTGCCCTCGGCTGCGATGCGCGACAAGCTGGGGGACTATGGCGTGCGCGTACCGATGCATGTCGTTCCCACCGGCATCCCGCCCGCACAGTTCGCCGCCGGCGATGGCGATGCCTTTCGCGTCGCGCATGGCATTCCCGGCAAGCGCCCGGTGTTGTTGTTCGTCGGACGGGTGGCGTTCGAGAAAAACATCGACTTCCTGCTGCGGGCGCTGGAGCGGGCCGTCGCCACCATTTCCGACCTGCTGCTGGTAATCGCCGGCGAGGGGCCGGCGCTGGCATCGCTGAAGAGACTCGCCGCGAGACTCAACCTCCAGAAGCACACATTATTCGTCGGCTACCTCGACAGGCGCGGCGCCTTGCTCGATTGCTACTGCGCCGCGGACGCCTTCGTGTTCGCCTCGCGCACGGAGACCCAGGGACTGGTGCTGCTGGAGGCGATGGCGCTCGGGCTTCCGGTCATCTCCACCGCCGTGATGGGCACGCGCGACATCGTCGGGCCGAAGCGCGGTGCGTTGGTGCCGGACGACAACGAAGCCGACTTCGCAGAGCACATCGTCAGATTGATGCGCGACGGCGATCTGCGCGCGCGGCTGGCAGAAGAGGGCCGCGCTTACGTGTGCGAGTGGCACGCCGGTGCGCTGGCGCGAAAACTGTTCGCCACGTACCAGGAAGTCGTAGCCACCGACCAGCCCGCCCGTGCCGCTTCCTGTCCGGCATGAGGGTCGGGACGTAAGACCCAACGACTGCCCTCGACCACTCGCGATGCCGCTACACTGT
>DASQOP010000245.1:0-4191 GCA_035644415.1 Burkholderiales bacterium
AGAGGACGCGGAGGACGCAGAGGAAAGGAAAGAGCAAAAAAGTGTTCCACAGTTAAAAACTGATATCGGTGGTCACTCCGGCACCCGGCCTGCTTTTACTCCCACATGTTTTCCTCGTTTTCGGTTTTCTTCTGCGTCCTCTGCGGCCTCTGCGGCCTCCGCGGTGAGCGTTGTACTTTCCTGACCCTTCAGCCAAGCTAACGCACGGTGCCGCGCGCCGCGACCGGCCAGGTCACCTCGACCTGCTCCCCGCGCACGCCATAGACCTCGTCCACCATGTTGCTCACCACGCAGCAGTGGTTGGGTATGACGTGGACGATGTCGCCGACGGCGGGTCGCTCGCGGCAGCCCGAAAGGTCGATAACACCGTGTTCCTCCGAGAGGTGCGCGATCACCGCCTCCGGGCACTCGAGCACGTGGCCGTAACCCTTGACCGTGTACTGGTCCGAAGTCAGCACCTTGGTGCCGGCGTCGATGACCGCGCGCGTGCCGGTAGGGCGGCTTACCACCGTGGCCCGCACCCGCATCGCGCAGTTGTCCCAGGTAGCGGTGCCGGACGCCACCGTCATCACGTCGTTGTAGATATAGGTCCCGGCGCGGTGCTCGGTGAGCATCGGGAACTCCTGCGCCTTGAAGATGGCGGGTGTGCCGCCGCCGGAAACGACCGGAACGGGAATGCCGGCGCGCTTGAACAGCGCCAGCGCTTCCTCGAAGAACTGATAGGACTGCGGCTGGCGGGTGGGGAAGGTCATAATGCCCTCGAAGCGCATGCGCGGCAGCTTCATCGCCGCGCGCGCCAGGTCCAGCGTCGCCTGAGGGGATTGCACCCCGTTGCGGCCCATGCCGGTGTCGCACTCCACCAGGAAGCACACGTCCGCGCCGTGCCGTACCCCGGCCTCGGACAGCCCCTTCGCCACCGCCTCGCTGTCGAGCACGACGGAGAGGCGCCTGAGGCGCTTGGTCAACGCCATCAGCCGGTCGGTTTTCGCGTCACCGACGATGTTGAACGTCAGCAATACGTCGTCCGCGACGCCGGCGTCGGTGAACACCTCGACCTCGCCGAGTTTCTGGCAGGTGATGCCGACCGCGCCGGCCTGCATCTGCATCTTGCCGAGCGCCGGAATCTTATGCGTCTTGATGTGCGGGCGGTTGGCGATGCCGTGGCGCGCCAGGTGCGCCTGCACGCGACGGATGTTGTCCTCCATCACGTCGAGGTCGACGGTGACAGCGGGCGTATCGAGTTCGATGACAGCCATCATGGAATCTCCTTCCTGGTGCGCTCGGGAATGACCATCTGCGTGCCTTCTGCCTTCATACTTTCAATGGCCCGCACATCCCGGCGCCGTTCGTAGGCGGAGCCATCGCGCGCCGCCTCGAAGACGAGCTTCTGCAGGTCCGGCGGCATCCGGGACGCCCGGTTCCAGCGCCTGGTAGGCCTCGCCGAGATTCATCGGCGTCGGGATAGCGCCGATGGTATGATGAATTATCTATCCGCATGATCCATATCACTTAAATGTTTCGTCAGGCGGCTCGTCCGCGAAAGCGCAACCGCCTCTCGCACGCAGTTGAGGAGCTGGGCAGCCGAACCGGAACCCGTGTCCTGGGACCGATCCACTGGAATCTGCTCGATCTTGATGTCATGGGCTGGCGTTATACCGCAATGCTGCGATCGCCATCCGGAGCAGGCTCGTGAGAACATGGCACAGTTGCAGTCGAGCCCACGCGAGTTCCTGGAACGCGAACTCGCCGGCCCGGCGGCTGACGGGGTGGAGGAGCCGCAGGCGGCGGCGTGCTGAGGCGGCATACGATTAACGAATTTCTCTTGAAAGGACCACAGATTGCCGAAACCAAACTATCAATTCGAGAAGCGCCAGAAAGAACTGGCGAAAAAGAGAAAGCAGGAAGAAAAGCGCCTGCGCAAGGCGGAGAAGAACGAGCCACCGCCGGCTGATGCTCCCGCACCGCCGCCGGCTGAAGGAAAGCCAGACCCGCAGGTCTGAATCGGGAAAGCGGCAGATTCAGATCCGGGCGGATGCCGATCCCGGCTCTCGACGCGTTCAGGAATCAAGGGAAACAGTCCAATGAAATTCATTCCGGCATTGTTGTGCACCGCATGGTTCACGGTACTCTGCGGAGGCATGGCAGTTGCCCAAGACACGAAGCCTGCCCAGGACACGAAGCCCGCAGCCATCACGGTGCTGGGAGATGCCAGTCCGGTCATGTACGGGCGGTCGGCAAAAATCAAGGCGACGGTCGAGGCGATCGATCTGGATGCTCGCGAGATTACGTTGAAAGGACCGAAAGGCCGCCTGATCACGCTACGGGTGAAGGCGCGGGCCCGGAATCTGCCGCAGGTCCAGGTAGGCGACGAAGTCATCGTGCGCTATTACGAGTCGGTGGGATTGCAGGTACGCAAGACGGAGGCTAGCGATGCGGCCCCCCTCGAGGAAACAACAGCCGGCGCTGAGCCTGGACAGACACCGGCTTCGGACGCGGCGAAACTATTCACCATTGCAGCCTACGTTGAAGCGGTAAGTCCGAAGGAGAAGACGCTCACCCTGAAGCGGCCGGACGGAAACCTCGTCGACCTCTACGTCCGTGACCCGAACGTACTGGAATCGCTAACCGCGGGCGACAACGTCGTCGCCACGTACACCGAGGCGGCTGCAGTTTCGATCGAACTTCCCAAGAAGAAAGAAAAGCCCAAGCCAAAAAAGAGAAGGCCAACCGGCGCCTCCGCGCAGTGATCGTATCAGGTAGTCAGGCGCAAACAAGTTGTTGAAATTGCCAACCCGTCAATCAGGCTCGAACTTGAGCGCCACGCCGTTGTTGCAGTAACGCAGGCCGGTCGGATCGGGGCCATCTTCGAAGACGTGCCCCTGGTGGCCGCCGCAGTTCGCGCAATGGTATTCGGTGCGCTCCATGAACAACGTACGATCGACCTTGGTTTCCAGCGAGCCGGGAATCGCGGTGAAAAAGCTGGGCCAGCCGGTCTTGCTGTCGAACTTCATGTCGGACCTGAACAACGGCTGCCCGCAGCCGGCGCAGACAAACGTGCCTTTGCCGTATTCGCTATTGAGCGGGCTGGTAAAGCGGCGCTCGGTGCCTTCCTCGCGGAGCACGCGGTACTGCTCCGGCGTCAGCGCCTTGCGCCAATCTTGTTCCGATTTCTGGACTTCGCTCATCTCTTATTGCTCCGGAGCGACAATAACATCGTAATGCGCCGAGCGTGCGTCGAACCGGGACAGTAGCGCGCGCGCCCTTGGCGGCACCACCGCGGCTTCGAAGTCCTCTCCGGCGAACGCCCTGACCGAATCGGGCGAATCGAACCACATGACGGTCACGAATTCGACCCCGTCAGATACGTCACGTCTGAGCAGATGGATGCCGCGGTAACCCCGGATATCACGCTGCTCGATTCCCCTGAAGATTTCGCCGCGAAGCAACTTTTCGTAGGCGTCGGCATTGTGCCGGCTGGTCCATCCGTGCCAGATTCTGCTGATCATGGGTGATTCCGTCAGTCGTAGGTTCAAGGTTGGCAGATGATCGAATCCTAATGCATCCGCGTCGTCGCGGGTGCTGCGCTGCCGCATCACAAAGGCCGTGTTTACCGCTGTCCTTTGAACGAGCCCGTCTGGCAGCCTCCAGCCCCGCGTGCTACGCCGAAGCGTTTGTTTTTCCGTGCTTTCAAAGTGCCAGGAAAGATTGAAGGAATCTGTCCACCCTCACTAACCGTTGTCCGGGAAACGTCCGACCATCAAGTGGCCGGGCAGGCGTTGCAACGCGCGTGCGAGAAGAGTAGCGTGACCGAAAACAAGGATTGCATTGTCGGTGTCGGAATGAGCGGCCGGCCCGGTATTTCTGGCGTGCCGTTCCGTGGTCAAAACAGAAATTTTGATAACAAGCGGAGGAGGAGCGCGATGGAGTTCAATATCCTGCAGCACTTCAAGGGCCTTGACGAGCTTCCCAAGGACCCGTTCAACGGTAACGAAACCGGCACCTCATTGTTCCTCACCGGGGGCATGGGTCCTAAGATCTCCCAGAAGATGGACGGCTATGCCAAGAAGGCCGGCATGTCCCGACGCAATTTCATCAAGTCGTCCCTGGGTTTCTCGGCGGCGATGCTCGCTGCCAACGAAATCACGGGAATGAAGTTCTTCGAAGTCGGCGCGGCCGAGGCTGCCGACTCTG
>DASQOP010000246.1:0-2140 GCA_035644415.1 Burkholderiales bacterium
GCGTCGCGGTCGATGTTCAGAGACGTCTGTATTCCCTTGTCCTGGCTGTCGGTGTTGACGTCCGCCAGTTGCGGCAACTCGGTCAGCGCCTGGCGGATGCGCGGTTCCCACGCGCGCAGTTCAGTGAGATCGTCCGCCTGCAGCGTGTACTGATACTGCGCGTTGGCCGCGCGCCCGCCCATGCGGATGTCCTGAACCGGCTGCAGGAACAGGCTGGCGCCGGGCTCGCGCGCGAGCTTGCCGCGCAATCGCGCAATCACCATGTCGGCGGACATCTTGCGCTGCGAAAGCGGCTTCAGCGAGATGAACATCTGGCCGCTGTTGCGCTGCCCGCCGCCGGTAAAACCAATGACGTTTTCCACCGCCGGGTCCTGGCGCACGATTTCGATGAAGTCGTTGAGCTTTTTCTGCATGGCCTGGAACGAAATGCCCTGGTCGGCCTGGATGTTCCCGCTTAGACGGCCGGTATCCTGCTGCGGAAAGAAGCCCTTGGGCACGATCACGTAAAGATAGACATTCAGGCATACCGTTGCCGCGAGCAGCAGCATCATGAAGCGGCTGTGCCGCAGAGCCCATGCGAGCGAACGCTCGTAGCCGCGCAAAAGCGAGTCGAAGGTTCGCCGGCTGAGCCGCGACAGCCGGCCGGGCTCGGCCTCCGGTTTTTCGGGCCGCAACAGGCGCGCGCACATCATCGGCGTCGTGGTGAGCGAGAGCACCAGCGACACCAGGATCGCGACCGACAGCGTAACGGCGAATTCGCGGAACAGCCGGCCGATGATGCCGCCCATCAACAGGATGGGAATGAACACGGCGATCAGCGACAGGCTCATCGACAACACGGTGAAGCCGACTTCGCGCGTACCCTTGAGTGCGGCTTCCATCGGCGGCACGCCTTCTTCGATACGGCGGGAGATGTTCTCCAGCACGACGATGGCATCGTCCACGACGAAACCCGTGGCCACGGTCAGCGCCATGAGCGACAGGTTATTGAGGCTGTAACCGGCGAGATACATGACGCCGAATGTGCCGAGCAGGGACACCGGAACGGCCACTGTGGGGATCAGGGTCGCGGTAGCTTTGCGCAGAAACAGGAAAACCACCATCACCACCAGCGCAATGGAGATCAGCAGAGTACGTTCGACTTCGAGCAGCGAGGCGCGGATGGTCGGGGTACGGTCCAGCACCACCGCCAGATCGATCGCACGGGGAATCGACGCCCTGAGCAATGGCAGGGCCGCCCGGACCCGGTTCACGGTCGCGATTATGTTCGCCCCCGGCTGGCGATTCAGGATGACGAGTACTGCCGGCTTGCCGTCAGCCGACCCGGCATTGCGCAAGTCCTGAACCGAATCCGTTATTTCGGCGACGTCCGACAGATGCACCGCGGCGCCGTTGCGGTAGGCGATGATCAGCGGCAGATACTCGGCAGCTTGCCTGGCCTGGTCGTTGGCGTAGATCTGCCAGTGCCGTACGCCGTCCTCCACCATGCCCTTGGGCCGGTTCGCATTCGCAGCGGCAATCGCGCTACGCACGTCTTCCGTGCCAATGCCGTACTTGTGGAGCGCGGACGGAAGAAGTTCCACGCGTACCGCCGGCAGGGAACTGCCGCCGACTGAAACCTGGCCGATGCCCTTCAGCTGCGAGAGCTTTTGCGCAAGGATGCTCGACGCCGCGTCATACATCTGGCCACGCGTCATGCTTTCCGACGTCAGCGACAGAATCATGATCGGCGCATCGGCCGGATTCACCTTGCGATAGGTCGGGTTGCTCGGCAATCCGGTGGGTAGCAGCGCGCGCGCAGCATTGATCGCCGCCTGTACGTCCCGCGCCGCGCCGTCGATGTTGCGATCGAGGTCGAATTGCAGCGTGATGCGGGTCGAGCTGAGCGAACTCGACGACGTCATCTCGGTGATGCCGGCGATGCGGCCCAGGGCGCGCTCCAGCGGTGTCGCCACCGTTGCGGCCATGGTTTCCGGACTGGCGCCAGGCAGCGAGGCCTGCACCGAGATCGTCGGAAAGTCCACCTGCGGCAAGGGCGACACCGGCAGCAGCTGGAACGCCATGACGCCGGACAACGCGATCCCCAGCGTGAGCAGCGTGGTTGCCACTGGACGGTGGATGAAGAACTCGGAGAACTTCA
>DASQOP010000247.1:0-3739 GCA_035644415.1 Burkholderiales bacterium
ATACGTGCTGGTGCAGTTCTACATTATCCGCGACGACGATGCGGGGCGCGAGCTCAAGGCGCGCCTGCTTGAGCGCGCCCGCGCCGGCGTTCGCGTCCATGTGCTGTACGACGAGATCGGTAGCTACGAACTGCCGCGGGCCTACGTCAATGAGATGCGCGCGAGCGGAATCTCGGTGCGCGCGTTCCACGCCATCGGTCCGGGAGTGAACCGCTTCCACATCAACTTCCGTAACCACAGGAAAATCGTGATCGTGGACGGACGGGTGGCGTGGGTGGGCGGGCTGAACGTGGGCGACGAGTACCTTGGCCGTGATCCGCGTATCGGATACTGGCGGGATACGCAATTGCGGGTCGAAGGGCCGGTCGTGCAGTGCGTACAGGTCGCATTCGTCGAAGACTGGCATTGGGCCGCGGGCGAATTGCTCGACCTGAACTGGGATCCCCGGCCTGCGGCGAGCGGCGCCCGCCGTCCCATCCTCTGCCTCCCCAGCGGCCCAGCCGACGAGTTGGAGACCTGCACGCTGTTTTTCATCGCGGCGATCGCCGAAGCAAAATCACGGCTGTGGATCGCCAGCCCGTACTTCGTTCCGGACGAACAGTTTGTCACGGCGCTGCAGTTGGCGGCGCTGCGTGGGGTGGAGGTGAGGATCCTGATGCCGGAGCGGTCCAACCACCCGCTGGTGAATCTGTCCGGCTGGTCGTATATCGAGGAGTTGGAGAAAGCCGGGATTGCGGTCTATCGTCACCAACACGGATTCATGCACCAGAAGGTCACGCTGATCGACGATGATTACTGCACGGTGGGCACCGCCAATTTCGACAATCGCTCATTCCGGCTGAACTTCGAGATCACCATGGCGGTGGCCGACCGCGAACTGGCGGCGCAGGTTCGCGCGATGCTGGAGAACGATTTTGCTCACGCGCGCCGTGTCACGGCCGCGGAATTCCATTCGCGCTCTCTGGCATTCCGCTTCGCCGTTCGCGCGGCAAGGCTGTCCGCGCCGGTCCAGTGAGCCGTTGCGCTCTACCCGTCGTTTCCCGGTGAACATGGTCACCGATCAAACCGCGCATAAAGAATCGGCATCAGGATCGCTAGAACGATCAACACCAAAGCGACGTTCAACGCGAAATAGGCCAGCATCGCCAGCGGCGCAAACAGGACCACTGTCGCAAGGATCCACGGCACCGGGGGTAACTTACCCATGTCCACGCCCAGCTTGCTCGAAAGCCACGCCGCAAGCGTTCCGTGCGCCGGCTTGGCACGATGTCCGAGCGCTCGCGTCAGGGCACGGTTCTCGAGCCAGTAGAAGAACACATACATCTGGACGAACAGGCTTCCGACCAGGATCACGGGCGCCAGGAGTAGCGCCGGCAGCACAAGAAGCGAGTACGCTCCGGCAAGAAACACCACGGTCCCCGCGGCGCACGCAATGCTGATGAGTACCATGACCAGCGCGGCCGGAATCACGAGCCACTTTCGCTCGAGGACGTAGAGCCGGACCCCCTCTCCTTCCCTGTACCTGTGCGCGAGCTTTTGCGCCTCCACCAGCGTCTCAACCGGCAAAAATCGCACAATCCAGTGCTGCGCGGGGTCTTTTCGGTTTGGGGTCGCCATGACATGACCTCCCTTCCGTAAGAGACAACAAGCATACGAAACTCCGGGCAACAATGCTGAGAATATTTCTAAACCTGCCTCACATGGAGGAATTGCTCGGGCACTCTGACGCCAGCACGACGATGATCTACACTGACGGCCTTGACCGGGGCGGGCTGGCAGTCGTCAGCGCGCCGGGCGCGGTCCGGGGGACATCGAACTGCAGCTCGTACAATTTTTTTCTGATTCCGGCCCGCTTGCCTCGGCCATTCCCGGCTACGGCCTGCGTCCGCAACAGGTAGAGATGGCGCAGGCGGTCGAGCAGGCGATCGAAGAGCGCAGCGTCCTGATCGCCGAGGCCGGTACGGGTACCGGCAAGACGTTCGCGTACCTGGTGCCGGCGCTTGCCAAGGGCGGCAAGGTGATCATCTCCACCGGTACCAAAACCCTGCAGGACCAGTTGTTCGGCCGCGACATCCCGACGGTGCGCAACGCGCTGCAGGCGCCCGTGACGGTCGCGCTGCTCAAGGGTCGGGCGAATTATGTCTGCCATTACCACCTGGGGCGCGCCAAGAACGATGGTCGCTTCCTGGACCGCGACGATGTGGTGTACCTGGCGCGCATCGAGTCCTATGCCAGGACCAGCAAGACCGGCGATCGCAGCGGACTGGCCGAAGTGCCGGAGGACGCGACCGTCTGGCCGCAGGTGACCTCCACACGTGAGAACTGTCTCGGCGGCGATTGCCCGAACTACAAGCAGTGCTTCGTCATGGAGGCACGCAAGCAGGCGATGGAAGCGGACGTGGTGGTGGTGAATCATCACCTGTTTTTTGCCGACGTGGTGCTGCGCGACGAGGGTGTGGCGGAGCTGCTGCCCGCGTGCAACACCGTGATCTTCGACGAGGCTCATCAATTGCCAGAGACCGCCAGCTTGTTCTTCGGCGAAACCATCTCCACCCATCAGCTCATCGAACTCGGACGCGACACCCGGATGGAGGCCGCCGCTTCGGCGAAGGACAATGCGGCGTTGCCGGATGCCGCTTCGCAACTGGAGAAAGCGGCGCGCGACCTGCGGCTGCAGGTGCGCGATGACATCGGCCGCCAGCCTTACGCGCAGGCCGCGGCGAACCGCGACTTCACCGACGCACTGAATGCGGCGGCGACACGGCTCACCGAGTTTGCAGGGGTGCTGGAAGCGCAGGCCGATCGCTCGGAGGGCCTCCGCAACTGTTGGATGCGGGGGATGGAAATGCTGGACCGCCTCGGCCGCTGGCAGGGGGAAGAGGATCGCGAGCGGGTGCGCTGGGTCGAGGTGTTTGCGCATTCTGTGCACCTGAATGCGACACCGCTCTCGATCGCGGGCATCTTCCATCGCCAGATCAGCGGCCATCCGCGCGCGTGGATCTTTACTTCCGCGACGCTATCGGTAGCCGGCGATTTCTCCCATTACCAGCGTGAAATGGGACTGGACGAAGCGGCCACAGCATTCTGGGAAAGTCCCTTCGATTACCAGAACCAGGCGCTGCTTTACGTCCCCGAGAAATTGCCGGAACCGAACTCCGAGGGCTACACCCGGGCGGTGGTGGACGCGGCGCTGCCAGCGATCGAGGCGGCTGAGGGACGGACCTTCTTCCTCTTCACCAGTCTCAGGGCCATGCGCGAGGCGCGCGATTTGATGGAAACCGGCATGAAGCGTATGGGCATGGAGTATCCGCTGCTGATGCAGGGAGAGGGCTCGCGCACGGAGCTGCTGGAGCGCTTCCGCAAACTCGGTAATGCGGTGCTGTTGGGGAGCGCATCGTTCTGGGAAGGCGTGGACGTCAAAGGCGAGGCGTTGTCGCTGGTGATTATCGACCGGTTGCCGTTTGCCCCTCCCGACGATCCGGTGCTCGCCGCGCGCATTGAGAAAATGAACAGCGAGGGCCGAAACGCCTTCATGGAGTACCAGGTTCCGCAGGCGGTCATCACGTTGAAGCAGGGCTCGGGCAGATTGATCCGCGACGAGAACGATCGCGGCGTGCTGATGATCTGCGACCCGCGCCTGATCTCCAAGCACTACGGCAAGCGCATCTGGCGCAGCCTGCCGCCGATGAAGCGCACCCGGGATCTCGGCGAGGTGCGCGACTTCTACAAGAGCATCGCC
>DASQOP010000248.1:0-19528 GCA_035644415.1 Burkholderiales bacterium
CACGGATGCCGGCGCAGGAGCGACTTCTCGCGGCCGGGCTTCAGTATGAGTTTGTGCATACTTCAAAAAGAATCCTGAACCACGGAGGACACAGAGGACACGGAGGAAAACCAAAAACGAGGAAAAACATGCGAGAGTTAAAAACAGGTCCGGTGCCGAAGTGACCACCAATACCGGGTTTCAACTTTCGAATGCTTTTTTGCTCTTGCCCTTCCTCCGTGTCCTCTGTGTCCTCCGTGGTTCAAGGTTTAGAGGTCTTGCGTTTCGCGCGCGGGTGCGCCTGATCGTAGACCTTCGCAAGGTACTGAAAATCCAAATGCGTGTACACCTGCGTGGTGGAGATGCTGGAGTGACCCAGCATTTCCTGTACCGCGCGCAGGTCGCCGCTGGATTGCAGCACGTGCGAGGCGAACGAGTGGCGCAGCATGTGCGGATGGACGTGCCCGGGGAGCCCCTGCTTGATACTCCAGGTTTTCAGGCGTTGCTGGATTGCGCGCGGCGTGATGGCACCGCCGTGCTGGCTGACGAACAACGCGGTCTCGTCCTGTTTCGCCAGCAACTCCCGCACCGTCATCCAGGCCTTCAACGCTTGCAGTGCGTAGCTGCCGACCGGCACCAGCCTGGTCTTGTTGCCTTTGCCAGTCACGCGCACCGTGGCATCCGCGAAACTGACGTCGCCAGGATTGAGCGAAGTCAGCTCCGAAAGCCGCAGGCCCGAAGAGTAGAACATCTCGAAGATCGCCCGGTCGCGTACCGCCAGCTTGTCGTCGTCAGTAATGCTGACAAGGCGGGTGGCTTCGTCTGGCGACAGCGCCTTGGGCAGCGACTTTGGAGACTTGGGCGCCCGCACGCCGGTGCAGGGATTGGAGCTGAACCCGTGATCGCGCGCCAGATAGTTGAAAAATCCGCGCCAGGCCGACAACAGGCGTGCCAGCGATTTGCCGCCAAGCCCGCGCCCGTGCAGCCGGGCCACGAAGCGGCGGATCTGGTGAATCTGCAGTTCCGCGAGCGGCGTCGTCCCCGCCAGTTCGAGTAGCGAGCGCACGTCGCGCGCGTACGCATCGGCGGTGTGGCGCGACAAACGCCGTTCCTGCCGCAACTGGGACAGGAAACCGGCAAGGTACGGATGCTCGGGCTCAGCGACCCCACGGAGGGGCGGGGAAACTGTTGCGCCGGCCATTTACAGATATCTGCCGAGTCCGGTGCTGACCAGCTCACCGAGCCGCTTAAGGTACAACGTGCCCATTTCGGGGTAGAAGCGCTGCGGGTCTTCGCTGGCGAGTATCAACAGGCCGAACACTCTGTCTGCCCGCAGCGGCACGTAGACAAACGACTTCACGATGGTTTCCGCTTCGCTGAACCACTGTCCGGTTTCGAACATCGGTTTGCTGCTGCAATATGGATGATTGAGGCTTTCGGCGAAAACCCGCACCTCCTGGCTCGCTGGTCCGAATTCGGCGAGAGGCGGATGATCCGGTTCGATCCAAAGGCGAATGCTCACATGCGGCACGGCAAAGTCTTCGCGCAGGTTGTAGTAGACCACCCTCAACATCGCCTCGAGGTCCGGGGCCTTGACCAGTTCCATGGCCGCGCGATGCACCCGCTCGCCGAGCGCATCGTTTTCCTCGCCGAATTGCAGCAGTTCCCGCAGCTTCGCCTCGAGGACCCTGGTTTTCTCACGCAGGCTGACGATCTGGCGCTCGGAAATCGGTATCGCGCCGCCGCCATGCGGGTGCGGAATATGGATTTCCGCCAGCACTTCGGCATGCTCTTCGAAGAATTCCGGGTGATCCTGTAGGTAGCGGGCAACGTCTTCTGGGCTCATTCCGAATCTTTCGTTACAGGATGATTTCACCTTCGTAAACGGTTTCAGCCGGCCCGGTCATCATCACCGCATGGCCTGCCCCCTGCCATGCGATTTCGAGTTTGCCGCCGCGGGTCTGTACTTCCACCGGGGAGTCGAGCAGACCGCGCGCTATCCCTACCGCGACTGCGGCGCAGGCGCCGGTGCCGCAAGCGAGCGTTTCCCCGCTTCCCCGCTCGAAAACCCGCAGTCTGATGCGGTGCCGGTCGTGGATCTCGATGTAGCCGGCATTCACCCCTTGCGGGAAACGTGGATGCTTTTCGATCAATGGCCCCTCGGTCAGCACTGGCGCGGCCTCGACGTCAGCCACCACCTGCACCGCATGCGGATTGCCCATGGACACGGCGCCGATTTCGATAGACCTGCCGCCGACTTCAAGTGCATAGGTTAGCGCGCGACGTTCTGCCACAAACGGAATCTTCGCGGGCTCGAACTCCGGCGCACCCATCGCCACCGCTACCCGCCCGTCTTTTTCAAGCCGCGGCTCGATTACGCCCGAGCCGGTTTCCACTCGGATCGCCGACTTGCCGGACAGTCCCTTGTCGTGCACGTAACGCACGAAGCAGCGTGCGCCGTTGCCGCATTGATTCACCTCGCCGCCGTCGGCGTTGAAGACGCGGTAGTAGAAGTCGGTTCCGGGTGTGCGCGCCGGCTCGATCACCAGCATCTGGTCGAATCCGACGCCGAAGTTGCGATGCGCCAGCTTGCGGATGGTCTCCGGTGCCAGACGCAGCGGTTGGCGGGTGGCGTCGACAACCACGAAGTCGTTCCCGGCGCCTTGCATCTTGGTGAACTTGACTCGCACAAGAGGTTAGAGGCGAGAGGCGAGAGGCGAGAGGAAAACCCGAAACGTACGAAGCTGCGGTACGTTCGGTTTGAAGGGGGTGAGCGCCATGGCTTGCAGTTCCTCTTGCCTCTAGCCTCTGGCCTCTGGCCTGATTTCCTTTGCCATCACGTAATCGTCCATGTGGAAACCGCCGCCGATGTCTGTCTTGACTCTGTCCATCACTTCAAACCCGAGGCGCCGGTAAGCCGCTATCGAGTCGAAATTGTTCCTGTTGACCTGCAGGTACACCTTATCGCAGCCCTGGGCGTCCGCGGCCTGCTCGACATGCCGGACCAGCGCTGCTCCACAACCCCTGCCGCGGAACTGGCGGTGCACGTACAGTTTGTCGAGCTTCACGGCGCGCCGCGCGCCGTCCGCCTCGTAAGAAGCGAATCCGCCGAGTTCGCCATTCACCAGCAGCTTGACCCACCGGGCCGCACCGCTCTCGATCTCGGTGCGAATCGTATCAGGCGAGTAGCGCTGCTCAAGCATATATTCTATCTGCTTGACCGTGATGATACCGGGATAGTGCTGGTGCCAGATCTCGTGCGCCAGCGTGGTGAGCGGTTCGATGTCCGCAATCGCGAGCGGAGCAATGCGGCAGTCGTCCGGAGCCGCGGGCATCACAATGCGGAAACGTCGAAGCCGTTCCGAGCGGGTTGATTCATCTCAATAGATCCTCGGTTCACCTTCCGGGCGCGTCTTGAACCGCTTGTGCACCCAGTAGTACTGCTCGGGCATCTCCAGGATCCTCTGTTCGATGAATGCATTCATGTGGCGTGTGTCGGCTTCCACGCTTTCGCCGGGATAATTCTCCCAGGCCGGATACATGCGCAACACGTAGCCTTCGCCGCCGGGCAACTGACGCACCACCACCGGCACGATGACGGCATTGGCAAGCCGGGCGAGCCGCGACAGTGCCGTGACGGTTGCCGCCTGTACGCCGAAGAACGGCACGAATAGGGCGTCGCGCGGACCTAGATCGAGGTCGGGCGAAAGTTGCAGGCCCAGACCGTCCTTGAACCCGCGCAGCAGCGTCTTGACACCCTCCTGCCGCGCCGCCATGCGCGTGCCCGGAAAACGGCTGCGCACGCGCACGAGGAATTCATCGAAGACGCGGTTCTTCTGGTGGCTGTAAACCGCCATGCCCTTGTAGTCCAGCGACATGCGCAGTCCTTCCATCTCGATGCCGGCGAAATGCGGCACCAGGAAGATGACGCGCCGGTCGCCCTGGGCGCGTACGTACTCCTCGCCCTCGATGCGCACGATGCGCCGGATGCGCTTTTCAGAACCCCACCAGACGATACCCGCCTCGACAAAACTTCTGCCGAGAGCACGGAAATGAGCCCGCAACACGGCCTTGCGGCGTGCTTTGTCCCATCCCGGAAAACACAGCGCCAGATTGGTTCGCGCCACTTCCCGTCGCTCGCGACCGAAGACCATGAATGCGAGACCGGCGACCGCCCCGATACGCGCCAGAACTGCGAGGGGCAGAAAATGCAGCAGCCAGAACACGCCAATGGCAAGGCGAGTCAGCATCAGTGCAGCGCGCCTTTCGCAGCAGCGCCTGCGTCAGGAGGTGGGGCACCGGCCGGCACCTTATAACGGTTGTAGCTCCACAGGTACTGCGCGGGGCAGCGCCGGACCCGCTGCTCGATCGCGGCATTGAGATGACGCACGCCCTGCTGGCCCGACAGGTCATCTTCGACGAGGATGAAATCGAGTGAATAGCCGCGGCCATTCGGCAGCCGTTCCGCGGCGGTCATGATGACGGTTGCGCCGGTGGCTTCGACGAGCCGCCCGACCAGGGTCATCGTAAATGCGGGTCGCCCGAAGAATTCCGCCCACGCGCCTTCGCCAACTCCGGGCACCTGATCGGGTAGGATGCCGACCGCTTCGTTGCGCCTGAGGGCCTTGAGCAGTCGGCGCACGCCGCTGAGACTGACCGGTGCCAGGTGCACGCCGTCCCGGCCGCGCCCGACTTCGATGAGCGGCTGCAAGCTTTGTATCTTCGGCGGCCGGTACAGCACGGTGATTGGACTGCGTTGTGCCAACCACGAGGCGGCAACGTCGAAACAACCGAGATGCGGCGTCAGATAGATGATCCCGTTGCCGCGCCGTTCCGCTTCCTCGACCAGCGCTAGCGACTGAACGGACACGACCAATTTGCGCGCTTCAGAAGCTGGACGAAACCATACGGGCATCAGCTCGGTTCCAGCCTTGCCGGATTCGGCAATGTTCTGGTGGAGCAGGCGCTGATACTCGGCTTCATCGCGCCAGACGCCGCTCTGCAGCAGGTTCTCGCGCAGACGCGCAGCGTACGAGGGAGAAAGGAGATAGACGATCCAACCGATTGCGGCGCCCGCCGAGTGAATCCAGGACAGCGGCGCTCTGGCAAGCAGCCGCATTAACCTTATGAGCATGAACTTATTCGGTTTCTCGCTTTGTTCTTTTGGCGTGTTTTTGCTATCCTGACAACCTTCCCGGATCGAATGCAAGGCTTACGAATGAGCGACTTCCTGTTTACGTCCGAGTCGGTATCCGAAGGTCATCCCGACAAAGTGGCCGACCAGATTTCCGATGCAGTTCTGGACGCCATCTTAACCCAGGACAAGCATGCCCGCGTGGCGGCGGAGACGCTGGTCAATACCGGTCTGGTGGTGATGGCCGGCGAGATCACCACCAATGCGGTGGTGGATTTCCAGCAGGTTGCGCGCGACGCTATCAAGCGTATCGGCTACGACAACACCGACTACGGCATCGACTACAAGGGATGCGCGGTGCTTGTGGCGTACGACAAGCAAAGCCCTGACATCAAGCAGGGCGTGGACAAGGCCCATGACGATCCGCTCAATCAGGGGGCCGGCGACCAAGGCCTGATGTTCGGGTACGCCTGCGACGAAACCCCGGTGCTGATGCCGCAGGCGATCCACCTTGCGCACCGGCTGGTGGAGCGCCAGTCGGAGTTGCGCCGCGACGGCCGTCTGCCGTGGCTGCGTCCCGACGCCAAGTCGCAGGTGACAATCCGCTACGTGAACGGCAAGCCCGACTCGATCGATACCGTGGTGCTGTCCACGCAGCATTCCCCCGACGTTTCGCTCGAAGATATCCGCGAAGCAGTGGTGGAAAATATCATCAAGCCGGTGCTACCCAAGAATCTGGTCAAGGGCAAGATCAACTATCTGGTGAACCCGACCGGCCGCTTCGTGGTCGGCGGACCGCAGGGGGATTGTGGACTGACCGGCCGCAAGATCATCGTGGACAGTTACGGCGGCGCCGCCCATCACGGCGGCGGCGCATTCTCCGGGAAGGATCCGTCCAAAGTCGACCGCTCGGCCGCATACGCGGCGCGTTATGTCGCGAAGAACGTCGTTGCGGCGGGGCTGGCCAGCAAGTGCGAAGTCCAGGTGTCCTACGCGATCGGGGTGGCGAAACCCACCAGCGTGATGGTCACCACCTTCGGCACCGGAAAAATATCCGACGAGAGGATCGGCCAATTGATCGCCAAGCATTTCGACCTGCGTCCCAGAGCGATCATCCAGATGCTCGATCTGCTGCGCCCGATCTACGAAAAGACCGCCGCCTACGGGCATTTCGGCCGCGACGAGCCGGAGTTCACCTGGGAGAATCTGGACAAAGTGGAAGCCCTGAAAGCGGATGCGGGGCTGAAACAGACTGCAGCGGCCTGACCGGCCGCCTTAGGAGCGCTGACGCAGTAGACGGGGAGAAGGGCTGGATCGGGATAAGAAACCAAGGGATCGCACAGTGCGGTCCCTTTTGTTTTTCCGGGTTCTGCATGCACAGCCGCAGCGGCCTGCCCGGCCGCTATAGAAGCGTTGACGCAAAGGAACGCCAAGGACGCAAAGGAAGGCTGGAACGAGGATCAAAAAAAGGGATCGCCCGATGTGGTCCCTTTTGCCTTCGGGGTTCTGCATGCTTGATCGCAGCGTCCCAAAGGGGCACTTTTCATGTAACCGCTGCCGGCCTATAATTTGCCCTGCTGAGGAGCGTTGCGACCCGCCCCACGAGGACAGGCCAGGCTCGGCAAGGAAATAACGGCGCTCACAAACCTTTGATTGGTTTGGAGCGCCGTTGTCATTTCGGCGCTCCGTTTTGACTGGGAGAGTGTCGATGTCTGCCGTCCCGAATTCCATGAAGTCCGCCGATTTCCACGTCGCCGACCTGTCGCTCGCCGACTGGGGCCGCAAGGAAATCCGCATTGCCGAAACCGAGATGCCCGGTCTGATGGCGATCCGCGAGGAGTACGCCTCGACCCAGCCGCTGCGCGGTGCGCGCATCACCGGCTCGCTGCACATGACCATCCAGACAGCGGTGCTCATCGAGACGCTGCAGGCACTGGGTGCCCGGGTGCGCTGGGCCTCGTGCAATATCTACTCGACCCAGGACCACGCGGCCGCGGCCATCGCCGCGACCGGTACGCCGGTGTTTGCCTACAAGGGCGAATCGCTGGAGGAGTACTGGGACTACACCCACCAAATTTTCGAATGGCCGGACGGCGGTTTTTCGAACATGATCCTCGACGACGGCGGCGACGCGACGCTGCTTCTGCACCTGGGCACGCGCGCCGAGACCGATTCATCGGTGCTGAAGAATCCGGGCAGCGAGGAAGAGACATTCCTGTTCGCCGCCATCAAGGCCAGGCTCGCCCGGGACCCGAAGTGGTATTCCACGCGGCTCGTGCACATCAAGGGCGTGACCGAGGAGACCACCACGGGCGTCAAGCGCCTGTACCAGATGGCCAAGGAGGGGCTCCTCAAGTTCCCGGCGATAAATGTCAACGATTCCGTCACCAAGTCCAAGTTCGACAATCTCTACGGCTGCCGGGAGTCGCTGGTTGACGGCATCAAGCGCGCCACCGACGTCATGATCGCCGGCAAGATCGCGGTGGTCGCGGGCTACGGCGACGTGGGCAAGGGCTCGGCGCAGGCGTTGCGGGCGCTTTCGGCGCAGGTGTGGGTGACGGAAATCGATCCGATCTGCGCGCTGCAGGCAGCTATGGAAGGCTATCGCGTGGTGACCATGGACTACGCCGCGGACCAGGGCGACATCTTCGTCACCGCCACCGGCAATTTCCATGTGATCACCCATGATCACATGAGGAAGATGAAGAACCAGGCGATCGTCTGCAACATCGGCCATTTCGATAACGAAATCGATGTTGCCGCGCTCAAGAAGTACACCTGGGAGAACATCAAGCCGCAGGTGGACCACGTCATATTCCCGGACGGCAAACGCATCATCCTGCTGGCCGAAGGGCGGCTGGTAAATCTCGGCTGCGCCACCGGGCATCCGAGCTACGTGATGTCCTCGTCATTCGCCAACCAAACCATCGCGCAGATCGAGCTGTTCAACAATCCCGACAAGTACCGGGTGGGCGTGTACGTCCTGCCCAAGCATCTCGACGAGAAGGTTGCGCGGCTGCAACTGCGGAAACTGGCGGCGCAACTCACCGAACTGACCGATGCGCAGGCGCGCTATATCGGCGTCAGGAGGGAAGGTCCGTACAAGCCGGAGCACTACCGTTACTGAGCGGCGTGGCCGCTTAGTAACGGGTGACAAATGACAGGTGACGGGTGACGGGGAAAGGCAGTTGAAACCGACAGGCCATCGCGATTTGCGTGTATGGCAAGATGCGATGGCGCTGGTACGGGTTGTCTACCTCGTTACCCAAAGCTTTCCGGCCGACGAGCAGTTCGGATTGAGTTCGCAATTGAGACGGGCGGCTGTATCGGTGCCCTCCAATATCGCGGAAGGAGCTGCGCGCAGAAGCAAGCGGGAGTTCGCGCAATTCCTCTCTGTGGCCCGAGGTTCTCTCGCCGAAGTGGAAACCCAGGTCCTCATTGCGAGAGATTTGGGATATCTGGTGCAAGACGATGACATTCTCGCCGCTGTTTCAGGACTGCTGCGCTCCATCTCTGCGCTCATGAAATCGCTCGAGAGATAAGGATCTGTCATGTCACTCGTCACTCGTCACCCGTCACCGACTTTCAGTTTCGAATTCTTCCCGCCGAAGACGCCGGAGGGAAAGGAAAAGCTGCGCGCCACGTGGCGGGAGCTGGCGAAGCTCAATCCACGTTTTTTCTCGGTGACCTTCGGCGCTGGAGGTTCCACCCAGCAAGGCACGCTCGAAACCGTGCTCGAGATCCGCGCGGCGGGCCAGGACGCGGCGCCGCACCTGTCCTGCGTGGCCTCCAGCAAAACCGAAATTGCCGCAGTCCTGGCGCGCTACAAGGACAACGGTATCCGCCACGTCGTGGCCCTGCGCGGTGACCTGCCCTCGGGCATCGCCTCCAGCGGCGAGTTGAGATATGCGAATGACCTGGTGGCATTCATTCGCCAGACCACCGGCGACTGGTTCCAGATAGAAGTGGCCTGCTACCCCGAGTACCACCCGCAGACACGCAACGCCGCCGACGAGATGAAGAACTTCAAGCGCAAGGTGGACGCCGGCGCCAACTCGGCGATCACGCAGTATTTCTACAATATCGACGCCTATTTCCGTTTTGTCGACGAATGCACGGTCGCGGGCATCACGGTCCCCATCGTTCCCGGCATCATGCCGATCGGAAATTTTTCGCAACTGGCGAGATTTTCCGACGCCTGCGGTGCGGAGATCCCGCGCTGGATGCGCATCAAGCTCGAGAGTTTCCGCGACGATACCACTTCGATCCGCGCCTTCGGCCTGGATGTGGTCACGGCGTTATGCGAGAAGCTGCTTGCCTCGGGCGCGCCGGGGTTGCACTTTTACACGATGAACCAGGCCGACGCGACCACCACGATCTGGCAGCGCCTTGGCTTATAGGTGAGGCGTCAAGCGAAAGGCGTGAGGCGCAAAATCAGCATGATCACCAGGCGACACTAGAATCCTGAGTAGCGGGAAAGGCGTTTTCACCGCAAAGACGCAAAGATCGCAAAGAAATGCAGAAAATGGACGGGGAGAACGTGCATTTGGCAAAACCCGTCTTGGTCGTCAGTATCGGCTATCCATGTGTCGAACAAAATGCACAGCTCTTTTTTTCGTTGTCCGCTGTTTCTTTGCGTTCTTTGCGTCTTTGCGGTGAAAAGGTTTATTTCAGGCGGCGACGGCGCGCACCGACTGCACTTTGTTCGGAAGCGCCGCGTAGGCGTGGTAAGCGGCAGCCTCGGCGGCGCCGAATTCCACTTTCAAGCCGAGATCCGCAAACACCGTTTCCAGCGCGCATAGCGACAGCATCACGTTCTCCATCTTGCAGGAGTAACCCATGATGCCGAAGCGCCAGATCTTGCCGGCGAGATGGCCCAGGCCGGCGCCGATCTCCAGGTTGTAATCCAGCAGCAGCCGGCGGCGTACTTCCCTTTCATCAACTCCCGGCAGCACGGTCACTGCGTTCATCTGCGGCAGGCGGTAGGGTTCTTCGACCAGGTAGTTCAATCCCAGCATCTCCAGGCCGGCCTTGAGCGCCTTGTGATTGCGCTGGTGGCGCGCCCATGCGTTCTCCAGGCCTTCCTCGCGCAACATCAGCAGCGCTTCGTGCAGCGCGTACAGCGAATTGGTCGGCGCAGTGTGGTGATAGGTGCGATTAGTCGCGCTCCAGTAGCCGAGCAGGAGGTTCACATCCATGAACCAGCTGTGCACCTTTTCCTTGCGGTTCTTCACCATCTCGACCACGCGGTCGCTGAAGCTGATTGGCGATAGCCCCGGCGTGCAGGACAGGCACTTCTGGCTGGCGGAATAGATCGCATCGATTCCCCATTCGTCGGTCAGTACCGGAGTGCCGCCGAGCGAGGTAACCGCGTCCATGATGGTGAGCGCGCCGTGTTTGCGGGCGAGTTCGGCGAGCGTCCTGGCGTCCGATTGCACGCCGGTCGAGGTTTCGGCGTGCACGAAGGCGAGGATTTTGGCATCCGCGTTGGCCTTGAACGCGTCCTCGACTTTTTGCGGATCCACCGGCGTGCCCCAACGGTCTTCCACCACCACAGCCATGCCGCCGCAGCGCTGGACGTTCTCGATCATGCGGCCGCCGAACACGCCGTTGCGGCAGACGATGACCTTGTCGCCGGGATTGATCATATTGACGAAGCACATTTCCATCCCCACCGATCCAGGGCCGGAAACCGGGAAGGTCAGCGCGTTGTTGGTCTGAAAGGCGTAGCGCAGGGACTCCTTCAGCTCCTCCATCATTTCCACGAACACGGGATCGAGATAGCCGATAGTCGGCTTGCCCATCGCCGAAAACACCCGTGGATGGATTTCCGAGGGTCCCGGTCCCATCAGATGGCGTTGCGGCGGATAGAAGGAAGAAATCTTCTTCTTCGGTGCGTAGTCCTGGCTGGACATGGTTTCCCCGGCAGGAGAGTTGGATTCATAGCCCGCGCTCGGTGCAAGAAAACCTGGCGCAGAAAGACGCGCAGTGTAGCAAGGTCCCGGCGCACGGGCCAAGCTACGTTGCGCAGGAATTGAGCAGGCCGAACGGCTCAGTCGTGGGTCCGGCGCAGCCCGATGCGGTAAAGAAGCATGCCGGCGATCATAGCCGCAAGGAAGACCCAGACTCGCGCATCGCCGAAGGCAGCGCTTACTATAGCCGGACCCGGACAGAACCCGCCCAGCCCCCAGCCGACGCCGAAGATGAGCGCGCCGACCATCAGGGGCGCATCCAGGCTGTCCTTCTCCGGAAGAGTGAACTGGGGGGCAAGCAGCGGCGTCCCCTGGCGCAACGCCAGGCGATACAGCACGCCGAACACCGCGATCGCGCCGGCCATTACCAGCGCCAGACTCGGGTCCCAATTGCCGGTGACATCGAGAAAGCCGATCACCTTTGCCGGATTACTCATCTGCGAAATGATCAGCCCGGCGCCAAACACCAGGCCGCAGACGAAGGCGACGATGGCGCGCCTCACGGCTGGTGTACCCAGAAATAAACGGTGACCATCCCCGCCACCATGAACAGCAGCGTCGCCACGATTGAACGCGGCGACAGGCGCGACACGCCGCACACGCCATGACCGCTGGTGCAGCCGCTACCCATCTGCGTGCCGAGGCCCACCAGGGCGCCGGCGAGCAGCACCTGGCCGTAACCGGCTTCGAGGTTAAACTGCACCTCGCCGGGTAACAAGACGGCGGCGGCGACTCCGGCGAGAAACAGTCCGGCAATGAAAGCCGCCCGCCAGGTGAAATCCTCTCCGCGCGAAATCAACGCCGTGCCGAGGATGCCGCTGACGCCGGCCAGGCGCCCGAGCAACCACCACATGCCGGCGGCAGCCAGACCGATCAGGGCGCCGCCGGTCAGCGCCGACCACGGCGTGAAATTGACGACGGTCATTTGCTTTCCGCGGCCTTGCTGATCGGAAGCTGCAAAAGCTTTGCCGAGAGGTCCTCCTCGTCGAAGGCGATGTCGCCGTCGAGATAGGCGTCCGACTGGGTCTTGAGGTTCTTGAAATCGAACTGTTGCGCGTCGAGCAGATGCGAGGGCGAAACCCGCTGCAGGCTGGCGAACATGGTCTCCAGGCGGCCGGGGAATTTCTTTTGCCACTCGCGCATCATGTCCTTGACCACCTGGCGCTGCAGGTTTTCCTGCGAGCCGCAGAGATTGCAGGGGATGATCGGGAACGCGCGGATCTTCGCATATTCCTCCAGGTCCTGTTCCTTGCAGTAGGCCAGCGGGCGAATGACGATGTGGGCGCCGTCATCGCTCACCAGCTTGGGCGGCATGGCCTTGAGCCGTCCGCCGTGAAAGAGATTGAGGAAAAAAGTCTCCAGGATGTCGTCGCGGTGATGCCCCAGGGCGATGCGCGTTGCGCCGATTTCTTTTGCCACTCGGTAGAGCGCGCCGCGGCGCAGCCGCGAGCACAGCGAGCACATGGTCTTGCCCTCGGGGATGACGCGCTTGACCACGCTGTAGGTGTCCTGCTCGATGATCCGGAACGGCACGCCGACCGCGGTCAGGTACTCGGGCAGCACCTCGGCGGGGAATCCCGGGTGCTTCTGATCGAGGTTGACCGCGACGATTTCGAAATCGATGGGTGCGTGTTGCTTGAGCGACAGCAGGATGTCGAGCAGCGCGTAGCTGTCCTTGCCGCCCGACAGGCAGACCATGACCTTGTCGCCAGCGCGGATCATGCCGAAATCGGCAATGGCTTCGCCGACCTGGCGGCGCAGCCGCTTGGCGAGCTTGTTGCCTTCGTAAACCTGTTTCTGCAGTGTTGCCATCTAGTCCTGCTTCCTAGTCCTGCTTCGCGCGGAAAATCTCGAAACCGATCGATTCGCAGTCGGGGTACACGTCCGGCTTCTCGCTGGACACCCGCACCGCCACCACCCCCGACTTGGCCAGGCAGATCGCCAGGATTCTCTCGCAAAACGTCTCCTGCAGGTGAAAGTGGCCGCTGTCGGCCAGCGCGGCGATCTCGCGGCGCAGGAAATCATAGTCCACGGTTTCGCTGATGTGGTCGCGCTCGACCCTGGCATCCGGCTCGAGATACAGATCCACGTTGACCATTACCCGCTGCCGGGCTTTCTTCTCGAAGTCGTGGATTCCCATCGAGATCCGGGTCTCGAAGTTCTTCAAGAAAATGCGGCGGGCCCGGCCCAACTTGCCCGCCATATCCACTGCCGAACGCGGGTGCAGCGTCGCCGCCGTCATGTCAGCCCTTTGCCACTTCGAACTGGACGTCACGCGGGCGCGGCCACAGGTGCTGGCCGCCGTCGACGACGATGGTTTCGCCCGTCAGCGATTTTGCGCTCACCACGAACCTTACCGCATTCACCACGTCCTCCAGGTCGGAGCTGCGGCCCAGAGGCGCAAAGCTATGCGCGCGTTCGAAGCCCTCCTCGCTTTGCTCGCCACTCACCAGCGTGATACCCGGGGCGATGCCGCATACCCGCACCCGTGGCGCCATCGACATCGCCAACACCCGGGTCGCCCCTTCGAGGCCGATCTTGGCAACGGTGTAGGACAGGAAATCCGGGTTCAGGTTGAACACTTTCTGGTCCAGCATGTTGACGATACAGCCCACCACACTCTCCGGCAGTTGCTTTGCGAAATCCCGTGCCAGCAGCAAGGGTGCGCGCAGGTTCACGTTCACATGCCGTTCAAACTTCCTTGCGTCCAGGCTTTCGATATTGTCGTACTCGAACCGCGCCGCGTTGTTCACCAGGCAGCCGACCGGCCCGAGCCGGCGGCCGCATTCGGGAAGGAGTTTCGACAAGGCGTTCACGTCTTCGAGGTCGCAGCCGACCGCGACCGCCTTCACGCCTCGCGCCGCAATTTCGTTCGCCAGCGTTTCGGCGTCGTGCTTCGACCGATGGTAATGGACCGCCACGTCCCAGCCGTCATCGGCCAGTCCGATCGCGATCGCGCGGCCGATCCGCCTGGCGGCACCGGTCACTAATGCAACCTGTTGCTTGCGCTTGACCTGAGCCATCCTGGTCTGCAGTTGCACGGGTTGCCCCGTGCGATCTTGAATAGTTGTCCGGCGCGTTGTTGAATAGCGATTGTAGCTTAACCGCCCCTCGATCCCGCCCGGTGCAAGCCGTTCCGCTTAACCGATCCGCCGCCGAACTGCCCGTCCCATCCGATGACGCACGCCGTCACAGCGATCGGCTGGTCGATGAGATCCGCGCGGAAGTCCAAAGACACGGCGGCTGGATCTCCTTCGCCCGCTACATGGAGATGGCGCTATACGCGCCGGGGCTGGGTTATTACGTCGCCGGAACCGCGAAACTCGGAGCCGGGGGGGATTTCGTAACCGCGCCCGAAGTGTCCCCATTGTTCGGACGCACGCTTGCGGGCCAGGTCGCGGAGATCCTTGCGCACACCGGAGGCGGGGTGCTGGAACTGGGTGCGGGATCGGGCGTGCTGGCCCTGTCCCTGCTGGAAGAGTTGCAAGCGTGCAACCGCCTTCCGGACCGGTATCGGATTCTTGAAGTCAGCCCGGAGCTGGTACAGCGGCAACGCCGGCTGCTGACGCAGCGACTGCCCGGGCTTGTCGACAGGGTCGAATGGATTGCGTCGTTGCCGCAGCGATTCACCGGCGTGATGCTGGCGAACGAAGTGCTGGATGCGCTGCCGGTACATCTGTTCGCGTGGCGCGACGAAGGCGTGCTCGAGCGCGGCGTAACCTGGAAAGGCGAAGGAATCGACTGGGCGGAACGCAGCCCGGGCCCGGGCGCGGCGCGGGATGCCGCATCGGCGTTGCGGATCGAAGTACCGTACCAGAGCGAAGTATCCGTCGCTGTGCCGGCGCTGGTACGCACGCTGGCCGGCGCGCTCGACCGAGGCGTACTGTTGTGCGTGGACTACGGCTTCGGCCGCCGCGAGTATTATCATCCGCAGCGTCACAGGGGGACGCTCATGTGCCACTACCGCCATCGCGCGCACGACGATCCCTTCTTCTTTCCCGGGCTGCAGGACATCACTGCGCACGTGGACTTTACCTCGGTGGCCGAAGCCGGTATCGAATCCGGACTGCAAGTGCTCGGATACACCACGCAGGCACAGTTCCTGATCAATTGCGGCATCGCCGACCTGCTCGCTCGCACGCCTGCCGAACAGGCTGCGACTTATCTGCCGCTGGCCGCCGGCGTGCAGCAACTGATCTCGCCGGCGGAAATGGGCGATCTGTTCAAGGTGATCGCGCTCGGCCGCGGCGTTCAGCCGCCAATCGCCGGTTTCAGGAGCGGCGACAAGAGCCGCTTGCTCTGAGGACCCGGTACCCGGCGCGTGGGCGATGCAGGCGTTGCGCCGACACATCCGCGGCTGCTCCGCTGCGCTCGAAGCAGCCGAGGCCGGCCACTTCGCCCCCGAGCGGGGCGGTAGAATTGCTGCCGCCGCGCTGGTGGCGTTTGCTGATTCTGGACACTGAGGACGACTCACCACAGAGACACAGAGTCACAGAGAAGATCGAGACAGGGAAGAACAAGGCAGTCGTTCCAGTAGTTTGGTCTCTTGCCTGCGGCCGAGACCGGTTGCTCATTCCGGTTTTGCTTTTCTCCGCGCCTCTGTGTCTCTGTGGTGAGACATTCATAATGCATATCCATATCCTAGGCATCTGCGGCACGTTCATGGGCGGGATCGCGGTGATCGCCAGGCAGGCGGGGCACAAGGTGACCGGCTGCGACGCGAATGTCTATCCGCCGATGAGCACGCAGTTGCAGGCGCAGGGCATCGAGCTGATCGAGGGCTTCGATCCGGCGCAGATCGAACTCGAGCCCGATCTGTTCGTGATCGGCAACGTGGTGTCGCGCGGCAATCCGTTGATGGAAGAAATCCTCAACCGCGGACTCGCGTTCGCTTCCGGGCCGCAGTGGTTGTACGAGAACGTATTGCGGGGAAAGTGGGTACTGGCGGTCGCCGGCACCCACGGCAAGACCACCGCCACGTCGATGCTGGCGTGGATTCTGGAGCACGCCGGGCTCAATCCGGGATTCCTGATCGGCGGCGTGCCGATCAATTTCGAGATTTCCGCGCGCGCCACCGATTCGGCATTCTTTATCATCGAGGCGGACGAATACGACACCGCGTTCTTCGACAAACGCTCCAAGTTCATCCACTACATGCCGCGTACTGCGATCCTGAACAACCTCGAGTTCGATCACGCCGATATCTTTCCCGACGTGGCGGCGATCGAAACCCAGTTCCACCACCTGGTGCGGACCATCCCCGGCAACGGCCTGATCATCGCCAACGGCCGCGAGCAGAGCATGAAGCGCGTCCTGGCACGCGGCGTCTGGAGCAAGGTGGAACTGCTGGGCGTGGACGAGGGCTGGGTCGCCAGGTCGCGCGACGAGCACGCCTTCGACGTGTTCTTCGAGGGCGGACCGCGCGGCACAGTGAACTGGGGTTTGCTGGGCGAGCACAACCGCCACAACGCGCTGGCGGCGCTTGCCGCGGCACGCCACGCCGGAGTGCCGGTCACCAAAGGCATCGAGGCGCTGGCAGAGTTCAGGAACGTGAAACGCCGCCTGGAAGTGCGCGGCACAGTCAACGACATCACCATATACGACGACTTCGCCCACCATCCCACCGCGATCGAGACCACCATCGCGGGTCTGCGCAGCAAGGTGAATGGCGCCCGCATCCTTGCCGTCCTGGAACCGCGCTCGAACACCATGAAGATGGGCGTGATGAAGGACGCGCTGGCGGGGAGTCTCGCCGGGGCCGATCTGGTGTTCTGCTATACCAACGGGCTGGGCTGGGATGCCACGCCGGTACTCGCGCCGCTCGGCGCAAGATCGGCCTGCTTCGACGATCTGCGAAAGCTCACGGAAGCGATCGTCGCCGCCAGCCGTCCGGGCGACCACGTGCTGGTAATGAGCAACGGCGGCTTCGGCGGCATTCACGCCATGCTTCTGGAAGCGCTCAAGCACTAGCTGGCTATTGCGGGCCCGGAAATACAGCGCCAACCACGGAGGACACAGAGGACACGGAGGAAAAACAAAAGCAAAAGTAGAAGAGTGTAAAAACCTTGCGCCGGTGGTCACGTTGTCAACAGACCGAAAATCTACATTGCGCCTTTTTTTGACCTTGCTCCGTGTCCTCTGTGTCCTCCATAGCTCAAGATTTCTCCCTGGCTACCGTTTGCCGATCCAGAGATTTTTCGGTACGAAGCAGTGCACGCGCTGCACTTCCGCCGCAGGGTTGCCTAAGCGGCAGTCCATGGTCAGGCTGGCAAGCGAGTAGGCGTCCAGTCGCGTCAACCCCTTTTTCTGTTGCAGCACCTCGATCATGCTCATGGAGGCCGTGTCCATCGCCTTCTGCAGATCGGCGTCTGCGCCCACGGTGATGAAATTGCGCGGCGTCTCGCGCGCCGCAAGCGGCGGCAGTTTCACCGTCCTCCAGTCCTTCGCGTTCATGCAGTAGAGCGCTTTGCTGTGGTTGACGACTTCCGCAATCCTGCAGTCGGACACCAGCGGAATGAGCCCGCGCGCGGCGTGCGTGCTGATGCCGCGCTGTTCGGAGAGAAACTTCGCGGTTTCATCGAACAGGATTGCCAGCGCCTGATTCAGGTCCGGGTCGGCACCCATGGTGATCCAGTGCGTTGGGGTTTCGATGCGCGGCCACTCGAGGGACCTCCGCTTGACCACGTCAACCGTGAGTGACAGTTCCTTGAATGCAGTCTCGAGCGCAGTCAGGTTGACTTCGCCGTTGCCCTGCGCGGCGTGCGAATCCCCCGACCAGAGTAGCGCGCCGGGGACGAACACCGGTACGTACAGCGTGGTACCTTCCTTCAGCTCGCGGATGTCCATGTTTCCGCCGAAAGGTCCGGGCGGCACGGTGCTGTACTGCCCCGGTTCGGCGCGCGCCACCCCGAGGATGCCGGGGAAAGGCGCCAGCGGGATTTCGATCCCCGCGGCGAACTCGGTCACCATGCGCTGGGTATCGAGATAAAAGTAGCGCACCTGGCCTTCCGGGAACTCGCCCGGGAACTGGCCGAGCATGCCCGGCAGATTGAAGTTGGCGCCGTAGGCACGCGGCACGATGCGGTTGATACGGACCTTGAGCACGTCCCCCGGCTCAGCGCCTTCGATATACACCGGCCCGGTTACCGAGTGCGGCCCGCGTCCGGGGTTGTCGACGCGCAACGACTTGATCTGCTCGATCTCCACTCCCGGGACGATCTGATTGTGGGAGTGCATCATGGTTTCCATCACCACCGTATCGCCCGGCTTGATCGTGAGTACCGGCGGTTCGCTGTTGTCGAACCAGCCCCATTGCACGGTATCGAGCGTGGCAGGCAATAGATGGACCCGCCCGGGGAAGACCCTTGCCGGCACCTGCCTCAGTTGATCGCGCCGGGAGACGTCATCGTCCGCCTGTAGCGCGAGTGCCGCGCCGGCTGCAATCGCCAGAACCATCCATTTCCCGCTCATCGAACTTCTCCTTCCGTGTGCTCGTTGAATCGCGGCCCTTTCGAGAGCATACCGCTTTGCAATCGCCGTACCACCAGGGGGATTGCAAAACTGCAGCGGCGGCCGAGGCTGGCTGGCCCCGACACCCGCCCGCGCCGGGTGTTTTTTGTGCGTAGTGTGGCCGTCGGGCACAATACCGGGGCGTCCGTTTCCGCAAACGTCATGATCGTCTATATCCACGGATTCAACAGTTCCCCCGCATCACACAAATCCAATCAGCTGCGCGAGCGCCTTTCCGCGCTCGGTCGCGGCGCGGAGTTCGTCTGCCCGGCCTTGCCGCACTGGCCGAAACAGGCGATGGCGCTACTGGAGCGCGAAGTTGCGCGCGTGCCGGCAGACGGGGTCACTCTCGTCGGCAGTTCGCTCGGCGGTTTCTACGCCACGGCCCTCGTCGAGAAAACCGGCGTGCGCGCTGTGCTGGTAAATCCGGCGATCACGCCGCAGGAGGGTCTGCGCGCCTACCTCGGCCCGCAGAGGAATCTTTACTCGGGCGAGGAGTATGTGCTCACCGAGGAACACCTTGGGCAGCTCGCCGAATTACAAGTGCGGAAGCCGGCGCGGCTGGACCGCTATCTGTTGATGCACACCACCGGAGATGAATTGCTCGACTGGCGCATCGCGGTCGACCATTACCGCGGCTGCCGGCAGGTCGTCGTGCAGGGCAGCGATCACGGGTTCAAGGAATTTGGCGACTACCTCGATATCGTTCTCGAATTCGCCAAATGACGGGGCACGCTTCCCGTATAATCGCGCGCTCGCTTTTTTTCCCGTCAACCCCACTCTTCACGCCTCAGCAGCGCATGAACGTTTTCTTCGAAGAGGACGGCGGCTTCAAGGCCGGCACCGTACTCGCCGACAACAACAGCTCGCTGCAGGTCGAAACCCTGCACGGCAAGCGCGCCAAGGTAAAGGCCGCGGCGGTGCTGATCCGCTT
>DASQOP010000249.1:0-12237 GCA_035644415.1 Burkholderiales bacterium
CTTGAACGCCACCTCCATGTGCCGCGACACCGGTCCGGTCACCAGCAGCATATCGGCATGGCGCGGACTCGCGACGAACCTGAAGCCCAGCCCCTCAAGGTTGTAGTACGGATTGTTGAGCGAGTTGATCTCGAGCTCGCAGCCGTTGCACGAGCCCGCGTCCACGTGACGAATGGTGAGCGCACCCTCGAACGTCGCCAGCACCCGTTCCTGCAGCCGTTGCGCCAGCGCGCGCAGCGTCTCATCGGGCTGCGGCGGTGCCTCGGTCTTGATGCCGGTGATCGCAATCTGTTTCAGCAGTTGATACATGCGGGGACCTGCCTAACCACAGAGACACAGAGAAACAGAGAACCCCGAACAATGAAAACGCGAGTCATCTGTTACGAGTTTGCTGGAGATTGTGGTCGCCGACCTTACTGCTGTATATCGTTTTTGCATTTCTCCGTGCCTCTGTGTCTCTGTGGTGAATACGGCCTTACAAATCATGACCGCTGTAGGACAGATTGAACGATTTGTTGATGAGCGGGAAATCGGGAACGATATTGCCGATGACCGCGTGTTCGAGCACCGGCCAATTCTGCCACGACGGGTCGTGCGGATGGCAGCGCGCGATCCGGCCTTGTGCGCCGGTTTCGAGCGCGATCAGCACCTCGCCGCGCCAGCCCTCGACCCAGCCCGCGCCGCGCCGGCCTTCCGGCACCGCGGGCAATGCCACGCAGTGCGGTCCGTCCGGCAGTTTGTCGAGAATCGTGCGCAGCAGCCGTAGCGATTCCAGAATTTCTTCGAAGCGCACGATCACGCGCGCGGCCACGTCGCCGTTGCGGTGAGTGGCCATGCGCACGTCGAGTTCATCGTAGGGCGCCGCCGCAAACTGCACCCGCAGATCCCAGGACTGTCCGCTGGCACGGCCCGCCAGTCCGGTCAGTCCCATCCTTGCGGCCAGTTCAGGCGCCACTTTCCCGCAGTTGATGAAGCGGTCCTGCAGTCCGGAGTGGTCTTCGTAGATTGCCTTGAGTCTGGCCACGTCCTGTTCCACGGTCTGGATTTCCAGCGCCATGCGCGACCAGTGCACGCGGTCGAGATCGCGAACCATGCCTCCCGGAATGATCGCGTCCATCAGATAGCGGTGGCCGAATGTCGCCATGTTCGTGCGCAGCCAGTCCTCCTTGAGCCTGGAGAACTGTGCCAGTCCGAACGCCAGTCCGGCGTCGTTGCCGATGAAGCCAAGATCGCCCAGATGATTGGCGACGCGCTCGCGCTCCAGACAGAGAGCGCGCAACCAGGCGGCGCGCGCAGGAACCGTCACCTCCGCCGCGGCCTCGGCCGCCATCGAATACGCCCAGGCGTAAGCCACCGTCGAATCGCCGCTGACGCGTGAGGCCAAGCGGACACCTTCCTGCAACGGCATCTGCTCGAATCGTTTCTCGATGCCTTTGTGCGTGTAGCCGAGCCGCTCCTCCAGCCGCAGCACCCTTTCACCCAGGACCGAAAAGCGGAAGTGTCCCGGCTCGATGATGCCGGCGTGCACCGGCCCGACCGGAATCTCGTGCACGCCCTCCCCTTCCACGCGGACGAAGGGGTAATCGTCCGCTTCCCCGTGATGGGTGATGGGTGATGGGTGAAGGGTGGCGAAGTCCTTGCGGAGCGGGAAAACGTCCGCGGGCCAGGCAGCGTGGCGCAGCCAGGGACGCGTGTCGCGCGCACCTTCTTCGGCGACGCCGAGCATGTCAAACACGGTACGCTGCATCCGTTCGGCGGCGGGAAACAGGTCGCCCAGACCCGGAAACACGGACTGTACCGGCAGCGTGATCCACAGCAGACCGGCACGCATGGTGAAGGCGGCATGCACCGCGAAACCCTGTCCGCGGCTGCGCTGGTCGTCACCCCACATCGCGATCAACCGGCCGCCCTGGTCGAGAACGCCCTGCGCCGTTTCGCGCCACTGCCGCGCGCTCACCGTGCCATGCCAGGCCGGCACCGCGGACGGCAAAGAGTAAGTGGGAAAGTCGAACTGGGTCATGGCGCCGGTCTCAACCGATCATCTGCGCCGCCTGCCGGTACCACTGGGCAAGATACGGCGGGACGTAGAGTCCAAGCAGCAACACGATCGCAAGATGCGCGAACACCGGCAACGCGGCCGGACGGTGTGGCAGGCGCTGCCCGGTGGATTCGCCGAATACCATCGCCTGCACCTTGCTGAAAATCGAGGCAAAGGCCACGGCCAGCGAAACCAGCAGGATCGGCGTCGCCCAGGGATGGTCATGCATGGCTGTAGTGAGGATCAGGAACTCGCTGGCAAACACGCCGAACGGGGGAATACCGAGTATCGCCAGCCCTCCGATCATCAGTCCCCAGCCGACCGCGGGGCTGACGTTGATCAGACCGCGGATGTCGTCGATCACCTGGGTGCCGACCTTCTGCGCTGCATGGCCGACCGCGAAGAAAATCGCCGACTTCGTCAAAGAATGCACCGTCATGTGCAGCAGCGCGGCAAACGTTGCCACCGTCCCCCCCATGCCGAAAGCGAAAGTGGCCAGCCCCATGTGCTCGATCGACGAGTAGGCAAACAGGCGTTTGATGTCGCGCTGCCTGGAAAGGAAAAATGCGGATACGACCACGGACAGCAAGCCGAATCCCATCATCAGGTTGCCGGCAAGGTCGCCGCCGAGCGCACCGTCCACCAGCACCTTGTTACGCACGATCGCATACAGCGCGACGTTCAAAAGCAAACCGGACAGAATCGCGGAGATCGGAGTCGGACCTTCTGCGTGGGCATCCGGCAGCCAGTTATGCAAGGGTACCAGTCCGACCTTGGTGCCAAAGCCGACCAGCAGGAACACGAACGCAATCGACAGCACGGTAGGCTCGAGGCTGCCCTTGACCTCGTTCAGGTGTGTCCACAACAGCGCCGTGCCGCCCGCGCCGAGCACGCGCTCCGCGGCAAGGTAAAGCAGGATGGTGCCGAACAAGGCCTGCGCAATGCCGACGCCGCACAGGATGAAGTACTTCCAGGCTGCTTCCAGGCTCGCCGGCGTCCGGTACAGGCTCACCAGCAGCACGGTCGCGAGTGTTGCGCCTTCCAGCGCCACCCACAGGATGCCAATGTTGTTGGTGAGCAGCGCCAGCAGCATGGTGAAGCTGAACATCTGGTACATGCTGTGATAGAGGCGCAGCCGCTTGGGCGAGAGCCTGCCGCGTTCGGCTTCGATGCGCATGTAAGGCCGGCTGAACAACGACGTGGTGAATCCCACGAATGCGGTCAGCGTCACCAGGAAAACGTTGAAAGCGTCGACAAAGAACAGCTCGTTGAGCGCAAGCAGCGGTCCGTCCGCGATTACCCTGGTGGTGAGCGATGCCGCCGCCGCGAAGGTGAGCAGGCTCATCAGCACGTTCACCTCCGGCGCGCGCCCGCGATGGCCGACGGCCGCCAACAACGCCGCGCCGGCCAGGGGAATGCCGAGAACCAGCAGCAACTCCATTTATTTTTCCTTCAGCTTTTCCAGATGATGGATGTCGAGACTGTCGAAGGTCTCGCGGATCTGAAAGAAGAAAATGCCGAAGATGAAGGTGCCGACCAGCACATCGAGGGCGATCCCCAGCTCGACGATCATCGGCATTCCGTAGGTTGCGCTGGTAGCGGCGAAGAACAGCCCGTTCTCCATCGCCAGGAAACCGATGACCTGCGGCACGGCCTTGCGCCGCGTGATCATCATCAGCATCGCCAACAGCACCGCTGCCATCGCGATGCCGAGTGTCGAGCGGTTGACGGTGCCGGCGAGCTCGGAGATCGGCAACGCAAGGTTGAAGGAAAGGATCACCAGCACGATGCCCACCAGCATGATGGTCGGGATGTTGATCAGCGTCTCCACGTCCCAGCGTATGTTCAGGCGGTCGATCAGCCGGTGCAGGATCCAGGGCAGCACGATGACCTTGAGAACGAGCGTCAGCACCGCCGAGTAATACAGATGCGTCTGCGCCGACGAGAACGCAACGACGAACGTGTTGGCGGTCAACACCGCGCCCTGCATCGCGAACAAATGGATTAGCGTCAGGATGCGGCGCTGCGCCAGCATGCCGAATGCGAGCAGCAGCATCAGCGCCGCCAGCAGGTTGATCAGTTGTGCGGACAGCGGCAGATTCATCTTAGTTCAGGATCTTTGACCGCAAAGGGCGCGAAGGACGCAAGGTAAATCTTCATGAACCGTTGACCACGCGGTTGATACTGTCCTTGAGCGCCGCCTCAACATTGCTCTTTCCCATTTTTCCTCTTCCATGTCTTTCCTTCGCGTCCTTCGCGGTTCAAGACTTTTTCATGTTTTAGCGCTCCAGCAGGAAGTGGGTCAGCATGCCCAGCACCGCGAGCATGAAGGCCATGCCGAGAAATTCCGGAGCGCGGAAGATGCGCATTTTCGCCGACACGGTCTCGAGCAGCGCCAGGCCCGCTCCGGCCGCAGCCATCTTGGCGGCGAATGCGAGTATCGCCAGCGGCATCATCGGCCACTCGCCCGCGCGGGCGATGCCCCAGGGCAGGAACAGGGCGACACCGATTGCGGAATAGACCGTCAGCTTGATCGCGTTCGCCCACTCGATCAGCGCCAGGTGGCGCGCCGAGTACTCGAGGATCATCGCCTCGTGGATCATGGTGAGTTCCAGATGCGTGGCCGGATTGTCGATCGGGACGCGGGCGTTCTCCGCCAGCGTCACCATCACGAACGCGATGGCAGCGAAAGCCATGCTCGGATAGATCGCCAGGCTGCTCTGTGCCAGCGTCTCGACGATGTTCGTCAGGGCGGTCGACCCGCTGATGAGCGACGGAGTGAAGAACACCATCAGCAGCGCCGGCTCGGCGAGACAAGCAATCAGCATCTCCCGGCGTGCACCCATCGAACCGAACGCGGTGCCGATGTCCATCGCCGCCAGCGCCATGAACACCCGCGCCAAGGCGAACAGACCGACCAGCGCAATCACGTCGGCCGCCGGCGAGAACGGCAGGTCGGTGGCCAGCACCGGCACGATCGAAGCCGCCAGCACCATGCAGCCGAACACGACGTAAGGGGTCAGACGAAACAGCGCCGAAGCGTTGTGGGCCATCACTGCATCCTTCACGAACAGTTTTCTGAGCACCCGATAGGGCTGCAACATCCCGGGCCCGGTACGGTTCTGCAACCAGGCGCGGCACTGATTGACCCAGCCCAGCATCAGCGGCGCCAGCAACACCGCCAGCAGGGACTGGAACAACTGGGAGGCGAGGAACTGGGTCATTATCGGATCAGGAACAACAGCGCCAGCAGTGTCACGAAGCTGTAGATCAGGTAGAGATGAATACGGCCGTGATGCAGCACCCCGACCAGCCGGGAACCCCACTCGGCCGCTTTTGCCACCGGCAGGTACAACCAGTACCAAAGATAGTCCTCGGTTTTCGACCAGTAATACGGCCGCTCGTCGGTCGGCTTCGGCACGTGTCTTTCGATGCGGAAGAACGGCTCGAAGATCTGTTTGATCGGCTGGCCGAATCCTTCCGCGGTGTCCTGCATGCGCGCGGTCTGCTGCGGGTAGCCGCAGTCCCAGGCGGCGGCGCGGCGCACCCTGCCGTGGTAAATCCAGCGCACCAGCAGGAAAGAAGCTGCCACGGTGCCCACGATGCCCATCAGGAAAAGCGGCGCACTGTAACTCGCTCTCTCGGGGGAGGCGGGCGTGATAAAAAGCCAGCCGGAGCGGCCGATGTTGCCCGACAAAGTAGCGTCCACCAGAAGGGCACTGACGTTATCGAGCTGACCGATCACCGCCACCGGTGCCAGCCCGAGCAGCACACACGATGCGGCCAGCCAGACGAACGCGGCGCGCTCCCAATTGGACGCATCGTGCGCCTGCTTGAGCTTCTCCTCGCGTGGCTGACCGAGAAATATCACGCCGTAGAACTTCACCATCACGTAGGCAGCCAGAGCGGAGGCCAGCACCAGCGCTGCGGTCGCCACCGGCACCAGCATGTTGAGATAGGAATTCGGCAGCCCGGGTGTCAGCAGGAAAGCCTGCAGCAGCAGCCATTCGGACACAAATCCGTTCAGCGGCGGCAGCCCGGCGATCGCCAGCGTGCCGATCAGGCCGAACCAGGCCACCCAGGGCATGCGATGGATCAATCCGCCGAGATGGCCGAGGTTGCGTTCGCTGGTCGCGTGCATCACCGAGCCGGTGACCAGGAACAGCAGGCTCTTGAACGCAGCGTGGTTGATGCAGTGATACAGCGCCGCAATCAGCGCCAGCGCCGCGAGCACATTCATTGCGTAGGCGTGGAAGATAATCGCCAACCCGATCGCGGTGAGCACGACGCCGATGTTCTCGATCGAGGAGTAGGCAAGGAGCCGTTTCATGTCGGTCTGCACCGCGGCAAACATGACGCCCAACAGCGCGGTAATGAGTCCGACCGCAAGCGCCACCACACCCCACCACCAGATTTGCTGGTCGAGCAGATCGAAGGTCACGCGCAGCAATCCATAGATGGCGGTCTTGAGCATCACGCCGCTCATCAGCGCCGACACCGGCGAGGGTGCCGCCGGGTGTGCCTCCGGCAGCCAGATATGCAGCGGCACAAAACCCGCTTTCGCGCCGAAGCCGGCGAGCGCCAGCAGGAACACCGCGGTTGCCCAGAAATCGGAAAGCCTGGCGCCGCGCATCAGTTCGAAGGTGTATTCGCCCGCGGTGTTCTGCATGACGCCGAAGCACAGCAGGATCGAAATCGCGCCGAGATGGGCAATCAGCAGGTAAAGGAAACCGGCGCGGCGGATCTCCGGGACCTTGTGGTCAGTGGTAACCAGGAAGTAGGACGACAGCGCCATCGTTTCCCAAGCCACCATGAAAAAATAGGCGTCATCGGCAAGGCACACCGCCAGCATGCTGGCGAGAAACAAGTGATATTGCAGACCGAACAATCCCGGCCTGATGACCTCGGTCTTGCGGAAGTAAGCGGCGGAGAACATCGAAATGCCCGCCGCGGCCAGGCCAAGCAGCGCGAGGAAGAAACTCGACAGCGGATCGAGTCGCAGGTGAAACGGAAGATCCGGCAGCCCCAGCGGCAGCACCAGCGCAGCGGGCGCCTGGGACAGCCCGGCAAGGCCGGCGGCGGCAAGTACTGCGCCGCCGATGCTGCCGAGCGGAAACAGGAAGCGGAACACGAAACGCTCGTCGCCACCTCGCGCGAGTCCGGCGAGACCGAGGGCGAACCAGAACAGCATGACCCCGATGGCTGCGAACAGCGGGGCGTAAAAACTCATTTCGATCGGCAATGCTTCAATATGTCGCGGATGATAGCACCCGGCTCCCGGCTCTCTCAAACCAGCCGGGATCTCTCAGACCTTCAGCAGCTCCTGCCTGCCGCCCAGCCAGCGCTCGAGATGGCGCTCGGCGCTCGCGGCATGATCACGCAGCAATTGCGGCGCGACATTGCGCGCCGCTTCCAGAAGATCGATATCCTTTTCCAGGTCGGCGAAGCGCAGCATCGGCACGCCGCTCTGGCGCGCGCCCAGCAACTCCCCCGGGCCGCGCAGGCGCAGATCGTGGCGTGCGATCTCGAAGCCGTCGGCATTTTCGTAGATGATGCGCAGGCGCTCGCGCGCATTGTCCGAGAGCGGATTCTGGTACAGCAGGATGCAGACGCTGGCCTCTGCACCGCGGCCCACCCGGCCGCGCAACTGATGGAGCTGCGACAAGCCCATGCGCTCCGCATGCTCGATCACCATGAGCGACGCATTGGGCACATCCACGCCGACCTCGATCACCGTGGTAGCGACCAGCAACTGAATCTGGTTGGCCTGGAAGGCCACCATCACCGCCGCTTTCTCCTGGTTCGGCAGCCGCCCGTGCACCAGTCCAACTTTCAATTCCGGGAAAGTCTGCCGCAGGACTTCATAAGTCTCGATCGCGGTCTGCAGCTGCAGCGTTTCGGAATCCTCGATCAGCGGACATACCCAGTAGGCCTGCTTTCCCTCCAGGCAGGCGTCGCGCACCCGACGGAGCACCTCGTCCCGGCGCGATTCGGACAACAGCTTGGTCACGACCGGCGTCCGGCCCGGCGGCATCTCGTCGATCACCGAGACATCGAGGTCGGCGTAGAAACTCATCGCCAGCGTGCGCGGGATCGGCGTGGCGCTCATCATCAGCTGGTGCGGCTGCAACGCCTGATCGGCGCGGCTGCCCTTCATGCGCAGCGCCAGGCGCTGGTGCACGCCGAAACGATGCTGCTCGTCGACGATGGCCAGCCCCAGTTTTCCGAATACGACCTCTTCCTGGAACAACGCATGGGTCCCAACCGCGAGCTGGGCTTTGCCTCCGTCGATCGCCGCAAGCACCTTGTCGCGTTCCTTCTTTTTCAGGCTGCCGGTGAGCCACGCGGTTTCGATTCCCAACGGCTCCAGCCACAGGGAGAATTTCCGATAGTGCTGCTCGGCAAGGATCTCGGTGGGAGCCATCACCGTCGCCTGATAACCGCTCTCGATTGCCTGCAACGCCGCGAGCGCGGCTACGACGGTTTTCCCGCTGCCGACATCACCTTGGAGCAAACGCTGCATCGGGTGCGGGCGCGCGAGATCACTGCGGATTTCGTTGAGCGTGCGCGCCTGTGCGCGGGTAAGCCGGAACGGCAACGACGCCAGCAGGCGCTTCGACAAGCCCGAATGCTGCAACAGGGGGTGCGCCCGCACGCGGTTGCGCCGATCGCGGTGCAATCGCATCGACAATTGCTGCGCCAGCAATTCGTCGAATTTCACCCTGCGCCAGGCCGGATGGGCGTGCTCGACCAGCGCCTGTGTATCGACGTCGGGTGTCGGATTGTGCAGCAAGTGGACCGCCTCCGCGAACGGCGGGAGCTTGAGCTTTCTCCGCACCGGTTCCGGCAGCGTGTCCTTGAGGTCGGCGCGCTCGAGCGCACGCCCGGCAAGTTTGCGCAGCGTCGCCTGCCCCAGGCCCGCAGTGGTCGGATAGACCGGGGTCAGCGCCCGCGGCAACGGCGCTTCACCGCGCAGCACGCGGAAGCGGGGATGCACCATCTCCGCACCGAAGAAGCCCTGGCGGATTTCTCCCATCACGCGTACGCGCGCACCGGGAGTGAGCGCCTTCTGCTGGCTGGGATAGAAATTGAAGAACCGCATCATCAGCCTGCCGCTGCCGTCATCGACCTCGGAAACGAGTTGCCGGCCTGGACGGAATTTGACTTCGGTCTTTACCACCGTGCCCTCGACCTGCACCGTGTCCCCGGAAAGCGCGTCGTGGATCGAAACGATGCGGGTCTCGTCCTCGTAGCGCAGAGGCAGGTGCAACACCAGATCGGGGAGCTGGAAGATGGCGAGCCGCGCCAGCCTGTCGCGCACCGCAGGGGTGGCAAATGAAAGAGAGGGGTGAGGAGTGAGGGGTGAGGAGTGAGGCGTAAGGGGTGAGGCGTGAGGCGTGAGGCGCGAGACGGAAAACCCGGGCGTTTCAGAAAAAGCGGTCTTTTCTGGCAGGCGCGAACCCGGCGGCGTCTGACGAGCGGATTGCTTGTCTTTCTTTGGCATTGCCCGTTTCACGCCTCACTCCTCACCCCTCACGCCTCACGCCTTCGAACTGATTGCCTGTTTGGTCACGGCCCGCTCCGGGGTATAGAATGTCGCGCCACAACAAGGCCCCGCCTCTTCGCGGCCAGCCTTGAAAATTGTTAGGCGATGATAACCGATTGCCCCCAGCCTCCCGGCCCCCGGCGGACGAAAAAAACGAAACCATGAGTCGCAAGCAGGCATTGCCGGCGAACCATCGCAAGCTCTCGCGTCCCTGTTTCCTGCACTGATCCTTCCGATCAGAACCTTGATGAGATCCGCTTCCGCAAACGACAGGAAACCCGACGTATTTACTCTCGCTGTCGCGGCCATCGGGGTGGTCTTTGGCGACATCGGCACCAGCCCCTTGTACACAATGAAGGAGGCATTCAGCGGCTCCCACCCCGTGGCCGCCAACTATGACAACGTGCTCGGCGTGTTGTCGCTCGTGTTCTGGTCGCTCGTCATCGTGGTCACGCTCAAATATGTGGTGTTCATGATGCGCGCCGACAACCGCGGCGAAGGTGGCATCATGGCCCTGCTGGCCCTGGTTCTGCGTGCCACCGCCAGCGGTACCAGCGGCCGCCGGCTGCTGACGACGCTCGGGCTTTTCGGTGCCGCGCTGTTCTACGGGGATGGCATCATCACACCGGCAATCTCGGTGCTGTCGGCGGTGGAAGGCCTGGAAGTTGCCACGCCCGCCCTGCAACCTTTCGTCATCCCGATCACGATCGTGATATTGATCGGGCTGTTTGTGTTTCAGCAGAAAGGTACCGAGATGGTCGGAGCGTTGTTCGGTCCGATCACGGCCGTCTGGTTCGCGGTGCTGGCGCTCCTCGGCATCATCAACATCATGGAGTACCCGGGTGTGCTCGTTGCGGTTTCGCCCGGTTACGCTGTACGGTTCTTTGCCGAGAACGCCTGGGGCGGCTTCCTGGTACTCGGCGCGGTGGTCCTAGCGATCACCGGCACGGAAGCGTTGTATGCGGACATGGGTCATTTCGGCAAGAAGCCGATCCGGCTCGCCTGGGGTGCTTACGTCATGCCGGCGCTGATGCTCAATTATTTCGGTCAGGGCGCATTGATCCTTCATAGCCCGGCCGCCCTCGCGCACCCGTTTTACCACATGGCTCCGGAGTGGGCGCTCTTCCCGATGGTGATACTGGCAACCATGGCAACCGTGATCGCGTCGCAGGCGGTCATATCGGGGACGTACTCGCTGACACGCCAGGCAATCCAGCTCGGCTACTGCCCGCGCCTGGAAGTGACTCACACGTCGGAAAGCGAAATCGGCCAGATTTATTTGCCCTGGATCAACTGGGTCCTGCTGGCGGCGGTGATCGGGTTGGTGCTCGGCTTCGGCTCCTCGAGCAATCTCGCGGGCGCCTACGGCATAGCGGTTACCGGCACAATGGCCATCGACACCATCCTCGCCTTCGTCCTGGTACGAAAATTGTGGAAGTGGCCGCTATGGATTGCACTGCCGCTCCTGTTGATCTTTCTTACCATCGACCTGTCATTTTTCAGCGCCAACGCAATCAAACTCTTTCATGGCGGCTGGTTCCCGATCGTCGTCGCAATCCTGCTGTTCGCAGTGCTGTCCACCTGGAAGCGCGGGCGCGAGCTGTTGATGGAGCGGCTGGCCCCGGGGGCGATCCCGATCGAACCGTTCATTCAGAGCGTGACCGCACATCCGCCGACCCGTGTGCCCGGCACCTCGGTGTTCCTGACCGCTGCGGCCGAAGGCGTGCCGCATGCGCTGCTGCACAACCTCAACCACAACAAGGTGCTGCACGAACGCGTCGTGCTGCTCACCGTGCACACGCGCGACATCCCCCACGTCCCCGACGAAGAGCGCATCGAGATCGTGCCGCTTGGCGGCGACTTTTACCGGGTTATCGCGAACTACGGGTTCAAGGACGAACCGGACGTGCCGCGCGCGCTCGAACTGGCGGCCGCGAAGGGGCTGAAGTTCCAGATGATGGAGACCTCGTTCTTCCTGAGCCGGCAGACGCTGATTCCGAAAGTCGGGCCCGGCATGGCGCTGTGGCGCGAGAAGCTTTTTGCCCTGATGTCCCGCAATGCCGCAAGCGCCACGACATTCTTCAGGATTCCCGCCAATCGCGTGGTTGAGCTCGGCACCCGCATCGAACTCTAGCCGCCAACGACAGGTTTCGCATGGATCCCGCGGCGGTGGTCCGCAATCTCGAGGCCCTTTTGTCGCAGGGAAAAGACTCGGCGCTGCTGCGCTTCAGCCTGGGAGCCGAGTATCTCAAGCTGAAGGAAACGTGGGTCGCCGTATACCAGTTGCGGCGCGCGCTCGAGATGGACCCCAATTATTCCGCCGCATGGAAGCTGCTCGGCAAGGCGCTGACCGATGCTGGTGTCCTGCGCGATGCTCTCGACGCCTATCGCCGCGGAATCGAAGTCGCGGAGCGGCGCGGCGATAAACAGGCGGCAAGGGAGATGGCCGTGTTCGCGCAGCGACTCGAGAAGCAGCTGCAAACCTGAGTGCGTCGACGTGACAGTCCGGTCGGGCTGGCCGATCTCCGGCGTGGATTTCACCAGCCGCCCCCGCAGGCAAAAACCGATCGTCATCGCGACCGGCAGAATCCACGGTCGCGCATTCGGACTCGAGGGCATCGAAGAGTATTGCGATTGGGAGAAGTACGAATCC
>DASQOP010000250.1:0-6846 GCA_035644415.1 Burkholderiales bacterium
GAGACGCAGTTCGTTGATGCGTTCGCGCAACGGCGCCAGCTTCTGTTCCGACCCGAGGCGCTCCAGCTCGGTAGCACGCAGCCTGTCCTCGGCGGCCTGCAATTCATCGCGGCCCTGCTTCAGGCTTTGCTCGCGCTCCACACGGGCATCAAGTTGCACCTGCAGTTGCGTCTGGAGTGGGCCCTCGTCGCTCCGGGAGATCTCCTCGGACAGCGCCTCGGAATCGCTGGCGAGGCGCTTCAGACTCTGAGAAATAACATCAAGTGATTCTTTTATATCAATGATCTTAGTCGATATAGTTGTTTCCTGAAACTGGGCTTCCTGGTGCTCCCGCTCGATTTGCTGTGCGTTCACCCGGCTGCCTTGCAAGGCCGATTCCGCGTTTGCGTGCGCCTGTCCAGCGGATTCGACCCCGGCCCGCAACGCATCCATTCCGGCGGCCAGTGCATCGATCTGATGGCTCGCCGACTCGCACTGCACCGACTCGCGCGCCATCTCGGCATCGATCTCCGCAAGCTCGCGCACGATCTGCTCGCCACGCTCCTTGAGGCGCTCGGCAAGCTGCGACAGGCGCACGTGGTCCAGTTTCAGCTGGTGATGGTGCTCCTGCAATTCGGCCACCGTGCGCCGCAGGCACTCGGCCTGCGTGCGGCGTTCCTCGAATTCGGATTTGCGGGACATCGCGGCGGCGCGTTGCCGTCCCAGTTCCTCGTCAGCACTGCCGCGCTCCGCGAACAACGCCTCGATATCACGCTGGCGCGACAGGATGCCGTGCACTTCCGAATCGGCCGCATGGAAACTGACGCTGGTGGCGGTGAATACATGCCCTTGCGCACTGACCAGCATCGCGCCGGCGGGCAGGTCGCGGGCCAGTTCCACGCCCCTGGCAGGATCCGGCAGCACGTAGACCCGCGCCAGCCAGTCGCCAAGCACCGCTGCCAGCCGCGCGTCGGTGCAGATCACATAATCGCTGAGCCGTGTAAGCCCCGCCACGGCAGGCTCGACGGCGGCGGCAGCCCCAGCGCTGCGGTGGAAGGAAACCTTCCCCGGCGGCGTCTCCGCCAGCCAGGCATGCACCTGAGCGAGGTCGATGAGACCGACGCTGTTCAGGCGCTCGCCCAATACCGCTTCGAGTGCGTTTTCCCAGCCTTCCCGGATCCTGATTCCCTGCCAGAAGTGCGGGTTGCTGCGCAATTCGTGGCGTTCCAGCCAGGGTTCGATTTCTCCCGCCCGACTCACCCGCTCCTGCAGCGACTGCAGCGCAGTGATCCGGGCATCGAGCTGGTTGAGATGCTGCTGGGTCTGCTCGGCATCCTGGTCCGCGCCGTGCATCGTTGCTTCGAGCGTGGGCAAATCGGCGTCGCACTTTTCGAGCGCATCGCGCTGTTCATAGAGCCGCTGAGCCAGCTCCCCGATCTCCGTTTCCAGCCTTACCAGTTCGCTCAGGTTCGGCACTTCCAGGCCGTCGCGCTCTTCTTCCAATCGCGCGCGCCGCGTTTCAAGCTGCAGCAGCAGCTTCTCGCCGTGGCCGGCGCGGGCTTCCTCCAGTTTCAGCTGTTGTTCGGCTTCGGTGAGGCGGTGTTGCGCCTCGGCAAGCTGCGCCTGTGCGTTCCGATACGCCTCTTCAGCGGCCGGCAAGGCGGCTCGCGCGGCCTGCAGTCCATCAGCAAGCGCGGCCAGTTGCCTGCGAGCCTTTGCCAGCGACTCCTCGCTGGCGCTGCGCGCCGCCTCTTGTGACGCCTGCCGGCTGCGCTGCTCGGCTTCCTGCGCCCGCACCGACTCGAGCTGGTGCTCGGCGCGATTGCGGCTGTCGTGGAGGTACTGGATCTGCTGCTCGATGCGGGCGACTTCGGCGTAGACCTCGTAGAGCGCGCCCTGGGCGGCGTGTACCGCATCCGAAGCGCTGTAATGGCCGGCGCGCAATTCCTCGACGCGCTTTTCGGCATCGCGCAGGCTGGCGGTCTCGGCTTCCAGCTCCACGCCCGTCGCCTCGATATCGCGGCCGATGCGGGCGCGCTGCGCTGCGGCGTCGCGTTTGCGCAGCAGCCACAACGTGTGCTGTGTACGCTTCAGCTCAGCCTCCAGCTCCCGGTATCTGCCCGCCCTTTCGGCCTGGGATTCAAGGTGCTCGAGCTGTGCCCCGAGCTCCCGGCGGATATCGTCCACCCGCAGCAGGTTTTCGCGCGTGTCGTCGAGCCTGAGTTCGGTTTCGCGCCGGCGCTCGCGGTATTTCGATACGCCGGCCGCCTCCTCGAGGAAGCTGCGCAGGTCTTCCGGCCGGGCCTCGATGATGCGCGAAATCATCCCCTGCTCGATGATCGCGTAGCCGCGGCCGCCCAGGCCGGTACCCAGGAAAATGTCGGCGACGTCGCGCCGGCGCACGTGCAAGTTGTTGACGAAATAAGACGACTCTCCGTCGCGCTCGAGCACGCGCTTGACCGAAATCTCGCCGTACTGCGACCACGGCCCGGCTGCCTTGCCCAGACTGTTGTCGAAAATCAGCTCTACGCTGGCGCGGCCGACCGGCCTGCGCTCACCGGAGCCGTTGAAGATGACATCCTGCATGTTCTCGCCGCGAAGCTGCTTGGCCGAGGATTCCCCGAGCACCCAGCGCACCGCGTCGATCACGTTGGATTTGCCGCAGCCGTTGGGACCGACGACGCCGACCAGTTGGCCGGGGACCGGGATGTGGGTAGGGTCGACGAAGGACTTGAAACCGGCCAGTTTGATGTGAGTGAGTCGCACTGTCGCAATTCTATAAAGGCTTATAATTTTGAACGGATGCCCATAAAACAAGCGCCTGGGGCCCCTAACAAGGACCAGGCGCGTGTTTTTTCAGGGCGTATTTTAACAACTGAATCGCCCCCAAGAGAATGCCGAGCAAGCCGGCGCTGACCCTGGCGACCTTCCCCAATCCGAATCCGCAGCGGGATTACCTGATTCATATGGAGATTCCGGAATTCACCTGCCTCTGCCCGATGACCGGACAGCCGGACTTCGCCACGCTTTACCTCGATTACGTTCCCGACCGCAAATGCGTGGAACTCAAGAGCCTGAAAACCTATATCTGGGCCTACCGCGACCGGGGCGCCTACCACGAAGCCGTCACCAACCGCATTCTCGACGATCTAGCCACGGCGACGAAGCCTCGCTTCATGCGCCTGACTGCACGCTTCTACGTGCGTGGGGGCATCTTCACCACCGTCATCGCCGAACACCGCAAGAAGGGCTGGATGCCGGCACCGCGCATCGAACTCGACAGCATCGCGCCGCAGTCAAGCGTACGCTGATGAATCCGAACCTGACCAGGCTGCAACCCTACCCTTTCCAGAAGCTTGCCGCGCTGCTCTCGGAAGTGAAAGCCAACGCCTCGTTGCGTCCGATCAATCTGTCGATCGGCGAGCCGAAGCATGCCACACCGCAGTTCATTCGCGAGGCCTTGAGCGCCAAGCTGGATGGATTGTCGAGCTACCCCGCAACCGCGGGCAGCGAAACGCTGCGCGCCGCAATCGCGGCATGGATCGAGCGGCGTTACCGGCTGCCACGTATCGACCCGGTAAAACAGGTGCTGCCGGTCAATGGCAGCCGGGAAGCGCTGTTCGCGTTCGCGCAGGCTGTTGTGAACGCCTCGCGCGAAGGGCCGGTCGTGGTGGCCCCGAATCCCTTCTATCAGATCTACGAAGGCGCCGCGCTCCTGGCCGGGGCAGAACCGCAATTCCTCAATATTCTCCCGCACAACCGCTTCGCTCTCGATTTCGGCCAGTTGCCCGAATCGGTGTGGAGCCGCACCCAGCTGGTCTACGTCTGCTCGCCGGGCAATCCCACCGGCAGCGTCATGACCCTCGAAGAGTGGCAGACTCTGTTCGATCTTTCCGATCGCCACGGCTTCGTGATCGCCTCCGACGAGTGCTACTCGGAGATCTATTTCGACGAAGGCCATGCGCCGCTCGGCGGCCTGGAAGCCGCGCATCGCCTCGGCCGTGGCCAGTTCCCGCGTCTGGTCGCATTCGGCAGCCTGTCGAAACGCTCGAACGTGCCCGGGATGCGCTCCGGCTACGTCGCCGGCGATGCGGACATCCTGGCGAAGTTCCTGCTTTACCGGACTTACCACGGCTGCGCGATGAGCCCTGCGGTGCAGGCCGCCAGTACCGCGGCGTGGCAGGACGAAGAGCACGTGCGCGACAACCGGCGGCTATACCGGGAGAAATTCCAGAAAGCAGTGGCCCTGCTTGCCGAAGTCACCGATGCCCCCATGCCGCAAGCGGCGTTCTACCTTTGGCTGCGCACCCCGATCGCCGACACGGAATTCGCTAAACGCTTGTTTGAGCAATATAATGTAAGCGTCGTACCCGGCAGTTTTCTGGCCCGCGAGGCCCGCGGCGTCAATCCGGGGGCGAACTTCGTGCGCATCGCGCTGGTGGCCCCGGTCGAGGAATGCGTCGAAGCGGCGCAACGGCTGGCCGAATTTTTCTCTCAACACTCACAAGGAAAAAACAGGAATGACGGATTTGCAGTCGGTCATCGGGAAGGCCTTCGATAACCGTGCCAACATCTCGCCAAACAACGCCGAACCCGCCCTCAAGGACGCCGTTGCCGAAGTTATCGATGGTCTGGACGCCGGTACGCTGCGGGTCGCGGAGAAAATCGGCGGCGAGTGGGTCACCCACCAGTGGGTCAAGAAAGCCGTCCTGCTGTCGTTCCGGCTGCAGGACAACGCAGTGGTCCGCGACGGCTACACCAATTACTTCGACAAGGTGCCGGCCAAGTTCGCCGACTACGGCGCTGCCGATTTTCGCGCCGGCGGGTTCCGCGTAGTGCCGCCGGCGGCGGCGCGGCGCGGCTCGTTCATCGCCAGGAACGTGGTGCTGATGCCCTCCTTCGTGAATATCGGCGCCTACGTGGATGAAGGCACCATGGTGGACACTTGGGCCACGGTGGGCTCATGCGCGCAGATCGGCAAGAACGTCCACCTCTCCGGAGGCGTGGGGATCGGCGGAGTTCTGGAACCGGTACAGGCCAATCCGACCATCATCGAGGACAATTGTTTCATCGGCGCCCGCTCCGAGATCGTCGAGGGCGTGGCGGTCGGCGAAGGCTCGGTGATCTCGATGGGCGTCTACATCGGCAGCAGCACAAAGATCTACAATCGTCAGACCGGCGAAACCCTCTACGGCAGGATTCCACCCGGGTCTGTGGTCGTGTCGGGCAACCTGCCCTCGGCCGACGGCAAATACAGTCTTTACTGCGCGGTCATCGTCAAGCAGGTAGACGCCAAGACCCGCGCCAAGACCAGCATCAACGAGCTCCTCCGCGGCGACTAGCAGGAGCCTTCCGGTTACGCGGCGCGGATCGGCGCAACCACTACTACCAGGAGTCATCGAGGCCACCATGTTTCTAAGCCCACTATTCAAGCTGATGGCGGAAAAGCAGGCATCGGATCTTTTCATCTCGGCCAGCGCCCCGGTGTCGATCAAGATCCTCGGCGGCATCATGCCGGTGAACGCGCAGGTGATCGATGCGGAGGGCGCCCGCAAGATCGCCTACGAAGTGATGACTGACCGGCAGATACGCGAGTTCGAGGAGACCATGGAGATGAACTTCTCCTACGTAGTCCAGGACATCGGCCGTTTCCGCGTCAACGTCTTCCGCCAGCGCGGCAACGTGGCGATGGTGATCCGCTATCTCAAGAGCGGTACGCCGGGGATCGAAAAGCTCAAGCTGCCCACGATCCTCAAGGACCTGGTGCTGGAGAAGCGCGGGTTCGTCGTTGTGGCCGGGTCCACCGGTTCCGGCAAGTCCACCACGCTCGCCGCCATGATCGAGCACCGCAACGCTCAAAAGCCCGGGCACATCCTCACCATCGAGGACCCGATGGAGTTCGTTTTCCGCAACGACAAGTGCGTGATCAACCAGCGCGAAGTCGGCACCGACACCCGCTCCTACGAAAACGCGCTGGTGAACGCGATGCGCGAAGCGCCGGACATGATGATGATCGGCGAGATCCGCGACCGCCAGACGCTGCAGCACGCGCTGCTCTACGCGCAGACCGGCCACCTGTGCCTGTCCACGCTGCACGCCAACAACAGCTACCACGCGCTCAACCGCATCATCAACTTCTTCCCCTACGAAGCGCGCAATTCGCTGCTGTCCGACCTTTCCATCTGCCTGCGCGCCATCATTTCCCAGCGGCTGGTCAAGGCGAACGACGGTTCGCAGGTCGCTGCGGTGGAGGTCATGCTCAACACCAAGCACGTCGCCGAACTGATCAAGAAGGGCGAAATCGACCAGATCAAAGAAGCGATGGAGCAAAGCCTTTCGCCCGGGTCGAAGACCTTCGAGCACGCCCTGTTCGAACTGTTCATGGCAGGGACCGTTTCCAAGGACGAGGCGCTGAAGAACTCGGATTCCGCCACCAACCTGTCCTGGCTGATCAACAATTATGAACAGAAGGCCTCCGGCAAGATCGGCGAGAGCCCGACCGGGAAAGTGATGGTCAAGCCGGGCGGAGGTTACTCGTTCAGCGAAATCAAGCTGAACGTGGATACCGACAGCAAGAAGTGAACCGCCGCCCGGTTCTCCGGCGCCCGTGATGCCGGACTCGGCCGCCATGTCGTCCGCCACCTTCGAACTTGCGCGCGAGCTGATCTCGCGCGCTTCGGTTACGCCAAACGATGCCGGATGCCAGGAGATCCTGCGGCAGCGGCTGGCGCGGCTAGGCTTCAAGGCGGAGCCGATGCGCCACGGCGAAGTCGACAATCTCTGGATGCGGCGCGGCAGCCGCGCGCCGCTCGTCTGCTTCGCGGGACACAGCGACGTGGTCCCGACCGGGCCGCTGGACCAGTGGCG
>DASQOP010000251.1:0-2208 GCA_035644415.1 Burkholderiales bacterium
ATCGGCCCGCACATTTCCTCCCAGGCGATCGGAGGTCCGGCGTGCAGGATCATGCGATCGCCCATGCCCGGCAAGTGCTCGCGCGCAACACCGACCCCGGCAAGCACCGGCTGCGCAGCGAGGAAGGCGGCGTACGCTTTCTCGTTCGCGGCTTCCAGCGACGGATGATTCAGCAACTGCGCCAGGCACCAGCCGGCCACGCGGTTGCCCCCGGCGGGCGGAGTCCAATCCAGATGTACCGCCTTGCCTCCGGCCGCCATGACGGAATCGGCGAACGACTGCAATCCGACGTTGATCAGCGGCTGGTTTTCCTGGAACAGCTTGTTCATTGCGTTCTGGTCCCGAACTAGGATTTGCGCAAGCGCTGCGCCGCCGACGGGGCGAGCGTGGAGGCGATGCCGGCCGCAAGACGCACGGCCTGCGCATTGCTTTCGGCGAACAGCATGCCGGCATCAGCAAGCGCCCGCGTCTGCCGGGCGAAATCCTGCGGATCGGCGGCGGTGCCGCAGATCTGGCCGACGAAGACGATGACTCTTCCCTGCGCGGACGCGGTCGTCCGTGCGCGATTTATCGCCGGCACCAATTCGCTCGACGGGTCCATGTGGCTGCCGTATCCCAGCACCACGTCGAGCAGGATCACGGCGGTTTCCGGATCTTCCGCCTCCTTGGCGATGCGCTCGGTGCGCAGGCGGTAGTCGATCATCGGGTGCGGGCGTCCGCGCGTGAAGACGTCGTCTCCGAGGTCGATCAGCGTGTGCTGCCGGCTTTGCCAGATGTCGGCAAGCTCGGTGGTTCCGTGCGTGGGCGTATTGGAGTACACGTCGCCCAGGAGTTCGCCCAGCAACAGCGTGGCCTCATAACAGAACGTGCCGCCGCTGTAGAGTCCGCGGACGTAACGCTGTGTATTGGCGAAACGCGGCAGCCCGGACGGCGCGGACGGGGCTTCGGCGTAACTGTCGCGCGGCTTCTCACCCTTGACGATGGCGACCGCCGCGCGCGCCGCATCCTCCAGCGTCTTCACTGCATGCACGCCCTTGCGCCCGACCTGCTTCGGATCGGTGCCGAGAAAATTCACCACCACCGGCTTGCCGGCCTGGGCGGCCTCGGCGAGCACGCGCTCGGCCACTTCGGGAGCAGGCGGTTTGGATATCAGCACGATGACCTGGGTGGCGGGGTCCGCGGCAAGGTCCTTAAGACCCTTGAGCATCGAGATCGCGCCGATATCGCGGTGCAGATCGCGCCCGCCGGTGCCGATTGCCTGCGAGATCCCCGATCCAAGCCGGTCCACCAGCACGGTGACCTGCTGCAATCCCGTGCCCGAGGCGCCGACCACGCCCACGGGGCCGCGCTTCACCACGTTGGCGAAGGCAAGCGGCGTTCCGTTGATGATCGCGGTGCCGCAGTCCGGGCCCATGACGATGAGATCGGCGTCGCGTGCGAACCGCTTGAGCAGGAGTTCCTCCTCCTCGGAGACGTTGTTGCTGAACAACATCACGTTGAGTCCGAGGCGCAGGGCTTTCATTGCTTCGGCCGCCGCGTAGTCTCCCGGTGTGGAAATGAGCGCCATGTTGGCTTCGGGCGTGGTCTTCAGCGCCATCTGGATGCTGCGCGGTCGCAGCGCCACCCGCGCTTCAGCGCCGTTGTCCTCGGTCTGCCGCGTGAGGCTCTTCATCGCCTCCTCCATGGCGGCAGGCAGCGCCGACTTCTCTCCCTGCACCACGATCAGCAAGTCGCTCGCCCCCGCGCCTTTCGCGTCCACGCGCAACCCTGCCTCTGCGAGCAGTACCAGGTTGTTTTCGGTGGCCATCGCTGCGGAAGCCTGCTCCACGCCCGGGAGCTTCCCCAGCATCGCGGACAGTTGCATCAGCGAGACCGAGTCCCGGTATTCCCTGGGCACGATTTTCACCAGTGTGGCCGACAAGTCCTATTCTCCCTGATCAACAGGCGATCGCTGCCGTGCGCAGCTTGGCAATCGCAAAAAAAATGGTCTGTGCGGGCAAACTGGATCGGCCTCGCAATCAGCGTGGGCGAATAGCCGAACAGCAGCCCGCATAAAACATCCGCGCCCGAACTGTGTCCGACTTCCAGCGCCCGCATGCTGGCGACAGCGACGTCGCCGACACCGCAAACGCAACGCACGACCTCGGTCAGGCGCTCAGCGTATTGACCTTGAAGCGCGTCGAGCAACATCTGGCGGCTGATCGCGTT
>DASQOP010000252.1:0-4000 GCA_035644415.1 Burkholderiales bacterium
CGCCTGGCCGAACAGCGCAGCCTGCTGATCGCCCGCAATGCCGGCAATCGGAATGGCGCGGCCCCCGGCGAACAGCGTCGTTTCGCCGTACACTTCGCTCGACGAGCCGACCGCGGGCAACACCGAGCGCGGCACGCCGAACAGCTTCAGCAGCTCGTCGTCCCAATCGCCGGTTCGGAGATTGAAGAGCATCGTGCGCGACGCGTTGCTCGGATCGGTCACGTGCACGCGGCCGCCCGTCAAGTTCCATACGAGCCACGAGTCCACGGTGCCGAATGCCAGCTTGCCGGCCTTGGCTTTGGCCCCCGCGCCCGGAACATTGCGCAGAATCCATTCGAGTTTTGTGCCGGAAAAATAGGCATCTACCACGAGGCCGGTCTTGCGCTTGATCATGGGCGCCAGCCCGCGGGCCTTCAACTGGTCGCACCGGGCGGCGGTGCGACGATCCTGCCACACAATGGCGTGATGCACCGGCTCGCCGGTGTCGCGATCCCAGACTACGGTTGTCTCCCGCTGATTCGTGATCCCGATGGCGCCGATGTCCGTGGCAGTCAGTCCGGCCTGGCCGAGCGCTTCCGTCGCGGTGTGCAACTGCGTGGCCCAGATCTCCGTCGCGTCGTGCTCCACCCAGCCGGGCTTGGGGAAAATCTGACGAAACTCCTTCTGCGCCAACGCAACCACGCTCCCGCTGTGGTCGAACACCATGGCGCGCGAGCTCGTGGTGCCCTGGTCGAGGGCCAGGATGTATTTCACGCCGGCCACCAGGTCTTGTACACGAAGGCCGCGATCAGGCCGCCGATGATCGGTCCGGCCACCGGTATCCACGCGTAGCCCCAGTCCGAATTGCCCTTGCCCGCGATCGGCAGCAGCGCGTGAGCGATTCTCGGACCCAAGTCACGAGCCGGATTGATCGCGTAGCCGGTCGGCCCGCCCAACGAAAGGCCGATGGCCCATACGAGAATGCCGACGAGGAACGGGCCGAATCCCGCATCCCAACCGTGCAGCGGGTTGAGATTCTTCGGTGTCAGGATGGCCAGCACCCCCAGCACCAGCACGAACGTGCCGATGACCTCGGTCAGGAGATTCGCGGCCGGGTCGCGGATGGCAGGCCCGGTGCAAAACACGGCCAGCTTCCCTGCCTGGCTTTCGGTCACGGCCCAGTGCGGCAAGTAGGCGAGCCAGACGATGGTGGCCCCGAGCAACGCGCCGAGCATTTGGGCCGCGATGTAGCCGGGCACCGAGGCCCACGGGAACTTGCCGATCGAGGCGAGGCCGATGGTCACCGCGGGGTTCAAGTGTGCGCCGCTGAAGGCGCCCACGGCATACACCGCGACCGCCACGCCGAACCCCCAGCCGGCGGTGATGACGATCCACCCGGCGTTCTGGCCTTTGGTCTTGTTGAGCACGACGTTGGCGACCACGCCATCGCCCAGGACGATCAACAGCATGGTGCCGAGCAGTTCTGCGAGGAATGGGGGCATAGGCTTGGATGAGGAAGGGGCGAAGCTATCAGCGGAGCAGCGACTTGTCCACACGCTCAGCGGAAGTTCTCGATCAACATGATATCGCTTTCAACCTGGTCTAAACGGTCGAAGAGAATCCACTGCCCATCGGGAGAGAGATCAAAGTACTGGGCGCCAGGGGCCCCGGGTCCGAGGTCCATCGAAGTAATGGTTCTCACGCGTTGGGTTGCCAAGTCCAAGAGTCTGACGCGGGCGGGGATCGTTGACCCGTCAATGAAGTAAATGCCATCACGAGTAATTTTCCACCAGACAAACAGCTGCACGCCTGGGAGGACGCGGACGGGCTCCGCGCCCGGGAGCCGCATTTTCCAAATAGTCCCTCCCTGTACCCACACGTAGAGAGACTTGGCATCGGGAGATTCCTGGGCGCTGAAGCCACCGCTCTTGGTAACTTGTACAGCACTGCCACCCCCGGACGGTACTTTCCAAATCTGCCAATTCCCCGTCCGGCTCGAGGAAAAATAGATCCATTTGCCATCTCGCGACCACGTCGGGACATTATTGTCGACCGGATCGCTGGTGAGACGGCGGGGAGCGCCTCCATCGGCACTGATAACGAAGATATCACCGTGGCCTTCGAGCCGGGCATCAAACGCAATGGTCTTTCCGTCCGGAGACCAACTCGGCGAGCCTGCATCGGTCGCCTTCAAAGACGTAAGCTGTGCCTGGTTGGTGCCGTCGCTATTGCAAGTCCAGATTTCCATACTCCCAGAGCGATCGGATGCGAACGCGATCCGCTTACCATCGGGAGCATAGGCGGCCTCATAGTCCGCCCGTGATGAAGCAACCATTTTCATCGGAGGGGGAGGGCGGCCTTTCCACACAGGTCCGCGTGTTCGCCAGAGGTTCGCATCGTCACGGCCATTGATATAGGCTAGCCGATCTCCCTTGGTAGAAATGGTCGGCGAGCTCGCGCCCTCACCCACCCCGTTCACCAGCGCCGGCGTGCCCCCTGAAGAAGAGATGCGCCACAATCTCATCAGGCCGCCACGATTTGAGGTGAATACAATTTCTTTTCCGTCTGGCGTCCAGGCGAGACCGGCCAGGAATCGTCCGTCGGAAGTCAGGCGACGGGATCCGCCACCGCTGGCAGGCACGACATAAATGTCACTGGCAATAAAGCCTGCTCCTCCGGCATAGGCGATCGCTGTTCCATCGGGGGAGAGAATTGGATCGGCGACATAGAGATCGGGCTGGGAGACGAATACCTTCCGTTGTCCGTCCTCAACCGACAAGAGCAGGATGCTGGAGCGGGACTCCTCAGGCGCCATTCTATCCGCCACGATCAGGTACTTGCCGTCGAGCGACCAGTCGATGCACCGCCCAGAGACCTGGCTTCGGTCATATGCCTCCCCAATCTTGCGTTCGGCCCCCCCCAACGCTGGGATCAGGTAGTAAGCAGCTCTGTCACTCGACGGTCCATCGCGAATGAAGGCGATGTAACGGCCGTCGGGTGACCACGCGGGGCAATACTCCCTGGCGGGACTGCTGGTAAGTCGGAGCGGACCGCCCGCGCCAATCAGCTTGACATAAATGTCGGAATTGTCGTCGTTTTCGCCTCTCCAAGCATAGGCAATCTGGTTGCCGTCCGGCGAGAAGACGGGATGAAATTTCTGACCTGGCGAACTCGTGAAGGGCACGACGTTGGGGTGGTCCTGACCGACTTGGGAACTCTTGGAAGCATAGAACCACGCTGCAGCGCCACCGATGATGATCAGGACTGCCAGTGCACCGCCGGCGGACTGCCATCGGGGGCGCACCGCCCGAGTCGAGCCGGCCGTGAGCGCTGCGACGAAGGCTCCTGCCGTGGCGAATCGGTCGGCCGGGGCTTTCGCGAGCGCTTTAGTCACGGCGGCTTCCACCGCCGGTGTAACGCGGCGAACGGTGCCGAGGTGCGGTATCGGTTCGGTCAAGCACTTGGCGATGATGGCCTGCGCGGTCGGACCGTTGTAGGGTGGCTCTCCCGCCAGCATCTCGTACAACACGCTCGCCAGGCTGTACTGATCGCTCCGGCCATCGAGCCGGGGCTCGGCGCTCGCCTGCTCGGGGCTCATGTACGCCGGCGTGCCGAGGGAGAGTCCCGTCTCGGTGAGCCGCTCCCGGCCCGCCGTGCTCACCGCCAGCGCGATCCCGAAGTCTGCCACCATGGGCTCGCCCTGGTGGAGCATGACATTCTCGGGCTTGATATCACGATGGATGACGCCGCGTCCGTGCGCGAAGTCGAGGGCCGAGGCGATCGCGCGGGTAATGCTGAGCGCTTCGTCGAGGGGCAGCTGGCCTTCCCGCTCCAGCCGTTGGCGGAGGCTCTCGCCCTCAACGTACGGCATCACGTAATAGAGGAAGCCGTCCGCCTCGCCGGAATCGATGAGTGTCAAGATGTGCGTGTGCTGGAGCTGCGCCGTGAGGCTGATCTCTCGGAGAAACCGCTCACCGCCGAGCACGGCGGCGAGCTCGGGGCGCAGCACCTTGAGCGCGAC
>DASQOP010000253.1:0-4502 GCA_035644415.1 Burkholderiales bacterium
TGAACTCCCCGGCTTCCTGCGGAAAGGCCTTGGCGTAGGCGGCGAACTTCCGGTTCCAGCCGGTTTCCAGTTCGGCGCCTTTTGCCCGCGCATCCCAGCCGGCGTAGATATCCTGCGGGATTTCGAACGGGGGATATTTCCAGCCGATGTTCTCCCGGGTCGCCGCAACTTCCTTATCGCCCAGCGCTGCGCCGTGCGTTTCGTGGCTGCCGGCCTTATTGGGCGAGCCCATGCCGATCACCGTCTTGCAGCAGATCAGACTCGGCTTGTCCGCGACTCGCCCGGCCTGGATGATCGCCGCATCCACCGCGGCCACGTCGTGGCCGTCGACGTCGCGCTGCACATGCCAGCCGTAGGCTTCGAAACGTTTCGGCGTGTCATCGCGGAACCAGCCGCTGACATGGCCGTCGATGGAAATGCCGTTGTCGTCGTAGATCGCCGTCAGCTTGCCCAGGCCCAGCGTGCCGGCAAGCGAACAGGCTTCGTGCGAAATGCCTTCCATCAGGCAACCGTCGCCGACGAAGACGTAGGTGCGGTGATCGACGATGTCGTGGCCGGGACGGTTGAATTCGGCGGCGAGCAGTTTTTCCGCGATGGCCATGCCGACCGCATTGGCAAGACCCTGGCCGAGAGGGCCGGTAGTGGTCTCCACTCCCGGTGCCATGCCGTACTCGGGGTGGCCGGGAGTCATCGAATGCAACTGGCGGAAGCGCCGGATCTCGTCCAGCGGCAACGCATAGCCGGTGAGATGCAGCAACGCGTACAACAGCATCGAGCCGTGTCCGTTGGATAGCACAAAGCGGTCGCGATCGGGCCACTTGGGATTGGCCGGATTATGGCGCAGATGGTAATTCCACAAGACCTCGGCGATCTCCGCCATGCCCATCGGCATGCCGGGGTGGCCGGAATTGGCCTTCTGCACCGCGTCCATCGCCAGCGCGCGGATCGCGTTGGCAAGATCCTTCCTGGTTGCCATGACTCCCCTTCGAGAACACAAAAAATCCCGGCAGACCGGGATCGACAACGCCGGTATTTTAGCCCGGATAGTCCGTCGGAACGCCGGGCTACTCGTCGGCGCGGCGCGGAAGCTTGATGCCAAGCTGCTTGAGCTTGCGATAGAGGTGGGTGCGCTCCAGGCCGACCCGATCGGCGACGCGGCTCATGTTGCCGCCCTCGCGACCGAGGTGATACTCGAAGTAGACACGCTCGAAGGCATCGCGCGCCTCGCGCAGCTCGCGGTCCAGCGGCAGCGACTGCGTGGGGTTGGGTAGCGGGGCCTCGAGCACGGCAAACGCGTTGATGACTTCGGCAACGCCGATGCCGGCGCCGAGCGCGAGCTGGGCCACGGTCTTCACCACGCTTTCGAGTTGAATCAAATTGCCGGGCCAATGGTAATTGCGCAGGGCATTCAGCGCCGCAGTATTGAACGCTCGTAGCGGCGTTTCTTTCGCCTCGATCGCCCGCGACAGCACCAGATTGGCAAGCTCGGGAACGTCCTCGGCGCGCTCGCGCAGCGCGGGCACGCGCACGATCACGCCGGCCAGCAGCGCATATAGCCTCGGATCGAAGGCGCCGCCCGCCACCAATTCCGCCAGCGGCGCCGAAGTCGAGGAGACGAGGCGCGCGTTGTAGCGATCCAGTTTGAGCGTCTGTCCCAGCAGACTCTTCTGCTGACTGCGCGAAAGCGTGTCGATGTCTCGCAGGTACAGGATGCCCTCGGCCGCCTGTCCGACCAGATTGTTCTCCGCCTGATCGAATACTGCCAGATCCTCCGGTGCCACCCATGCGGCGTTGGACTGTTGCAGCAGGCGCGCGCACTGCTCCATCCCGGTCCCCGGTTCGCCGACAAAAAGCGCGGGCGTTTTCAAGGCGCGCAAACGCTCGATCTGGGCGCGCAACTGTTCCACAGCACGCGACTTGCCCGCGGTAACCAGCACCGCCGGCACGCCGGGCCTGGGCGCGCCCTGCTTGAGCGCCGTGCCGACGGTGGAAAGCAGTTTCTGCAAAGCGATCGGCTTTTCCAGGAAGGCATAGGCGCCGATACGGGTCGCCTCTACCGCGGTGTCGATGGTGCCATGGCCGGACATCATTACCACCGGCATGGTGAGCTGGCCGGTGCTCGCCCATTCCTTCAGCAGCGAAATGCCGTCGGTGTCGGGCATCCAGATGTCGAGCAGCACCAGATCCGGACGCACGCGGCCGCGGATCTGCCGTGCCTCGCTGGCGTTCTGCGCCAGTCGCACCTGGTGGCCCTCGTCACGCAGAATTTCCGAGAGCAGCTCGCGGATACCGACTTCGTCGTCCACTACCAGAATCTGGCTCATCTGCCGGCCTGCCTGTTGGCCCGCAGCGCGGCCGCCTCGGCCGGTGCCAACGGCAGTGTCACGGTAACGCTGGCCCCAGACGATGGCAGGTTGACGATGGCAATGCCTCCGCTATGTTCTTCCACAATCTTCTTGACGATGGCCAGCCCGAGTCCCGTGCCCTTGGCCTTGGTGGTGACATAGGGCTCGAACGCCCGGCCCATCAGCGCCTCGGGAAAGCCCGGACCGTTGTCCTGGATGGTGAGCCGCACGCCGTCTCGAGCCGTATCGGTGCGCAGCACGATGCGCGGCACGACGACTTCCGCCACCGCCTGCTCCGCATTCTGCAGCAGGTTGTGGATGACCTGGCGCAACTTCGCGGCATCGCCCGAGATGTGCGGCAAATTGCCGGCCAGGTCGAGTTGCAATGCCGGGCGCGACGATTCGTACAGCCCGAGTACGTCGCGGATGAGCTGATTCAGGTCCAAGGGCTGCAGGTCGGCCTCGGGTGAGCGCGCGTACTGGCTGAACGCGTCTACCATGCCTTTGAGCGCCGCCACCTGGTTGACGATGGTCTGGGTGGAGCGCTGCAGGATTTCGGCTTCCTGCTCGCTGAGTTTGTCGGCAAGCCGCCGCTGCAACCGCTCCGCCGAAAGCTGGATCGGCGTGAGCGGGTTCTTGATCTCGTGAGCGAGCCGCTGCGCCACCTCGCCCCAGGCTGCGAGCCGCTGCGCCTGCAGCAAACGGGTGATGTCGTCGAAAACCAGCACCATCCCGGACTCCGCGCCGGCGGTGAGCCGCGAGCCACGTAACAGCAATACTTGCGTGCCCGCGGCGCCGGACAGCTCGGCCTGCTGTTCCCAGACCTCCGGGCGCGCCCGCTGGAAGGCTTCGTGCACGATCTGGCCGACCGCAGCGAGCCGCGGCTCGCGCGCCCCCCATTCATGCGGGGGCGTGCCGATCAGGGCGCCGACGTCCACGCCGAAGATCTCGACCGCGCTGAGATTGGCGGAGCGCAACCGGAATTCCGAGTCGAATGACATCACGCCCGTCGACAGATTACCGAGCACGCTTTCGAGGTAGGCCTTGGCAGCGGCGAGCTGCTCCTGGTTGCGCTGCGCCTCGGCGCGTACGTCGGCAAGCTGCATGGTCATGGTATTGAATGATTCGGTCAGAAGACCCAGCTCGTCGTCGCTCTTGACCGTGTGGCGCGGGCTGAAATCACCCTGCGCAACCGCGCGCGTGCCGGCGGCCAGTATGCCCAGCGGCGCGGACAAACGCTCGCTGAACACGATTGCCAGGAGCAGCGCGGAGAGCAGCGCCAGCAGCAGCGACAATGTCAGCGTTAGCGCAAAAAGACGCTGCAGACCCTGGCGCGACAGCGACAGTTGCTGGTAATCGCGGTAGATTTCCTGAACAGTTTGCGCGTCGCGCGCCAAGTGCGAAGGCACGGGTTGCACCAACTGCAGCAACGAGGTGGTGCCGGACACATCGTTCACCGGCACCAGCACCCGCAGTTGCAGCCCGCCGTCGCCGACAGCCTCGATGGCGCTGTAAGGTTGCTGCATGCGCACCTTCCGCACCACCGACGGCGAGGGCAGTTCCGGAACCAGACCAGTGGGGTCCGCGCCCGAAAAAGCCATCACCGAGCCGTCGGGGCCGAGCAATGCCGCCTCGTGCACTCCAGCCTTTTCGCGCAGCGTGTTAAGCGCGGCCAGACGCCGCTGCGGCGAGCGCTCGGTAAGTTCAAGAGTCATCGACTCGGCTTTGGCGCGTAATTCCTTGAGCATGTTGTCCAGCGTTACCCGGCCCAGGCTCAAGCCGCCTTCCAACGCCTTATCGACCCGCACGTCGAACCAGGAGTCGATCGACCGCGACAAAAACTGCACCGACACACCGTACACGAGCGCGCCCGGCAACACCGCCACTAAGGCGAACAACAGCACCAGCCGCAGCGTCAGCTTGGAGCCGAATACCCGCGCCTTGAGACGCCGGCGCAGCACCAGCAGTTGGTAGCCGACCACCAGCATGAGCACCAGCACCAGTCCAACGCCCAGGCCCAGCAGCAGCGGCAGATCGCCGGAGAACAGCGGCGTGTCGGCGCTGACGCTGGAAAGCAGGTACAGCATGACCGCGCCGAGCAACAGTACCAGCGTGATTAGTAGCTTCATACCGCGGCTCATCAGCGAACGCCTGAGG
>DASQOP010000254.1:0-2443 GCA_035644415.1 Burkholderiales bacterium
TCACTACATTGGTGACGAGACGGCTGCCGGTCGGGGTGACGCGGTCGGCCCAGTCATTGAGGCGATCGCGTGCCACCATGATCTGGCCGACGATTTCGCCTGACGTGAGATTGCGCACCAGCCGTTGCGTGCCGGTATGGCAGAACGTGCAATTCAGGGTGCAGCCGACCTGCGAGGAGACGCACAGCGTGCCGCGGTCGGTTTCCGGAATATAGACGCACTCGACTTCATGCGCCTTCTCGTTTGCATCGCCGCTCGGCAATCGTAATAGCCATTTGCGGGTGCCGTCGCTGGAAACCTGCTCCGCGACCACTTCGGGACGCTCAACGGTGAAATGCGCATCGAGTTGGGTGCGCATTTCCCTGGAAATGCTGGTCATCTCGTCGAAATTCCTGGCGCCACGGACATAGATCCAGTGCCACAGCTGCTGCACGCGCATCTTGCGCTGCGCCTCGGCCACGCCGATGGCCCCCACCCGTTCCGCTATCTCCGCGCGCGACAGCCCGACCAGCGAGGGCTTGGCCGGCGGCACGTAGGTTTCAAGCGCGATCTTTTCCAGGGGCGCTGACGCATTGGGCGTTTCGAAAATCGTCTGCATTACCTGGTATCTCAATGAAACCGTCATGCCCGGGCTTGTCCCGGGCATCCACGTCCTTTTGCTTCGCCGGCCAAGACGTGGATAGCCGGGACAAGCCCGGCCATGACGACCAAGAACGTGTCTTATATAGCAGCCGGCAGCGCAATTGCGACTAGTTCCTCGTCACAGTGATTATGACTGGTTGATTTCCAGCCAATTTAGGATGGGCAGGTCTTTCGGAGCAACGAGGATTTGGATGCTTCGGGCGACGCCGGGTTGACGGCGAATGAGGCCATTTCGTTCGAGCGTCACGATCATCTGGTGGACCGAGGGCGGGCTGACTTGAAAGTGGCGCTGCATGTCGGTCTCGGCGGGTGGGCGTCGGAAAATGTGCGAGTAAGTGTAGATGAAAGCCAGGTACTGGCCCTGCTTTTCGGTGAAGCCTTGAGCGCTGGGGCTGCGAGCGGTGCCTGATTTTTGATTCATTTGTCGATTCGTCCGGTCCTCCGACAAGGAGGTCGAGATGAATGTACGTTACCGGGTCGAATTGAGCCAAGCCGAACGCTGCGAACTCACCGCGATGTTGAGCAAAGGCAAACGGGCCGCCCGCAAACTCAAGCGCGCCCAGATATTGCTGGCAGCCGATGCCGGCCGCAGCGATGAAGAGATTGCCCGGGCGGTGGCGGTGGGCGGTTCGACCGTGTACCGGACCAAGCGGCGTTTCGTGGAAGGCAATCTGGAGCGGGCGCTGAGCGAGGAGTCGCGTCCCGGCGCGGAGCGCAAGCTTACGGGCAAGGAGGAAGCCTTGCTGGTGGCAACGGCTTGCGCAAACCCTCCCGAGGGTCGCGCCCGCTGGACGCTGGAACTTTTGGCTGACGCCATGGTCAAGCTCACCGGACACGAGAGCCTGTCGGGCGAGACGGTGCGCCGGCGGCTGGCCGAAAACGGTCTCAAGCCCTGGCGCAAGGACATGTGGTGCATTCCAAAGGTCGATGGCGAATATGTCGCCCGCATGGAAGACGTGCTCGACCTCTATGCCGAAACGCCAGATCCCAAGCGACCGGTGGTCTGCTTCGACGAAAGCCCGGTCCAACTCATCGGCGAGGTCCGCCAGCCGATCCCGGCCAAGCCGGGCCAACTCGAACGCTACGATTACGAGTATCGCCGCAACGGCACCGTCAACCTCTTTGTCGTGCTCGACGTCAATCAGCCTTGGCGTAAGGTCAAAGTCACCGCGCGGCGCACCGCCGAGGATTACGCCCAATGCATGCGCGAACTCGTCGATGTCCATTATCCCGACGCCGCGTGCATCCGGGTCGTGCAGGATAATCTGTCGACCCACTCGGCGGGCTCCCTCTATGAGGCATTCACACCCGCCGAGGCCCGGCGTATCTTGCGCCGCATCGAGTTCCACTACACACCCAAGCACGCCAGCTGGCTCAACATGGTCGAGATCGAGATCGGCGTCCTGCGCGGTCAGTGCCTGGACCGTAGAATCGACGACCCCGAGCGCCTCGTCCGCGAAATCGCCGCATGGGAGCGTCAGCGAAATGCCGAAGGAGCCCGCATCAAATGGATGTTCACAACCGAAAAGGCCCGGACCAAAATGGGCCGCGCCTATCCCGTAACGTCCAAAGAGTCATAATCACTGTGTAGAGGTACTAGTATGCCGTCTCCTGATTTTGGGGGTGGACATGCAGCGCCGCGCTTTCATCACCCTTTTTACCGGCGCGGCAGTCGCGCGGCCACTTGCGGCGCGCGCGCAGCAGACCGAGCGGATGCGGCGGATCGGCGTGCTCATGAGCGCCGCGGCTGATGATCCGGAAGGACAGGCCCGCGTCACTGTGTTCGTGCAGGCGTCAAAAG
>DASQOP010000255.1:0-6825 GCA_035644415.1 Burkholderiales bacterium
CTACGCCCGCTTCGTACGCGACATCTGTGCCGCCAAGCCCGACTGGAACATGCCCGACTACATCGCCGAGGCGGTCGCGAAAATCCATGCGGCGGTGGGCAAGGACGAGGTCATCCTGGGGCTGTCCGGCGGGGTCGATTCGTCGGTCGCAGCGGCGCTGATCCACCGCGCCATCGGCGGGCAGTTGACCTGCGTGTTCGTCGATACCGGCCTGTTGCGGCTCAACGAGCCCGCGCAGGTGATGGAAACATTCGCCGACCACATGCACATGAAAGTCATCCACGTTGACGCGTCGGACCGGTTCCTCGAACAACTGGCAGGGGTCACCGATCCCGAGGCCAAACGCAAAATCATCGGGCGCGAGTTCGTAAATGTATTCCAGCGCGAGGCGGCGAAACTGCCGCAGGTCAAATGGCTGGCCCAGGGCACGATCTATCCGGACGTGATCGAGTCGGCCGGCGCCAAGACCAAGAAGGCGCACAACATCAAGTCGCACCACAACGTCGGCGGCTTGCCGGACACGCTGCACTTGAAGCTGCTGGAGCCGTTGCGCGACCTCTTCAAGGATGAAGTGCGCGAACTCGGCGTGGCGCTGGGACTGCCTCACGCGATGGTCTATCGCCATCCTTTCCCCGGTCCGGGACTGGGGGTGCGCATCCTGGGCGAGGTCAAGCGGGAGTACGCCGACCTGTTGCGCCGCGCCGACGCTATTTTCATCGAGGAGTTGCGTGCCACCGTCGACGCCGACGGGCAGAGCTGGTACGACCGGACCTCGCAGGCATTCGCGGTGTTCCTGCCGGTGAAATCGGTCGGCGTCATGGGCGACGGCCGCACCTACGAGTACGTGGTGGCGCTGCGGGCGGTCCAGACCCAGGATTTCATGACCGCGCACTGGGCCGAGTTGCCCCATGCGCTGCTTTCCAGGGTGTCCAACCGCATCATCAACGAGGTCCGCGGCATCAACCGGGTCGTATACGACATTTCCGGCAAGCCGCCAGCCACCATCGAGTGGGAATGACCCGGCTGGATCAGCCCGTCAATACTTGAACTTGTTTCTCGGGTATATTTGATAAGTATAGGATTTTAAATATGCCTGATGAGGATTTCATGCGTGCGGCGCTGGCGCTTGCGGAACAGGCGCGAGGCGCGGGAGAGGTGCCGGTCGGAGCCGTGGTAGAGCGGGACGGCGTTGTCATCGGCAGCGGCTTCAATTCCCCGATCGGCCGCCACGATCCCTCGGCGCATGCGGAGATCGTGGCGCTGCGCGCAGCGGCGGCAGCGCTGGGCAATTACCGGCTCAAAGGCTGCACGCTTTACGTCACGCTCGAGCCCTGCATCATGTGCTCGGGAGCGATCCTGCATGCGCGCATCGGCAGAGTGGTCTACGGGGCGCCGGACCCGAAGACCGGTGCCTGCGGCAGCGTGCTGAATCTGTTTGCCCAAGGCAGGCTCAATCACCACACCGCGGTGGAGGGCGGAATGCTCGCTGAGGAATGCGGCCGCTTGTTGAAGAGCTTCTTTCAGGAGCGCAGAGGGGCGAACGGACAGTGAAATCCATCATCGTGCAGGTGCCTGCGCAGACGCTGGAATTGTTCGACGGCGGCAGCCTGTTGCGGCGCTACGTGGTTTCGACTTCTGACAGGGGCACCGGGGAAAAGAACGGCAGTTTCTGCACGCCACGCGGCCGGCATCTGGTTCGGGCCAGAATCGGCGCCGGCGCCCCGCTCAATACCGTGTTCGTCAAGCGCCGCCCCACCGGCGAGATGTATACCGCTGAACTGGCGGCGCGCTTTCCTGGTCGCGACTGGATTCTCACCCGTATCCTTTGGCTGTCCGGGTGTGAGCCGGGCTTCAATCGCCTGGGCGAGGTGGATACCATGCGCCGCTACATCTACATCCACGGCAGCCCGGATTCGGCGGCGATGGGCAGCCCCGGCTCGATCGGCTGCATCCGCATGCACAACCGCGACATCGTTGAACTATTCGATCTCATCGAAGCCGGGACTCCGGTCGATATACTCGATTTGCGACCGGTGTGAAGGCGGCTTTCGTAGCTGCCGGGACACCTCGCAGCACGATGCACTGGCGGACCCAAACCAACCGACAAGGAGACTCAACCAATGCGGCTGAAGGATAAGGTTTGCATCATCACCGGCTCGGCGCGGGGAATTGGCCACGCCACCGCCCTCAAGTTTGCCAGGGAGGGGGCCCGGGTGGTGGTTTGTGACCTCGACCGCAAAGGTGTGGACGCGGTCGTGGCGGAGATCGAAAACGGCGGCGGAGAGGCGATCGGGTTCGTGGTCAACGTGGTCGACAAGGCCAGCATCGCCGCCATGGTGAAGGGCGTGATGGCCCGCTACGGCCGCATCGACACGCTGGTGAACAACGCCGGAATTGTCGAGGACTCGCAGTTCCGGAAAATGTCCGACGAGCAGTTCGACCGCGTCATCGATGTCAACCTGAAGGGCACGTATAACTGCACCCGCGCGGTCGTGGACGTGATGCTGGCACAGACTTCGGGGGTGATCCTGAATGCCTCGTCCGTCGTCGGCCTGTACGGCAACTTCGGCCAGACCAACTACGCGGCGAGCAAGTTCGGCGTAATCGGCATGGCCAAGACCTGGGCGCGCGAACTGGGTCGCAAGGGCATTCGTGCCAATGCCGTGTGTCCCGGTTTCGTCGAAACCCCGATCCTGAAGTCCATCCCGGAAAAGGTGATGCGGGCACTGATCGAGCGCGTGCCGCTGGGTCGCCTGGCGAAACCGGAGGAAATCGCCAATACCTACGCCTTCCTGGCCTCCGACGAGGCCAGTTACATCAACGGCGCGGTGATCGAAGTGGGGGGCGGCGCGACGATCTAACCGCAACCTTGCAGGCCTGCTCGACCGCGACGATTCATGGCTGCGCATCAGCTCAGGGTCCGTGCCGCAGACTGGAACGTCGACCGGGCCGCGTTACGCGCCATACGCGAGCAGGTCTTCGTGCGCGAGCAAGCCGTGCCTGTCGAGCTGGAGTGGGATGAATTCGACCCGCTGTGCCAGCACGTCGTGGCCGAAGCCGCGGGCCAGGCGATCGGCACCGGACGGCTGCTGCCGGACGGACACATCGGGCGCATGGCGGTACTGGAGTCATGGCGCGGACAGGGCGTGGGCAGTGCGTTACTCGTGGCGTTGCTGCGACTGGCGCGCGACCGCGGCATCCGGCGGGTGAGGCTCAACGCGCAGTCCCGGGCGGTGGCGTTCTATGCGCGCCACGGCTTCGTCGCTGAAGGCGAAGAATTCATCGAGGCCGGCATTCCGCACCGCTCGATGTGGCGCGACGTCTAATTCACCGTCGCCAGCGGCGAGGGAGTCGGCGCGACGGTGAAGCGGAATCGGCGATCCTCGAGCAGTTCTGCGCTGGCGCCGAACGAGCGCTCGTGCAAACTCGCTTCACCGCCGTGTTCAATCAGCAACACCGAGGAGGCCCGGGTACCGTAACCCGGCGCACGGATGAAAGCGGAAGACAGCAATTTCTCCCAGTCGCGGCTGACGCCGGTTTCGGGCAAGGCCTCGGTGGGGGCGGGCCGGCGGTCGGCGAGCAACGCCAGCAGCGGCTCGCTCGGATCCTTCGGGTTGCCGCGGAGCAAGGCCTCCAGTTCGCGCTTGCCGCGCTCTACCTTGGGCCACGGCGTGTCCAGCAGATGATTGCTCAGACCGTAGATCCCCGGTTGGAGCGCCTGCGGCCGCGCGCCGCGGTTGGAAACGTAATGCACGCCTTCGGCGTCGCCCACCAGGAGATTGAAGCCGTGATACTCGGCGCCCGCGCCGGCCACGGCGGCGGCATAGGCCGCCGCGGACGACCTTTCCAGCAGATAGCGCGCCACCAGTTCCCCGCGCGAGCGTGATCCGGTCTCGGGTCGGGTGCCGTCACGGTAATTGGTAACCGCCGCCCAACGGCCGTCGCGCGTCGCGCCCATCCAGGTCCCGCCTTTTTCCAGATCGCGGCCAGCGAGAACCTGCGGCGCATCCGCCCAATAATCGGCGGGCTCGGTCGGCCGCGCGAAGAACTCGTCCCGGTTGGCGGCAAGGACCAATGCATAGCCGGGAACAGCCCGATGCGCAATCAGGATCAGGCACATGACTCTTCGAAGCACTCGCTATGGCGCCGGCTGCCGGGCGCGAGAAAACCCTCCAGTTTCGTTGCGGCGATCAGGCGATCCAGCTCCGCTTCGAATGCCGGTGCATCGTTCACGCCTTCGTAAACTTCCATCCACAATCCCGGTTGGTCGCGTTTGATCAGCAGCCGGCCGCGGACGCCGCTACGGACCAGCAGTTGGGACTGCATGTCGCGCACGGCGGCCCCGGCCTGCTGCGGCTGTGTCACCCGGTAGTAGACGTAATAACAGAGGGTCAAGATTCAGCGCGCGCCGCTCGGTTGCGAGATTCTCACGGCGGGGCCATCGGCGCTGCGCAGCCTTGGCTGTTCGCCGTCCGTGTCGGTCTGGACCACCGCCAGCAGGTCCGTACCGCCGTCCGGTGCCGGGGCGGCATTGACCACCATGCCGACGGACAGTCCGTCGGCCCTCAGCAGCACGTCTCCGGCCGTGGCTGGACCTTCGCCGTGGCCGAAACGCAGGGCGCGCTTTACTTCGCCAAGGTAATGCGTCCGCGCGACGATTTCCTGCCCCGGATAACAGCCTTTCTGGAAATCGACACCGCCGATGGCGTCCAGCGCCACCATCTGCGGCACGAACTGCTCCCGGGTGGCGGCGCTGATCCAGGGGATGCCGGCATGGATCTGCAGCCAGTTCCAGCAGTCCATTCCGGCCGGAGTGGCTTGCCGGGCAAGCAGGTCCCAGAGTCCGGCCATATCCGGCTGTGGGGCAATCGCCAGAAACGCGGCTCCGGGCAGGCGCAACAGCGTGGCGCTCGCATACTGAACCGATTCGAGCGCCAGGCGCGGGGGCTCGCCGACCGATTGCCGCAGCAATGCGACCGCCTCCGGACCGGCGATGCCGATTGCGCGCAGCGTGGTTTCGCGGCCGATCTCGACCTTGGTCCGCAGCACGAACTTGCGCAATCGCTCGGCAAGCATTGCCCACGAATCGGCGGGCAGATGCATCAGGTAAGCTTGCGGCGTGCGCATCAGCAGAAAATCGGCGATCAGGCGGCCCTTCGGCGTGCAGTAGCCGCCATAGCGCGCCGCAGTGGGCGTGACCTGCAGCACGTCACAGGTCAGTTGCCCCTGCAGAAAGGATTGTGCGTCGACGCCGGAAAAGCGTAGCAGTTCGAAATGGCTCAACGGGCAGATCACTGCGCCCGAACGGGCAGCCTCGAGTTCGCGCCGCGGATCGCCAAAATGCGCGTGCGGAGCACCGTGCGGGGCGTCGGCGATCTGGTTCCAGTCGTAGGGGTGTCCCATGATTCAAGAATCCGCTTTCAGGCGATTATAAGTCCACAGTCCGAGGAGAGAGAACGCTTGCTGCGCATTGCCATCGCCCCGTCGCCCTTGCTGGCCGTCCTGCTGGTAATCGTGCACCTCATCGCCGGGGCGTGCGTGCTCATCTTGCTACCGGCGCGGTGGGCGGCTGCGATTCTGATCGCTGTGCTGTGCGCAAGCCTGATTTTCCATTTGCGCCGCGACGCACTGCGACTGTCGGGCGACGCCGTGATCGAGGTGACGCTGCGCGAGCGAGGACGCTGCGAACTGCTGACCCGCGGCGGTGCAGTGCTCGAAGGGACGGTAGCGGGCTCGTCTTTCGTTTCCGCATTGTTCACGGTGATTAACGTACGGCTGGACGGCGGGCGCAAGCTGCGCTCGACAGTGGTAATGCCAGACAGCGTTCCGGCGGAAGAGCGGCGCCGGCTGCGCGTCTGGCTGCGCTATCGGGCGCACCCGGAAATGCCGGATTCACCCTCCTTGTAACACGGTGTCGCGCGCCACGGAGAGTTGCCGTGGATAATCGCGGCTGAAATGCAGGCCCCGGCTCTCGCGCCGCAGCATGGCGCTCCTGACGATCAGGTCCGCGGTGGCCACCAGGTTGCGCAGGTCCAGCAGGTCCGCGGTGACCCGGAAATTGGAGTAGTACTCCTGGATCTCCTCGGTCAACAGACGAATGCGGTGCTGCGCCCTTTGCAGGCGTTTGTTGGTACGGACGATACCGACGTAGTCCCACATAAACCGGCGCAACTCGTCCCAATTGTGCGAAATCACGATCTCTTCGTCGGCATCGGTAACCCGGCTCTCGTCCCACTGTGGCAGGGTGGGGGAGTTCGGTCTCTGCTGCCCGAGGATATGGCGGGCGGCGGCCTGGCCGAACACCAGGCATTCCAGCAGCGAGTTGCTGGCGAGCCGGTTGGCCCCGTGCAGGCCCGTGTGGGCAGTCTCGCCCACGGCGTACAGGCCGGCGAGGTCGGTACAGGCGTTCTTGTCCGTCTGTATGCCGCCGCAGGTGTAGTGCGCGGCCGGAACCACCGGGATGGGCTGACGCGTGATGTCGATTCCCAGTTCCAGGCAGCGGGCGAAAATGTTGGGGAAGTGTTCTTTCAGGAAGGCGGCGGGCTTGTGGGTGATGTCCAGATAGACGCAGTCAAGACCGCGCTTCTTCATCTCGAAGTCGATGGCTCGTGCCACAACATCGCGCGGCGCCAGCTCGGCGCGCTGGTCGTGCGCCGGCATGAATCGCCTTCCATCCGCAAGCCGCAACACCCCGCCTTCGCCGCGCACCGCTTCCGAGATCAGAAAGGACTTGGCGTGGGGGTGATACAGGCAGGTCGGGTGGAACTGGATGAACTCCATGTTCGCCACCGTGCAACCGGCGCGCCAGCCCATGGCGATGCCGTC
>DASQOP010000256.1:0-10721 GCA_035644415.1 Burkholderiales bacterium
GACGCGGCAACTGCACCTGCTGCGGCAGCCCCGGCAGCCGCAGCCCCGGCAGCCCCCCCCGCACCTACCGAGCCGGTGCTGGTCACGAACGACAAGATCAGTGCCGGCGATACGGCGTGGATGCTCACCTCCACTGCTCTGGTGCTGATGATGACCATTCCAGGTTTGGCGCTGTTCTACGGCGGAATGGTGCGCAAGAAGAACGTGCTGGCAACATTGATGCAGAGTTTTGCGATCACCTGCCTGGTGACCATTCTGTGGTGGCTGGTCGGATACAGTCTTGCCTTTACGCCTGGCGGCACCGCCTATCTTGGTAGTTTCAGTCGCGCCTTCATGAACGGAGCCGTTTACCTGAAGGACGCAGGGAAAACCTCGGTCTCGCATCTCGGCGTGACGGTACCCGAGACGGTATACGCGATGTTCCAGCTCACCTTCGCCATCATCACTCCGGCGTTAATTGCCGGCGCTTTCGCCGAACGCATGAAATTTTCGGCGATGCTTTGGTTCATGGGCATCTGGTCGATCGTGGTCTATGCCCCGATTGCACACTGGGTGTGGGAACCTAGCGGCTGGCTTGCTGTCAAGGGCGTGCTCGATTTCGCTGGCGGCACGGTGGTGCACATCAACGCGGGTATTGCGGGTCTGGCATGCGCGCTCGCCCTCGGCAAACGCGTCGGCTACGGCAAGGAACCGATGGCGCCGCACAACCTCACGCTAACGCTCGTCGGTGCATCGCTGCTGTGGGTGGGCTGGTTCGGCTTCAACGCGGGTTCCGCAGTGGCGTCCGACGGGCGTGCCGGCATGGCTATGGCGGTAACGCAGATCGCGACAGCAGCAGCCGCGCTCGCCTGGATGTTCTCCGAGTGGTTGGTCAAGGGCAAGCCGAGTGTGCTCGGAATCGCCTCCGGAGCGGTGGCAGGACTCGTCGCAATTACGCCGGCATCCGGTTTCGTCGGGCCGAATGCGTCGGTGATCATCGGCGTGGCCGCAGGCGTCCTCTGCTTCTATGCCTCCTCGTACGTCAAGAAATCGCTCGGCTACGATGACTCCCTCGACGCGTTTGGCGTGCACTGCATCGGCGGTATCGTCGGCGCTTTGCTGACCGGAGCTTTGGTCAGCAAAGACATCAGTGGCGCCGATGGTAGCGTGATGGTCCAGTTGTGGGGAGTGGGTACGACCCTGATCTACGGCTTCGTCGTCTCCTTCATCATCCTCAAGGTCATCGACGTGACGATCGGGCTGCGTGTGCCGGAAGATCACGAACGCGAAGGTCTGGACATCAGCCTGCACGGCGAAAAAGTCGAATGACAATTGTTAGGTTTCGGGATTTTTATCGGTCCCGGACCATGTAATCTCCTCCGGTAAGCATGCTTACCAATTCATCGGGCGCCTTCGGGCGCCCGTTTTTTTTCCCGGAGAACTGCCAGCGGGCTTATTCCTCGCCGTGGCCGCCGTAGATGATGATGGAAAGGAAGTGGATCGGCAGCTCGAGCAGGCGCTCGGGCCCGTGTGGGATATCGCCGCGGAAGGTGAGCGAGTCGCCGGGCTCGAGCATGTAGGTATGCTGGCCGTGGCGGTATTCGATCCTGCCCTCGAGCATGTGGATGAACTCGGTGCCGGGATGCTCGAAGGTCGGAAACACCTCCGAGGCATCGTCCATGGTAATCAGGAAAGGCTCGAAGGTTTTTTTCGGCCCCTGGTCGTAGGCGAGAAGATGGTAGGTATGGCCGCGCCGGGTTCCGCGGCGAACGACTTCCATGCCTTCGCCTTTCTTCACCAGCTGCGCGCCGCCGTAGGGCATGTTGTAGTGGCGGAACAGGTGCGAGAGCGAAACCCCCAATGCCTGACCGATCTTCGACAGCGTTTCCAGGCTGGTGGAGACCTGGCCGTTCTCGATCTTGGAAACCATGCCGCGCGAAATGCCGGCCTGGGCTGCCACCTCGGCTATGGTCAGATTGTCCTTCAGCCGCAACTCGCGAATGACGTTGCCGAGGTAACGGTCAAGCGATTTGCCGTTGCCCGCCACTGCACCCGGCCGCGTTTCCGCGGGAGCGCTGTCCGGTTTGTCGCGGTTTTCCATTGCGGCGAAGGTTAAGCGGTGGCTGCGCCGGGAATCCAGTCGGTTCCGGCCAGCGGGACGCGTGCCATGGCGGCCGCTTCAACGGTCAGCGCAACCAGATCCTCGCGCTCGAGGTGATGCACGTTCTGCTTGCCGCAGGCGCGGGCAATGGTGGTGAGTTCCATGTTCAGAGTCTTCAGATAGTTTCGCACGCGTTTCGCACCGACCAGGGGCTCGAGACGCTGCTCGAGCACCGGATCCTGCGTCGTCACGCCCACCGGGCATTTGCCGGTGTGGCAATGGTGGCAAAAGCCCGGCGCGGTGCCGAGCTTCCCGTAGTCGGCGACGGCAGAGTGATGCTTTCCCTTCTGCATGTAGGCCTCGTGATTGCAGCCGAGCGCGAACAGGATGCCCTGTCCGATCGAGACCGCGTCGGCGCCCATGGCCAATGCCTTCGCCACGTCCGCGCCGCTGCGTATTCCGCCGGAGACGATAAGCTGCACCTTGCCCTTCATGTTCAGGTCTTCGAGCGCGTCCACCGCCTGGCGCAGCGCCGCCAGGGTGGGAATGCCGACGTTCTCGATGAATACGGTTTGCGTGGCCGCGGTGCCGCCCTGCATGCCATCCACCACGATCACATCCGCGCCGGCATGAACCGCCAGCTTCACATCGTTGAACACACGGGTCGCGCCGATTTTCACGTAGATCGGCTTCTCCCAATCGGTGATCTCGCGCAGTTCCTGGATCTTGATGGTGAGATCGTCAGGTCCGGTCCAGTCCGGATGGCGGCATGCCGAGCGCTGATCGACGCCTTCAGGGAGCACGCGCATTTTCGCCACCCGCGGATTGATCTTCTGCCCGAGCAACATGCCGCCGCCACCGGGTTTCGCACCCTGACCGATGACGACTTCGATCGCGTCCGCCCTGCGCACGTCGTCCGGCCTGAAGCCGTAGCGCGAGGGTAGGCACTGGTACACCAATGTCTTCGAAGACTGGCGTTCCTCCGAGGTCATGCCGCCATCGCCGCTTGTGGTCGATGTACCCATCTCGGTTGCCGCGCGGCCGAGCGCCTCCTTGACGTTGGCCGACAACGAACCGAAGCTCATCCCGGCGATGGTGATCGGGATCGCCAGTTCGATCGGCTTCTTCGCATAACGCGTCCCGAGCACCGTTCGGGTCACGCATTTCTCGCGGTAGCCCTCCAGCGGATAGCGCGACAGCGACGCCGCGAGGAATACCAGGTCGTCGAAGTGCGGCATCCGGCGCTTCGCGCCCAGTCCCCGTATCTCATATAACCCGGTCGCGGCCGCGTGGTGGATGTAGTCGATGACCTTGCGGTCAAAGCTCGCGCTTTCCTCGCGCTGGACCTGTTTGTGCAATTCGACTGGCTTGTTCATGTTTGGTCCCTTCGGAACCAGGAACGAGGGACGAGGGGTTCGGGATTGGCTTCGAGCGCATGTCGCGCTGGAATGCCTAAACCTTGGTCCCTCAAGCCCTCGTCCCTCGCCCCTCATCCCTCGCCCCTGATTCTCAATATTCCTGGTTGGCGTCGGCGTTCCAGTGGTAGAGCTCGCGCTTGGACGCCACGCGCCGGAACTGCCTCGGATCGTGTTTGAGGCCGGCCCTGCCGAGCAGATCGGCGAGCGCCACGTAGTCCGATTCGCGCATCGGTTCCTCATGCGCATCTGCGCCGAAGGAACTCACTTTCCCACGCACATAGATGACCGCTTCATAGAGCGAGTCGCCGAGCGCGTCACCGGCGTCGCCGCACACAATCAGCCGGCCGGCCTGCGCCATGAACGCCGAGAAGTCTCCGACCGAACCGCCAACCACGATGTCCAGGCCCTTCATCGATATGCCGCAGCGAAGCGACGCGTCGCCTTCGATCACCAGCAGGCCGCCGTGCCCAGCCGCGCCGGCCGATACCGATGCGAAGCCTTTCACATGCACCACACCGGATTCCATGCCTTCGGCCAGCCCCGGTCCGGCGTTGCCGCGAATCAGCACCCTGGCCTGCTTGTTCATTCCCGCCGCGTAATAGCCGGCATGGCCGTCCACCTCGATCTCCACCGGCGCATCCACGCCTACCGCGATGTTGTGCGCGCCATCCGGGTTAAGCACGCGTACCTTCTTCACGCCGGCTCGCAGGTCATGGTGGAGAAACCGATTCAACTCCCGCAACGATTGCCTGGCGAGATCGAAGGTGACGGTGTCGGCCGTAGTCCGCGGCGCCGGCGCTACGCTCGCCATACGTATACCTCCTCCGGGACTGGCTCGAAGATCCTTGCGTTCTTCACGTCCGGCAGCTTTGCCAGCGACCTGAACTCGGAGGAGATCGCGACGTAATCGTCGGTTTCCGCCACGACCGCCGGCTTGCAGGCGAACGCGTCGCGCACCAGCGCCAGTTCGTCCTTGGTGCCCATCAGGAAGGTGTAGAAGCCGTCGAGTTCCTCGAACCCCTTGTGGATTGCGGTCTCCAGATCGTCGCCCTCGCGCATGCGCCACTCGAAATAACGGCAGGCCGCCTCGGTATCGTTGTCGGTCTCGAAGGCGATGCCGAGCGGCTCGAGCTTGCGCCGGATCTGATACGGATTGGAAAGCGACCCGTTGTGCACCAGGCACCAGTCCTCGCCGGCGGTGAACGGGTGCGCCCGGTCCGGCGTCACCGCCGATTCGGTCGCCATGCGGGTATGCCCGACCAGATGGGTGCCCGTGAGATTCCTGAAGTCGTAACGGGTCGCGACTTCGGCCGGCGCGCCAACGTCCTTGTACAGATCGATGAACTGGCCGGCGGAGAGCACATGCAGCCGCGGATACACAGCGCGGATCCACCCGGTGACTTGTGGTGGCGGCGCGGCGGTTTCCAGCACGCCGTGGTTCGCCTGAACGCTGACCTCGCTGTCGTCACTCAGCGCCTGTCGCGCCGCGCGCTCGAACGCAGTCCAGTCGAATTCCCCCTCACCCGAGTACAGGCTGAATTTGCGGCGGCCATCGGCAACCGGCGCAGTGAACACGGCCAATCCGGTCGAGTCCGGTCCACGCTCCGTCATGCCGATCAGCATCGGCAGCATCAGTTCGCCGAGCTGCTCGCGCAGCGCCGGATTCTTCACCAGCAGTCCCACGATTCCACACATAATCACCTCCTAAGTCTCACCACAGAGACACAGAGTCACAGAGTCACAGAGAAAAAGAGACCTCCAGCCAAGAACACGCGCCCATCGCTTATGACGGGTTTCTGTTTCCGAATTTCTCCGTGTCCCTGTGCCTCTGTGGTTAATCCAGTCTTAAAAAAACTCGACGTAGCGGTCGCGCTCCCAGTCGGAGACGTGCCGCGAGAACTCCACCCACTCCATGCGCTTCAGGGTAAGGAACTCCTGCGCCAGGTCCTCGCCCAGCGCAGTGCGCAGCACCTTGTCCTTCTCGAACTCATCCAACGCTTCCTTGAGGTTTTGCGGCAGTACGTCGATTCCTGCCCTCTTCAGTTTCTCCGGCGACCACTCGTAGAGGTTCTCGTTGATCGGTTTGCCGGGATCGAGTTTGCGGTCCACTCCATCCATGCCGGCGGCAAGAATCGCCGCGCTGGCGAGGTAAGGGTTGCAGGACCCGTCCGGCAGCCGCAGTTCCAGTCGGCCGTAGGGAACGCGCACGCAGGCGGTGCGGTTGTTGTTGCCGTAAGCGATGTAGGCCGGAGCCCAGGTCGCCCCGGACAGTGCACGTCCGACGACCAGGCGCTTGTAGGAATTGATGGTCGGCGCGACGATCGCTGTCAGCGCACGCGCGTGCGCGAGCACGCCGCCCGCGAAGTGATAGGCCATCTGCGACAGCCCCATGCCGTTCTTGTCCTTGTCGTCGTGGAACAGGTTCTTGACCTTGCCGTTGCCAAGCGAGATGTGGAAGTGCGCGCCGGTACCGGTCCGGTTGGAGAAAGGCTTGGGCATGAACGTCGCGATCATGCCCATCGACTTGGCGATCTCCGAGGCCGCCATCTTGACTAACACCAGCCGGTCGGCGGAGGCCAGCGCCTCACCGTAGGTGAAGTTGACCTCGAACTGCGCGTTGGCGTCTTCATGGTCGATCTGGTAAACATCGATGCCGACCGCCCTCAGCGAGTCCACCATCGCTTCGAGGAACGGTACCGAGCGCGCCAGGCCCTTGTAGTCGTAACAGGGTTTCTCCAGCAGGTCGGTATCGTCCACCGGCGCCAGCGATCCGTCACCGGCGCGCTTCAGCAGCATGAACTCGGGTTCGATGCCGGTATAAAGGGTCAGGCCCCGCTTCGCCAACGCATCGAGCTGGCGCTTGAGCACCACCCGCGAACAATATTGATACGGCTTGCCATTCACGTGCCCGTAGCAAGCCAGCCGCGCAAATCCGGGCATCCATGGAATCAGCGATAGCGTGGACAGGTCGCCGACTGCCATGTAGTCCGGCCCGTGCGGCCCCATGCCGAATCCCCAGAGCGCGAAACCGGCGAAGCCCGCCCCTTCGTTGAGCACCATGTCCAGGTGGTCCACCGGCACGGCCTTCGCCTTTGCTGCGCCGTGGATGTCCACGAACTGCGCGAGGATGTACTTGACGTGGTGATCCTTCAGGAATTTCCGTGCTGCTTGTGGCGACATATTTGCGATCTCCCTTGTTTACGACTTCGTCACTCCAGCTTGGCCGCTTGCGACAGCAGGCGCCCCGTTCCAATTGGTCCTCCGTCCAGCTCTGCGGCGATTCCGGTCAGGGTTTCCCAGAGATACGGCGCATAGGTGGGATCGCACCAGATGCGGAAACCCGGCAGGTTCTGGTGATCCTGCCGAATGACCAGAACCGCGACACCGGCCATCATCGTCATGACCACGGTTCGACTCTCTGAATCGAGTTCCTGGAAATTCACGTTGCAAGTCTGGACCAGCAACTCGTTGACGCGCCTGCCGACCAGCGCGATGCCGGCGTCCTGGCGAGTCACCGGATACACCCCCGCGATTCCCGCTCCGAGCGCATCCCGCACCCGGCCTGCCGTATCGCCGGCCGCGCCATCCTCGAGAAAGAATTCGCCGCGGCCCAGCCGGGCGATCACTCCGCTGCCCGGCAATCCGGTCCAAGCGTTCGCCTGTGCGGGCACGACGATGCCCAATCCCTCCAGCCACGGCGCCGCTTCCGGCCCCTTGACGCCGGCTTTATCCAGGCAACTCAGATCAACAACCGCGACGGATTCGCGTGCCACAGTTTCATCCCCGGCAAGAGCGGCCGCCATACGCATGCCGCGCACCCTACCCCACCGCGGATTCAATGTTGCAACCTGGTCGTGCAAGGGGCTGGTTCGCTTTACGTTCATTGTCAGGCCCCCAATTTCTGCCGGTCACCGGCGGGATCGTAGAAGGGTGTTTTCGCGATCCGTGCCGGCACCATCTGTCCGCCGTCCATGCGAATGAAGAAACCACCGCCGTTGGCGATGATTTCGGGCGACACGAATGCAAGGCCGACGTATTTCTCCATTGCCGGGCTCCAGGCAATGCTGGTCACCCGGCCTGCAATTTTTCCATCGCGGATGACCAGATGGCACTCCCTGGGTACCTTGCCTTCCGTTGCCGAATCCAGCGTGAATCCGACCAGCTTTGCTTTGGGGTTCTTCCGCTGCACGATCTTCAGGCTGCGCTGCCCTACGAAGTAGGGTTTGTCCATCTTCACAGCCCAATCGACCGCCGCCTCAAGCGGCGTGGTCAGCCCGTCGGTATCCTGGCCGATGATGATGTGTCCCTTTTCCAACCGCAGCAGCCTTTGCGCTTCCACGCCGAACGGGCGGATGCCGTGCACGCCGCCGGCTTCCATCAGCGCATCCCATAGCGCGCAGGCGCGATCGGCAGGCACGTGGATCTCGTAACCGAGTTCGCCGACGAAGCCCGCCCGCAGCAACCGTGCCGGCACACCGGCGATCTCGGCTTCACGCACGCCAAGGTAGGGAAACGCTTCCGCGGAGAGATCCAGATTGGTGACCCCCGCCAACGGATCGCGCGCGCGCGGCCCGGCAAGATTGACCGCGGCATACGCGCCGGTGACGTTGACGATGCCGACCTCCATTCCCCACATGGTGTTCAGTCGCGTCATCTCGCGATAGACGTTCGCGGAGCCGGTCGTCGTGGTGGTGAAGTAGAAACGTTGCTCACCCAGTCGCGCCACCACGCCGTCGTCGATGATCACGCCGGCATCGTCGAGCATCAGCGCGTAGCGGGTCATGCCGACTTTCATGTTGGCGAAGCGCCCGGTGTAGATACGCTCGAGAAATGTGGCCGCGTCCGGTCCCGATATTTCCATTTTGCCCAGCGTGCCGACGTCGATGATGCCCACCCCGGTGCGAACGGCCGCCGCCTCCTCGCGCACCGCCTCGAGCCTGGTCTTGCCGCGCGTCATGTAGAACTCGGGACGCAACCATATGCCCGCCTGCATGAATACCGCCCCGGCGCGCTCGTGCCGCGAATGCAACGGCGTCAGGCGGTAGGGCACGAGGCCGCGGCCTGCCAGGTGCGACATTGGCACCGGGTGAAAGAACGGCCGCGACGTGGTCGTGCCAACTTCGCCGGGTGTCGTTCCCAGCAGCTTCGCCAGGACGCGGATCGCGTTCATGTTCGAATGCTTGCCCTGGCTCGGACCCATGCCGATCGTGGCGTAGCGCTTCAGCAACTCGATGTTGTCGAAGCCTTCCTGCACCGCGTTGGCAAGGTCCTTGAGCTGAAGGTCTTCGTCGAAGTCCACGAAGTTCTTCGCCTGCGGATGATCGAAAATGGGGTACGGATGGCTGGGCGCGACCGCCGCACGCACGACCACCGGTGCCGCGGATGCCGGAAATCCGAGATACTTCGCCGCCTCGAGCCCGGCGCGCGACCCGTCGCGCTGGCGGTCTTCGAGCGCGTAGACGCCGTTGACCCGCCCCGCCGCGAACACGCCCCCGGGAAGACTCGCGGGCACGAACTGCCCGACTTGTACGTCGAATCGCATTGCTGCACCCGCCTGATGCAGCAACGCAGCCGCCGGCGCGTATCCGACACTCATCAGGACACCGTCGCACCTGACGGTTTCGCTGCGGGAGGCATCGGCCTCGCCGCCAGTGAGCAGCGGGCAGATGACTGCCGCGCCGACCATTGAACCACTGGCGCGCGCTTCATAAATGCAGTGCCCGCGAAGGGTGCGGATGCCGGCCTCCGTCACTCTCGCCTCCTCGGCCGAACCGCCGTCAGTGCGACGCAGGTCCACCACCGCCTCGACCCGGATTCCGTTGGCGATCAGATCGAGCGCCGCCGCATAGCCGTCCTGGTTGCCGGTAAGCACGACCGCGGACTGCATCGGCCTTACCGCGTAGCGATAGATCAGGCGCTGCGCCGCCGAGGCGAGCATGACCCCGGGCACGTCGTTGTTGTGAAACACCGCCGGCTGTTCGCAGACACCGCTCGCAACGATGATTGCGCGCGCGCGAATTTTGGTCATGCGCTCGGCATCCACCAGCGCCACCCAATTGTCGGCGTAGCAGCCGGCAGCCAGCGTGCCGGTGCGCACGCTGATGTTCGGATGCGCGCTTATACCAGACGCGAGATTGCGAAGTTGCGCAGCCGGATCATCGGAGCCGCCGCGCTGATAAGTAAGGCTGCCGCCAATGCGCGCGTTCTCGTCCACCAGCACCACTTTCGCGCCAGCATCCGCTGCCGCCAGTGACGCGCAGAGGCCCGACGGACCGGCTCCCACCACCAGTACGTCGCAGAAGTCGTAACGCTTCGGCGTCCGGATGTGCGGTGTGGAGAAGTCGAGTTCGCCCAATCCGGTGACGCGACGGAACATGCGTTCCCAGAACGGGAACCACGCCTTCGGGGTGTGAAAGGCCTTGTAGTAGAAACCAACCGGGAGAACCGCGGACAGCTTGTCGAAAATGCGGGCACGGTCACGCCTGACGCCACCGAAGGTATTGACGGCCGCGAGCACCATGCGATCTCGCAGCGGTTCGACGTCACCGCGCAGGTTCAGTCTCGCGCCGTCCTGGAACATCGCGTTGACGTCGTGGTTGGCCATCGACAGCACGCTGCGCGCGCGGTGGTACTTGAAGCTGCGCCCGAGCACGCGCACGCCTGCCGCCAGCAACGCGCTCGACACCGTGTCGCCGGCAAATCCCTGGAAACGCTCGCTCTCGAAATCGAATCCGAATTTCTTCGAACGATCGATCCATTCGCCGGCGACCAACGGCAGCCGTGCGCTCACGCCGGCCCCTCCCCATACAGGTAGGTTCGCAGCACCTCGTCGGCGGCGGTATCGCGCTCGGCGACGAACCAGATGCCGCTGGCCAGGTGCAGCCACCATTCCTTCTTGATGCCCGGCGCTCCGTTGCGGTTGAACACATAATCCGCCCACTGCGCGTCGGTGCACGTATCCGCATCCGGCATCGGCCGGATCTCGCCGGCGTACTGGAACTCGGACACCGGCCGCAGGCCGTTTATCGGGCAACGCATCAGCTTCATATGAGAGAAAACGTAACCACAGAGGCACAGAGAGACAGAGAGAGAAAAACTGATCCACTATGGGGCGGATTCATGTTGAATGGGCAAACCCGCCGGACAGTACTCCTTGCCGCGACTGTTCCGATTGAATCTTTCATGCCGATCTCTGCGCCTCTGTGTCTCTGTGTCTCTGAGGT
>DASQOP010000257.1:0-3361 GCA_035644415.1 Burkholderiales bacterium
TAGGTGATGTCAGTGCTCGCCTTCGCCCCCTGCGCGCAGGCCGGCGTGCAATGACCCAGATTGATGCATCGCGCGCGCCCCTCGTAGTCGACGGTTGCCACCGTCGTGTCGGAGGGCCACCAATGCCAGCCGAGCTTGTTCATGGCCTTCGCAAGACGGGCGCCGGAGCGGCCAAGCGGCAGCGGCGGCATCGGAGGTTCCGTCGGCGGAAAGGCAGGGTCGCCCGATAGCCCGGAGACACCCATCATCCGGTCGTTCTCGGCAAAGAACGGCGCGAGCGTGTCATAGTCAATCGGCCAGTCCTCGGCCACGCCATCCAGCGTGCGCACGCGGAAATCCGAAGGGTGAAGCCGCGGAAAATGCGCCGTATACATGATGGTAGAGCCGCCAACGCCGTTGAAGTTCACAACCTTGATCGGCGAGTTGTCGTCATTAACGGGATAATCCTCGGGCCGGGCGCGAATGTTGGGGCTCGGTGAGTAGTCGCCATAGGCTCGCGCCTCCCAGTCCCGCCCCGCGCTCGGATAATTGGCAGGATTCATCCAGTCGCCTTGTTCGAGGCACAGGATGTGCATTTTGGTCTCGGCAAGTGACCACGCCACGGCAGCGCCGGACGCTCCAGCGCCAACGATCAAGACATCCACGGGGTCGTTCATTCAAGCGCCTTGCGGAATGATTTGCACCGGGAGGGCGCGGATGCCGCGGATGAAGTTCGAATAGAGCCGCTGTGGCGGTCCCATGATCTTGAAGCGAAAATTCCGCCGCAGGACCTCCTCCCAGAGAATCCGAAGTTGCTGCTCGGCGAGCCGATCGCCGACACAGCGATGGATGCCGGCGCCAAACGACAGATGCTGCCGCGGCTTCGGGCGATCGACGATGAATTCATCGGCGCGTTCAATTTTTTCTTCGTCACGATTTCCGGAGATGTACCACATCACCACCTTGTCGCCTTTGGCAATCCTGCGGCCGGCGAGCTCGACATCGTTGCGCGCGGTGCGGCGCATGTGCAGCACCGGCGTCTGATAACGAATGATTTCGGCGACCAGGTTCGGGATCAACTCATGCCGGCTGCGCACAAGCTCGAACTGTTCCGGATTTTCGACCAGCGCCATCAGTCCACCGCTCATGGAATTGCGCGTGGTGTCGTTACCGCCCACGATCAGAAGCGCAAGCGTGCCGATAAATTCGCGCGGCGGCATGTTGCGGGTCGCGGCGGCATGGGCGAGCATCGAAATCAGGTCGAAGGCCGGCGGCGCGTCCGCGCGCGCGTCCCACAATTTACGGAAATATTCTCCCATTTTGGCCAGCTCGGCGAAACGCGCATCCTCGGAATGCACGACGGCATCGGGCGAATCCACATTGGCGATGGCGACATCGGACCACCAGGTCAGCCTCTCCCGGTCCGCCCAGGGAAAATCGAACAGCGTCGCCAGCATCATGTTGGTCAGTTCGACCGAAACGCGCGTCACCCAGTCGAAGGTCTCGCCACGCGGCAGCGCATCAAGCACGCCGGCGGTACGCTTGCGGATCAGCGGCTCGAAATTGGCGAGATTGGACGGCGCCACGATCGGCGCCACGGTACGGCGCTGCGCGGTGTGCCCGGGCGGATCCATTCGAATGAAATTCGCAAGCTCCCGCCCCTTCGGCTGATCGGTAACTTGGATGCCGCCGAGTTCCGAACTCGAGGAATAGTTTTCATAGTCAAGCTCAACGGCGAAGATGTCGTCGTAGCGCGTCACCGACCAGTAGGGTCCGAACCGCGACGCCGCGCAGTAATGGACGGGATCATCGCGGCGCAACTGCGAAAACAGCGGCCGCCAGGAGTCTTGCTGATAAAGGCTGGGATCGCTGACGTCGATCGACGTCAGCGCGTGTTGCAACGCTTCTGTCTGGGCCATCGTTTCGCTCCCCATCCGTGCCGTTGCCTCTTGTCGGGCGGTGCAGCATAGGACGGGATCGAGCGTTGGCAAGGGGAGCTGAGTTCGCGGGTGGAATATCCGCTTTGCACCAAGAGCGGATGAAATCCCATTGCACCGGTTGCCGGTCTGTTCTTGAACCAAGCTCAATGCAATTACTGATAAGCAGCCACGATATCCGACACGGCGCGTTCGAGCTGCTTTGCCGTCGCGCACTGGCGCACGACGCTGCAGAATGCGGCATATCGTGGCATTTCGGAATCGCCCCAGCCCCAGGCCATGCGTCCTTCGGGGTTGAGCCAGACCAGCCGCTTGGATCGCTCCGAAATGCGGCGAAGGATGTCGGCGCGCGGATCGAGGTTGTTGGTACGCGCGTCGCCGAGAACGATCACCGTCGTCTTCGCGGTTACCGTCCGGATCCAACCCTTCTCGAAGTCCACCAATGAACCGCCGTAGTCGGACGAGCCGAATCCGACCTTCGACATGATCTCGCTCATGGCCTCTTCCGGCGACCTGGTATCGAGGATGTCGCTGACCTCGATGAGATGGCCGGAGAAGGCGAACGAGCGCACGTCGTCCACCACCTCATGCAGGCTGTGGATCAACAGCAGGAAGAAGTCGGATACCTGCGCCACCGATCCCGAGACATCGCAGATCGCCACGATCTTCGGCCGGTCGCGGTGGCGGCGTTTCCATGAGGTGAGGAACGGAACGCCGCCCCAGGCGGCGTTGCGCCGCAGCGTCTTTCGCGTGTCGAGATGCCCGCGCCGCTGGCGCTTGCGCGGCTTGCTGTAACGCTCACGCAGCCGCCGCGCGATGGCGCGGATCAGGGCCTTCATCTGCTCGACCTGCCGGCGTTCGAGCCGGGCGAGCGGCGCGTTGCGGAGGATTTCGTTACGCAGGTTCTCGGTCTCCTCGCGGCCGTAGAGTACCAGCGCCTGGTTGACGACCTCCCGCACGTTTTCGCGCAACGCCTCCAGGGCGGCAGCCAACCGTTCAGCCTCCGCCGGATTGGCGGCCGTCAGCGCGTCCAGATCGTCGCGAAGGCGTTCAATGCCGAGTTGCTCGAGAACCCGTGACGAGAAGATGCCGCGCTGGGTAAAATACCGGATGTCGGACAGCGAGGCGGCATTCGCCGCATTGGCCATTGCGGCCGCGATCGCGTTGCGGTCCCGCGACATCAGCATCTGCGCAAGCTCGCCAAGTTCCGGTGCTTGTGCGCCGGGGTCGCCTGGCTGGGTTTCGCCTTCCATCGAATCTGGCGGAGCGCCTTCGGCAGCATCCGCCGGCGTGGCTTCGTCCTTCACTTCCGGCTGGCTGAAGAAAAGATCAAAACACTCGCCAAGCGCCTGCTTCTCGTCCTGGCTCTTGGCGAGCGTCAACAGCAGTGTGTCACGCAGAATACCCCTGTCGCCAAATCCGACATCGGCCACCGCTTTCATGGC
>DASQOP010000258.1:0-2877 GCA_035644415.1 Burkholderiales bacterium
CTGGGTTCGGCATCCACCGAGGGGAAAATGCGGCCCCGCAGGTTCTGCAGCACGATGGTGTTCAGCAGCTGCACCTGCTTCGCGGTGCTGTAGAAGCGCTGCATCAACTGCTCGCTGGCGCGTCTGGCCGGCGTATCCGAAAGCCCGTACTCCTGCGCGAGCGCGGACTGATAATCGAACAGCAGGCGGTCTTCCCGCCGCGAGGCCAGGTAATGCAGCCGCACCCGCAATTCAGCAAGTGTGGACCCGTGGCGTAGCAGTTGCCGCGCTTCTTCGCGCGTTAGGATGCGCTGTTTGGTGAGATCGCCCCAACTGCGCCCCAGCCTTGCGGCACGCGCGATCCACAGGATGTTCTGCAGATCGCGCAGGCCGCCAGGGCTTTCCTTGAGGTTCGGCTCGAGGTTGTAGGCCGTGTCATTGAAGCGGGTATGGCGCTGTTGCTGCTCGAGGAGTTTGGCTTCGACGAAATAGGGGACGTCCAGTCCTTCCTCGATGGACTTGACGAAGCTCGAATAGAGCTTGCGGTTGCCGGCGACGAGCCGCGATTCCAGCAGCGTGGTTTGCACGGTGACATCGCGGCTCGCCTCTTCGCTGCAGCCGGCGATGGTGCGGACGCTGTGGCCGATCTCCAGGCCGATGTCCCAGAGCACGCCAACCAGTTCTTCGACGCGCGCGCGCGCCGCGTCGCTCGCCTGATCGGGCAGCAGCACCAGCACGTCGACGTCGGAGTAGGGGTAGAGCGTGCCGCGGCCGTATCCACCCACGGCAATCAGCGCCAATTCATCCGCCTGGCCGGTTTCGGACCAGATCGTCTTCAGCACCTCGTCGACCAGCATGCGCTGGCGATCCAGCGCCTTGGCGGGATCGGGCCTTTCCAGGAAGTCGGCCTTGAGCGTCTCGCGCCCCTCTGCGAGGGCATTGCGCCACGCGCCAACCTGGGATGACAGCGCGGCCGTGCGTCCGCCGGCTGGAGCGACCGCCGAAGCCATTTACGCGACGAAGGACGGCGGCGCCGGCGCGCCGTCGGACAATGTCAGCACTTCGAATCCGCTATCAGTGACCAGCACCGTGTGCTCCCACTGTGCCGACAGCGAGTGGTCCTTGGTGACCACGGTCCAGCCGTCGGCGAGCTGGCGGATGGCGGGCTTGCCGGCGTTGATCATCGGTTCGACGGTGAAGATCATTCCCGGTTGCAGCTTCAGTCCCGTGCCGGCACGGCCGTAATGCAGGACCTGCGGTTCTTCGTGGAACTTCCTGCCGATTCCATGGCCGCAGAACTCACGCACTACCGAGAAGCCGTGCTCTTCCGCATGCGACTGGATCAGATAACCGATGTCGCCGAGGAAAGCGCCGGGCTTCACCGCGTTGATGCCGCGCCACATGCATTCGTAGGTGATCTCGGAAAGCCGGCGCGCCTGGATCGACGGCTCGCCCACGAAGAACATGCGGCTGGTGTCGCCGTGAAAGCCGGCCTTGATGACGGTGACGTCGACGTTGATGACGTCTCCGGCTTTGAGTTTTTTCGGGCCGGGTACGCCGTGGCAGACCACGTGGTTCACCGATGTGCAGATCGACTTGGGGTAGGGCTGATAGCCTGGCGGTGCGTAATTTAGCGGGGCAGGCACGGTTTTCTGCACGTTGACCATGTAGTCATGGCACAGCGCATCGAGTTCGTCGGTGGTGACGTTGGGCCTGACATACGGCGTGATGAAATCGAGCACCTCCGCAGCGAGACGGCCGGCGACGCGCATCTTCTCGATTTCTTCCGGGGTCTTGATGGTGACGGACATGATTGAAGTGGCGATTTTCGCGCGGCAATGATAACACCCGGGATCGCCGGTTCGGCGCGCATGCGATGAGACAGAATCTGGGGCCGGCGCGATAACAAATCAAGCTGCGCGGCGATGGTGAGGCGCTTGTGCTGGAGGGAAACGGGACGCGGGAGTTGGCTCCCCGACCAGGGCTCGAACCTGGGACCTGCGGATTAACAGTCCGTCGCTCTACCAACTGAGCTATCGGGGAAGATAAAGGCCGCGTATCATATCCGCTCGCTCCAACACGGTCAACGGATTCCCCGTCCGTCAGTTCGAATGAAATCCAGGAAGCGCTGGTATCTCAGTACCGGCATTGCCTTTGCACTTCTGCTCGTCGTTCCTTTCGTCCTGCCCCTGGGAGGATTCATTCCCGAAATCGAGCGCGTGGCTTCGGAGCAGCTCAAGGCGCCGGTCAAAATCGAGTCGTTGCGATTGTTTTTCCTGCCGTTGCCTCGCTTGTCCGTCGAAGGCATCTCGGTAGGGCGGAAGCCCTTCCTGCAGGTGCAAAAAGTCCAGGTCACGCCGCGGCTGACTTCCCTGTTCAGCGAGCAGAAAGTGATTCGTGAGATTAGCTTGCGTGGCGTCGTGATGAACCAGCAGTTGATCAACAAGGCCTCGACATGGGCGAGCCAGCCGGGTTCCGGCGGACCGGCGCCGGTGCGTGTGGAACGCATCGAAATCCGCGACGCCAACATCAATTTCACCGATTTCAAGCTGCACCAGGCCGAGGTCGATCTGGAACTTACGCTCGACGGCGGGTTGGCGCAGGCACAGGTGCGTGCCGACCATGGACATGTGGCCGCGACTCTCGTGCCGCGAGGGAAGGATTTCGCGCTCGATCTTTCGGCGCAGAACTGGAAGTTGCCGGCCGGGCCGCCGATTGTGCTCAGCAGCCTGGCTGCGTTGGGCATCGTCAACGCGGATGGACTGGTGCTGTCCACCATCGACGGCCGTCTCTACGACGGCACGCTTGCCGGCAGGCTGACGGTGGGCTGGAAAAAGGAATGGACCATCGCCGGGAATCTCGACGTCCGGGAGGTGGAGATCGGGCCGGTAGTCGCGC
>DASQOP010000259.1:0-4057 GCA_035644415.1 Burkholderiales bacterium
CAGCGCGCCAACCCGGAACGATCACGCGGCGCGCGCCTCCGCGCGCACGACCGGCCGCTCGTCGATGGGAAGATTGAGAATCGCCGCGATCACGCCCAAGGCTATGCTGCCGATCCACACCAGATCGTACGAGCCGGTGGCATCGAACAGGTAGCCGCCCAGCCACACGCCGGTGAAACTGCCGATCTGATGGCTGAGGAAGACGATGCCGAACAGCATGGACACGAAGCGCACGCCGAAGATTTGCGCGACCAGGCCGTTGGTGAGCGGCACCGTGCCCAGCCACAGGAATCCGATTCCGGCCGCGAACAGATAGACCGTCAGCGGCGATACCGGCAATACCAGGAACAGCGCGATGATCACGGCACGAAGAACATAGATGCCGGAGAGCAGGTACTTCTTGCTGAAGCGCCCGCCGAGATAACCGGCGACAAACGAGCCGGCGATGTTGAACAGCCCGATCAGCGCCAGAGCAGTCGCGCCCACGGCGGGCGTCATTTTTACGTCCAGCAGGTACGCCGGCAGGTGCACCGAGATGAAAGCCACCTGAAAGCCGCACACGAAGAAGCCCGCGGTCAGGTACCAGAAGCCGGAATGAGCACCGGCTTCGCGCAGCGCTTCACCCAGCGATTGCTGTGCGCCGGTGGCGGCTGGACGCCGCCCCTCCATCATCGCCGCGGCCAGCGGAACCGTCGCCAGGATAATCCCGGCCAACACCAGCAACGCGGTCTGCCAGCCCAGGGTGGAAATCAGGAGCTGCCCGAACGGCAGCATCAGGAACTGCCCGAAAGATCCGCCGGAAGACGCGATGCCGAGTGCGAGGCTGCGGCGCTCGGGCGGAAACGCGCGGCCCACCACGCCGAGGATGACGCCGAAACTCACTCCGCTCAGCCCCAGGCCCACCATCAGTCCGGCGCTCGCATCGAGCATCAGCGGCGTCGTGGAAAACGGCATCAGCGCCAGGCCGCCGGCATACAGGAGTCCGGAAACCGCAACCACGCGCCCGGCACCCTTCTTGTCTGCCCAGGCACCGAAGAACGGCTGCGCCAGCCCCCAGATCAGATTCGACAGCGCCATCGCGAAGGAGAAGTGGCTGCGCCCCCAGCCGAGATCCGTGCTCATCGGCTGCAGGAACAATCCGAAGCTCGCACGGATGCCCAATCCCAGCGTGAGGATGATCGCGCCGCAGACCAGTACGAGGACGGGGGTACGCCAGTTCACAGGGGGATTCATGATGGGGGACCCGGGTCAAAAGGCGAGACAGGCATACCGGGAATTCATTGCAAATTGCATTCTCCGTGCCTCGGATGTGGACACAAGCGACATTTCAGAATGCTTCGCATGCATTTCGGGAATGGCAAGGATATCGAAAAAGGCGTGCCACTCGGCACACCGCGCTTCATCCTTCATCCTTCCTCCTTTATCCTTGCCTTGCTGCGTAGGCTTCGATCTCGACGAGTATTTCCGGCTTTACCAGCCCCGGGACGACCAGCAGCATCGAGGCCGGCCGCGCATCGCCGAGATAGCGGGCGCGCACCACGACGTAGTCCTTGATGTCTTCCTGTCGCACCAGATAGTGCGTGACCTTGACGAGGTCCTTCACGCCCATCCCTGCTTCCGCAAGGATTGCCAACACGTTCTTCCAAGCCTGCTCGGCCTGCGCGGTGATGCCCTTCGGGCAGGATCCGTCCGGCAACATTCCCGGCGTACCCGAGACGAACACCCATTTCGCATCCGCGGGCACCGACACGCCATCGCTGTAAGTGCCGATTTTCTGCGCCACGCCGATATTGAGAATGCGGTTCATGTTCGTCTCGCCCTTCACCCTTCACCCTTCATCCTTCCGCCTTGCTCTTCATCCTTCACGTTTGTCGCCATCGACTATAGCGAAAAAAAACGGCAAGTGCAGGAGCACTTGCCGCTTCGAATCAAACGATTGTGTACCGGTCCGGAATCAGAGTTCCCTGTGGGGCGCGGTGATCGCACCGCCACCGCCTGCCGTCACGGGGAGCGCGACTTCGTCCTCGTCGGCCATGTGCACCCTGCGCATCATCACCGTGTAGATGGTCGGAATGACGAACAGCGTCAGGAATGTGCCGAAGGCCAGTCCGCCGACGACTACCCAGCCGATGGCACGGCGCGATTCGGCACCCGCTCCGTGCGCGAGCGCCAGCGGAATCGCGCCGAGAATCATCGCGCCTGTCGTCATCAGGATTGGCCGCAGGCGCAACGTTGCCGCCTCCACCACCGCCTCGAATTTCTCCATGCCCCGGCTGCGCAGTTGATTGGCAAATTCCACGATCAGAATGCCGTGCTTGGTAATCAGGCCCACCAGCATCACCAGGCCGATCTGGCTGTAGACGTTCAGCGTGCCGCCGTTGCCGATCATGGAATTGATCCACATCACGAGCAGCGCGCCGGTCAACGCCAGCGGCACCGTGAACATGATCACCAGCGGACCGACGAAGCTCTCGAACTGTCCGGACAGCACCAGGTAGATGAAGATCAGGGCCAACAGGAAGGTGAGGAACAACTGTCCGCCGGCTTCACGGAACTCGCGAGCCTGCCCATCCAGATCCGTGATGGTTCCGGACGGCAGCTCCGCCTTGACTGTAGCATCGATGGTATCGAGCACCTGGCCCAGAGAGGCGCCGGGTCCGACGTTGCCGTTGATTACCGCAGCGCGCAGCTTGTTGAAGTGGTTGAGTTCCTTCGGCGCGACCGCCTCGTTGAGCCTCACCAGATTGGAAAGCTGAATCAACTGATCGTCCCTGCCGCGTACGTATATCGAAGTCAGATCGGTAGGCTGCATGCGTTTGTTGTCTTCCATCTGCACCACGACGTCGTATTGCTTGCCCTCGTGTTTGTAGCGGGTAACGTCGCGGCTGCCGAGCAGTGTTTGCAATGTGTGACCGATGACTTCCATCGAAACTCCAAGATCAGCCGCCTTTTCGCGATTGATCTCCACGGCCAGCTGGGGCTTGTTGAGCTTCAGATCGGTGTCGAGGGCAATCATGCCGGGATACTCGCGCAGCTTGCCCATGACCTTGCCGACCGCGGTCTGCAGTTCCTCGTAGCTGTTCCCGTAAATCACATACTCGACCTGTTTGGTCAGGAATCCCTGGCCGAGCGACGGCGGGTTGAGCGCGAACGAGAGTGCGCCAGGCAAGCCCCCGAACAGTTTCGGCCCCAGTTCCTTGGTGATCTCCATCTGGGTGCGGTGGCGTTCACTCCAGGGTTGCAGAACTGCGAAAGCGACGCCGAGGTTGACCGGGTTCGGACGGTCGAGCCCGGGAGCGACCACCGCGAACATCGTGGTGATTTCCGGGATCGACTTGGTGATGGCCTCGACCTCGTGCATGTAGCCGTCGGTGTATTGCATGGTAGAGCCTTCGGGCGTGATCACGAAGGCCAGGAACAGGCCGCGGTCTTCCACCGGGGAGAGTTCCGACTTCAACTGTTTGTACACCAGCACCATGGCGCCCAGCACCACAACGAAAAGAACGCCGATGACCCAGCGATGCCGCAGCGTCGCTCGCAGGATCGCCCGGTAACCATTGTTCATGCCCTCGAAAAAGTGCTCGGTCACGTTGTAGATGGTGCTGTGCGCGCCATGCGGCTTGAGCAGCCTGGAACACATCATCGGCGTCAGCGTCAGCGCGACAAAACCGGAAACAATCACCGACGTCGCCACCGTCAGCGCGAACTCGGTGAACAACTTGCCGGTATTGCCGGTCATCAGCGCCAGCGGCGTGAACACGGCCGCAAGCGTGATGGTCATGGCAATGACCGCAAAACCGATTTCCTTGCTCCCCTGGAAGGCGGCTTTAATCGGCTTCATGCCTTCCTCGATGTGGCGATGGATGTTTTCCAGCACCACGATGGCGTCGTCCACCACCAGCCCGATCGACAACACCACGCCCAAGAGCGTCAGCGTGTTGATCGAAAAACCCATCGTCTTGAGGAAGGTGAAGTGGCCGATCACCGAAACCGGGATTGCCACGGCAGGAATCAGGGTCGCCCGCCAACTGCGCAAGAACAGGAAGATCACCAGCAC
>DASQOP010000260.1:0-2599 GCA_035644415.1 Burkholderiales bacterium
GGCTTCGGTGAGGTGGTGGTGTTGTCAGGCGGCTTCGGAGCCTGGCAACAGGCCAATCTTCCGGTGGAGAAATAGATGCCGCGGATCAGCATGTACTGCACGGCCTGGTGTCCCTACTGCATTGCCGCGGAACGGCTGCTCACCGCCAAAGGCGCGGTGGAAATCGAAAAAATCCGCGTCGACCTGGAGCCGGCGCGGCGCGCGGAAATGATGCAGCGGAGCGGGCGCCGCACCGTACCGCAGATCTACTTCGACGACTTCCACGTCGGGGGCTTCGACGATCTGGCCGCACTGGACCAGGCCGGAAAGCTCGAGCCTATGCTCGACAGAGAGCGCACCGGCGCACGCAGCCACGCCGGCTGACCCGTCAACCAAGAGAACAAGAATCATGAGTCAACAACCTACCCAGCCGGTCTTTTCAATCGAGAAGCTGTTCGTCAAGGATCTGTCGCTGGAAGTGCCCGGCGCGCCGCGCATATATCTGGAGCGGGAGGCACCGCAGGTCGAGATCCAGATGAACAACAGCGCCAGCCCGATAGATGAGGGCTACTTCGAGGTCGTGTTGACGGTGACCGTGACCGCCAAGATCGGCGACAAGACCGTGTTCCTGGTGGAGGTGAGTCAGGGCGGGGTGTTTCAGATCCGCAACGTGCCGCAGGCGGAGCTCGAGCCGGTGCTCGGCATCACCTGCCCGAACATCCTTTACCCCTATGTGCGCGAAGTAGTTTCCGAGGCAGTGGTGCGCGCCGGCTTCCCGCCGGTGGTGTTGAGCCCGGTGAATTTCGAAGCGATCTTCCAGGCCCGGCAACAAGGCCAGACGCAGGCGCCCGAGGGCGCCACGCACTAGCCCGGATAATTCATGAAGACGCCCGCTGCGCTGCTGCGATGCGGTTTTCTGGCGGGGCTGTTGCTCTGTTCCGGGGCTGCGGTTGCGCTGGAATTCCGCTCGGTGGCGGAGGCGGGGGCAATCCTTTACGACGCGCCGTCGGCCAAGGCACAAAAGCTCTTCGTGCTGTCGCGCGATTACCCGGTGGAGGTGGTGGTCAAGGTGGAGGGATGGACCAAGGTGCGCGACGACACCGGAGAATTTGCCTGGATCGAGAACCGCCAGTTGTCCGAGCGCCGTACCGTGCTGGTCAAGTCCTCGGGCGCGGAAGCGCGCCAGTCCGCCAGCGATGCAGCCGCGCTGGTGTTCACCGCCGAAAAAGGCGTGGTGCTCGAGTTTCTCCAACTCGCCGCCGGCTGGGTCAAGGTACGCCACCCCGACGGCGCGGTCGGTTTCATAAAGGTCAGCCAGCTCTGGGGCGTATGACACAGTGTTGAGTTTTAAGTTTTGAGTTTTAAGTTAGTGTCAGCCAGCCGCGCTTAACTCAACACTCAACACTCAAAACTCAACACTGAAAATTCACCACTCCGCATGAAGATTGCGATATTAGGTGCCGGCGCATGGGGCACGGCGCTCGGGATCGCGCTTTCGGCGCGCCACGAAATCACGCTGTGGTGCCGCGATCCGCAACAGAGCGGCCTGCTTGCCGCCGAACGCGTCAACGTCCGCTATCTTCCGGGTGTGGCCATTCCCGGCGCGGTTCGGATCGGCGCCGATGCCGACGCCGCACTGCAGTCCTGCGAACTGGTCATCGTTGCTGTTCCCGCTGCCGCACTGCGCGAAACGGCGCGATGCGTCGCGCACCAGCGACGCGCGCTGGATGTGGTCTGGCTATGCAAGGGTTTTGAGAGTGGCAGCGCCAAATTTCCGCACCAGTTCGTCGGCGAGGAACTGGGCGCGCGCTTCCGCTTCGGCGCGCTGTCGGGACCGAGTTTCGCCGACGAAGTGGCGCGCGGGCTGCCGGCGGCGGTCACGCTGGCTTCGCGCGATGCCGAATTTGCCGCCGCCGCCGCGCGCGAGTTGCATACCGGGCGCTTGCGCGTGTACTCCAGCGATGATCTTGCCGGCGTCGAGACCGGCGGTGCAGTCAAGAATGTGATAGCCATTGCCGCGGGGGTTTGCGACGGCCTCCAACTCGGCTCCAGCGCACGCGCGGCGCTGATTACCCGCGGGCTGGCGGAAATGACCCGCCTCGGCACGCGCCTCGGCGGACGGCTGGAAACCTTCATGGGATTGGCAGGTGTCGGCGACCTGGTGTTGACGGCGACCTCGGACCTGTCGCGGAACCGGCGGGTCGGCCTGGGGCTCGCAAGCGGACGGCGCCTGGCGGATATCCTGGGCAATCTGGGGCACGTCGCCGAAGGCGTTTTCAGCGCCCGCGAGGTGCTGCGGCTGGCGCAGGACCTGGATATCGATATGCCCATCACCCGCGCGGTCTGCCGCGTTCTGGACGGCCACGCCTCTGCCCGCGATGCGGTGGAAGAGCTGCTTCAGCGTGAACCCAAGCCCGAAAGTATGCGCTAACTGCTGCTGGCACCCATGAAGCCGTTCTGACGCCACGCTTCATAGACCACAGCCGCGACCGCATTGGACAGATTCAGACTGCGGCTGACCGGCACCATCGGCAGCCTCAGCTGTCGTCGCGGCTCGAAGCTTGCTCTTAGCCCTTCCGGTAATCCGCTCGTCTCCGGACCGAAAACCAGCACGTCCCCC
>DASQOP010000261.1:0-8613 GCA_035644415.1 Burkholderiales bacterium
CCGTCGATGATGCGTTCGTCCAACCTGGGATTGCGTATCACCTCGGCGCGATAGAACGACGGACACAGCGTCGCCGCGTGCGCGTTTTCGCCGCACAGGCCGCAACCGACGCAACCGTCGATCACCGTAGCCACCGGATCGACCCTCAACGGATCGGGGCTGTCTTTAAGTGTCAACGTCGGGCAGCCAGACAGCCGGATGCAGGCGTGATCGCCGGTGCAGACATCCTCGTCGACGCCGTACTTCACCCGCACCACGCGTTTTTCCGCCTTGAGCAGGCCGGCGACCCAGGGCTTGATGCGGCGTTGCCGTTCGAGCTGGCATTCGCCCTCGGCGATGATGACCTTGAGCCCGCTGTAATCGGTGGTGAAGGCTTCGTCGAGCGTCTTGCGCATCCTCTCAACGTGGTAAGTGTGCACGGTTCGCATCCATTTCACACCGATGCCGGATAGCGTCTTCTCGATGGTGAGATTGCGGTGAAGCAGGCTTTGTTGTTTATTTTCAGCCGTGATTTTCACGACCTCGTCGGGCGTCGAGATCAGTTCCTGCGTACCGGTGGCCGCGGTGTAACCGTTCTTGAATATCAACAGTACCGCGTCGTCGCCGTTGAACAACGCCGATTGCACACCGGTGAGCAGTCCGTTGTGCCAGAACCCGCCGTCGCCCATGATCGACAGCACCCTGCGCTTCATCATCGGCGACACCCCGGCGCGGCTCGCCAAGCTCATGCCGTAACCGAGGATCGAGTGGCCGAAGGAGAAAGGCTCGAAGGTGGAAAACGAATGGCAGCCGATGTCGGCGGCAATATGCGTGGGGCCGACATCGCGCTGCGACAGCTTGAGCGCGGCAAATACCGGGCGCTCCGGGCAACCGATGCAGAATTGCGGCGGCCGCGCCGGCAGCGGCGCCGAAAACTGCTGCACCACTTCCTGGCGGCGCTGCGCGTTGCCCTGCAGCCAGCGCTTGCCGGTCCCGGCGACACCGGCCGGCAGATAGCGCTCGGCGAATTTCTCCAGCCCGCCGGCCATGACCTCCACGGTATACTCGCCTGCCGCCATCAGCATGTCCTTGCCGTGGATCGGCGTGTTGACGTCGAGCCGGCGCAATGTGGCCAGAATTTCCTGTTCGATGTATTCCGGCTGTCCTTCCTCGACGATCAGCACCGCACGCTTGCCGAGGCAGAATTTCGAGATCTCCTCCGGCACCAGCGGGAACGTCACGTTGAGCACGAAAATCGGTATTTCGCATTCGCCGAAGGCATCGGCCATTCCAAATTGCTGCAGCGCGCGGACCAGCGAGTTATGCAGCCCTCCCTGCACAATCAGCCCGACATCGTCGCGCCTGCCGGCAAACAGCTCGTTCAATCCGTGCTCGGCGATGTAGCGGCGAGCCGCGGGAATGCGCGCCTCACCCTTGAGCTTTTCGTGGCGGAAGGTCACCGGCGGATGCGCAAGCCGGGTGTAATCGAACTTCGCCGGTTCCTCCATCAGATGCCGGGTCGAGACTGCGGGCGCGACGTTGTCCTTGCAGACGAAACTGCCACGCACATGACAGGCGCGGATGCGCAGCTCCATCAGCGCCGGCATGTTCGAAGCCTCGGAGAGCCGGAAGCCGTCCTCGACCATGCGCACCATGTTGGATAGTTCCGGGCGCGGATCCAGCATTAGCATCGAGGATTTGAGCGCGTAGGCATGGGTGCGCTCCTGGATCACGCTGGCGCCTTCGCCGTAATCTTCACCGATCACGATCAGCGCGCCGCCGATGACGCCCGGCGAGGCAAGATTCGACAACGCATCGGCGGCAACGTTGGTACCGACGATGGATTTCCAGGCCACCGCGCCGCGCAACGGATAGTGAATCGACGCGCCGAGCATGGCAGCGGCGGAGGCCTCGTTGGAACAGGCTTCGACGTGTACGCCGAGCTCGCCCATATAATCCTCGGCCTGGATCATGACGTCGATCAGATGGGAGACTGGCGCGCCCTGATAGCCGCCGACGTAGGCCACACCGGATTGCAGCAAAGCCTTGGTGATCGCGAGAATGCCTTCGCCGTGGAAGACCTGTCCGTTTCCCAGGCGCAGCAGCTCAATCTCGCTCTTGAAGGACTTCTCCATGACACCTTCCCGCCCCGTGACTCCTTGTCCTGTCCGTGTCTGGCGATGCTATCAGCCCTCGCTAGACCTCGCTCCAGTATTTCTCGATGCGCCTGAAGGAAACAGGATAGGGCGTTTTGAGCTGCTGCGCCCACAGCGACACCCGCAATTCCTCCAGCATCCAGCGCATTTCCTCCACCTTCGGGTTGCGTAATCCGCGAGAGCGGTCGGCGGCTAGCCGCGCCTGATAGGCCTGCCAGTAGCGCGCGAGTTGCTGCTGCCAGTTGCCGTCGCGCTCCGGGTTCGAGGCGATCTTGTCGAGCCGCACCGCGATCGCCCGCAGGTAGCGCGGGTAATGCTTGAGCCTTTCGAACGGCACCGAGGCGAGGAATCCGGGTCCGAGCAGCTCGCGCAACTGGCTGCGGATGTCCGCGACTACGCGCGTCCATGCCGCGTGCTGCGGCTGTTCGAGCTTTGGCCGCAGCGCCTGGTGTTCGGCCAGAATCTCGGCGGCAATGCGGCAGATCTCCTGCGCCACGTCCATCAGCCGCGTCTTGCCTTTCGCCACCCGCACCTCGAACGCCTTGCGGTTGCGCACCGGCTCGTCCTCGACAAAGAAAGCGCGATCGCAAATGGCGGTGATCAGTTCTTCGCGCAAGCGTTCGGCCACTTCGCTCTTGTCATGCCGGCCGCCCTTGTCCTGTTTGCCGCCTTCGCGCTCGAACAGCAGCGCATAACGCAACTGCAATTCGGTAAACCCCGGAAGGTTGCGCGCCAGGAACTTCATCTGCTCAGGCAGCGCCAGCTGGAACAGCCGGCGCAAGCCCTTGCGGGTCGCTGCCTCGGCCTCGGCTTCGGTATCCAGAAGCGTCAGCGCCACCGACCTGCCCTCGTCGGCGATCGCCGGATAACCGACCAGCTTGCGCCCACCGCGATCTACCTCGACCTGCTCGGGCAACTCGTCGAAGTCCCACGAGGTCAGCGTCTTGCGCTCGAATCCGGCGCTCGCCGCCGCGCTGAAGGTGCGCCGCGCCTTGACGCCGAGCTGGCTGCGCAGCTGCGGCAGATCGCGTCCGGATGCGATTTCCATGCCGTTTTCGTCCACGATGCTGAAATTCATCTGCAGGTGCGGCGGCAGATCGGCCAGATCCCACGCCTCGACCGGCACTTCCACTCCTATTTTCTTGAACAGCGCCTGCGACAGCGCCTCAGTGAGCGGCCCGCTGTCGGCCTCGAGAATCCCCATGCAATCGGTGACGACCTGCGGTACCGGCACGAAATGCTTGCGCATGCCTTTGGGCAGACCCTTGATCAGGTACGTGATCTTGTCGCGCAACAGCCCCGGCACCAGCCACTCGCAGCGGCGTTCGTCGAGCTGGTTGAGCAGGTGCAACGGCACGATCATGGTCACGCCGTCGAGCGCGTGGCCGGGCTCGAATCGGTAGGCAAGATCGAAGGTCTGCATTCCTACTATCAGCGCATCGGGGAAAAGATCCTCGGTTACCTGCTCCGCGGAATGGCGCATGAGATAGTCACGGGTCAGGAACAACAGCTTCGGGCCGTCGCGTTCGGCTTCCCTGCGCCATTTCTCGAAATCCACCGCACTGTAGATTCCCTGCGGAATGCGTTCGGCGTAGAACGCGAAGATGGCTTCGTCGTCCACCAGAACGTCGTGGCGGCGCGACTTGTGTTCGAGTTCCTGCACCTCCTCGATCAACCTGCGGTTATGGTCCAGGAACGGCGCGTTTCCTGCATAGTGGCCGGCCACCAGCGCGCCCCGGATGAACAGTTCCCACGCTTCCTTGGGGTTGACAGGGCCATACTGCACCCGCCGTTTGGGCACCACCACCAGGCCGTACACCGTCACCTGCTCGTAGGCGACCACACTGCCCGAGTCCTTCGACCAGTGCGGCTCGCGATAGCTGCGCTTGGCCAGGTGCTGGCCCAGTTTCTCGATCCACTCCGGCTCGATCGCCGCGACACAACGGGCGAACAGGCGCGTGGTCTCGGTGAGTTCCGCCGCCATCACCCATTTCGGTCCTTTCTTCTTCAGCGCCGAGGCCGGGCTGAGTACGAACTTGATCTGGCGCGCGCCGAGGTAGATGCCCGATTCCTCCGACTTGAAGCCGATGTTGCCCAGCAAGCCGGCCAGCAGCGCGCGGTGGATCTCCTCGTAGCGCGCCGCCTTCTCGTTCAGCCGCCAGCCCATCTCCGCCACCAGCGCGTGCAACTGGCCGTGCAGCTCGCGCCATTCGCGCAGCCGCAGGTACGACAGGAAACGCTCATGGCACTCGCGCACCAGCAGGCGGTTCGACTTCTTGTGCTTGAGCGCTTCCTCGAACCACTTCCAGATTTCCAGATAGGACAGAAAATCGGAACGCTCGTCGAGAAACTCCGCGTGCGCCTGCGTCACCGCTTCCTGCTTGTCCATCGGGCGTTCGCGCGGATCCTGCACCGACAGCGCCGCGGCGATGATCAGCGCTTCATTCAGGCAGCCCTCCTGTTTTGCGGCGACCAGCATGCGCCCCACCCGCGGATCGATCGGCAGCTTCGCCAGCTGGCTGCCGACCGGCGTGAGCTTGCGAGCCTCGTCCACCGCGCCGAGCTCGGCCAGCAATTGATAGCCATCGGCGATCATTCTCGAGGCCGGCGCATCGACGAACGGAAAGTCCTCGATCTCGCCGAGTTTGAGCGCGCTCATGCGCAGGATCACCGAGGCAAGCGAAGAGCGCAGGATTTCGGGGTCGCCGAATTCGGCGCGGGCCTTGAAATCCTCCTCGCTGTAGAGGCGCACGCAGATGCCGTTCATCACCCGCCCGCAACGGCCCGCGCGCTGGTTGGCCGAAGCCTGCGAGATCTTTTCGACTTGCAGCAGTTCCACCTTGTTGCGATAACTGTAGCGGTTGATGCGGGCGAGCCCCGAGTCGATCACGAAGCGGATGCCGGGAACAGTGAGCGAGGTCTCAGCCACGTTGGTGGCAAGCACGATGCGGCGGGTGCCACCCGCGGGCGCGAAGATGCGCTCCTGCTCCTGTGCGGACAGCCGCGCGAACAGAGGCAGGATCTCCGCGCCTTGCGGGTGATGCTTGCGCAGAGCCTCGGCGGCTTCGCGGATCTCCCGCTCCCCCGGCAGGAACACCAGCACGTCGCCGGTTGATGTGCGAGCCGTTACCTCGTCCACCGCATCGACGATCGCCTGCGGAAGGTCGATCTCGTGCTCGTCCTCGTCGTCCTCGTCAAACGGGCGGTACCAGACATCCACCGGGTACAGCCGTCCTGAGACCTCGATTACCGGCGCATCGTCGAAGTGCTTCGAAAACCTTTCGGCGTCTATGGTCGCGGAAGTGATGATCAGCTTCAGCTCGGGCCGGCGCGGCAGCAGTTGCTTGACATACCCGAGCAGAAAATCAATGTTCAGGCTGCGCTCATGCGCCTCGTCGATGATCAGCGTGTCGTACTGGGCAAGCCAGCGGTCGCCCTGGGTTTCGGCGAGCAGGATGCCGTCGGTCATCACCTTCAGGAAGTTTTCGCTGTTGGACTTGTCGGTGAAGCGCACCTGGTAGCCGACTGCGTCGCCGAGCGTGGTCCGCAACTCAGCGGCGATCCGGGAGGCCACCGAGCGCGCGGCGATCCGTCGCGGCTGGGTGTGGCCGATCATACCCTGCACACCGCGCCAGAGTTCGAGGCAGATCTTCGGCAGTTGCGTGGTCTTGCCGGAACCGGTCTCGCCGCAAACGATCACCACCTGGTGCGAGCGAATCGCCTCTGCGATGTCGCCGCGCTTCGCGCTGATCGGCAATTCTTCAGGAAACGTGACACGGGGCAGCCTCTCTCGCCGCTGTTCTGCCTGTTCAAGTGAGCGCTGCGCATCGGCTGCGAGCTTGCCCAGCACGGCGGACATATCCATGCCGCCGCGGGCCGACTCCTCGAGCTGCTTCAGACGCGCGCGCAGAGGGCCGCGCGAGCGCAGCATGCCGCGATCGATGGCTTCGCGCAGCTCGTGCAAATCGTCTCCAGGCTGCCGCTTAAGATGGGGCACAGGGCTCATCGGGAGGGTGAAAAACTGTGCGGCGAAAGGCAATACACAACTAGCGATTGTAATCGGTTCGCGTCCCCTGCCGCCGCGAGGGATGCAGGTCCGGACACTCCGGACACCGCCGCGTCTGGAGCTATCGCGGGAATATGTGTCCACTCCGATGAACGCCAGAGCTCCGGAGTTGAACCAGACAAAGCGCGCCATTTGCGGCTGCTTTTTGTTACATTTCCATTCTTGAGCAAGCTGTTGGATCAGGATCTTGCCACCTTCCAAAAGACAACCTCGGCAGACGGGCCGCACTCATTTCGCCGCGAGCGGGAGGCTACGCATCGGCGATGACTGGAATGCCATCACCATTATCGCCCTGTCCCAGGACAACCCGCTGAAGGCCGTCGCGGAGTTCGTGGAGAACAGCATCGACGCGGGCGCCCGTACCATCACCATCACGCGCGGCCGGGAACGCGGGGAGCACTATCTGATGGTCGCTGACGATGGTGGCGGCGTGCCGAAGGATGCTGACGGTGCGCCGGACTTCCGCTTTGTGGCAACCCACATCTGTGATTCGATCAAGCGGCAACTGAAGGCTGGCGGCAGCAAAGGCATTCAAGGCGAGTTCGGCATCGGATTGCTGTCGTTCTGGACCGTGGGAGAGGAACTGGCGATGACCTCGTCGGGCACCGACGGACGCGTCTACGAAATGCACATGCGCAAAGGCGACCCCAGCTACAGCGTAACAAGCCGCAATTTGCTGGTGCCCGAAGCCGGCGCCCGCCTCAAGATATCCCCACTTCTGCCAGGGATCCGGCAGCTTTCCGGCGAGAAGATTCAGTGGTATCTGGCTTCGGAACTGCGCGAACGCATCCGCCAATCGGGTGCACGCATCAAAGTGGTGGACAGGCAGGCGCGCAAGGAATTCAACGTCGAACCACGGCAGTTCACTGGCGAGTTGCTGCATCATCTGCTGGCACCGACGCCAGCGTTGGGCGAGGTCTATCTGGAGCTTTATCTGAACCCGGCCGATCCTGGAAACGAAGTCGGACTCTATCGTTCCGGCACGCGCATTCTGCGTTCACTTACCGAACTCGACGCGTTCCGGAAAGCGCCCTGGACCGATGGTTACCTCCAGGGCATCATCGATGTACCGTTCCTGAATCTCACTCCCGCCACCCGTACCGGCGTGATTCACGACGCCGCGCTTGCGTCCTTCGCGGCGGCGATGTCACCGGTGGAGGAAAAGCTTGCGGCTCTCCTCGACGAGCAGAAGCGGGCCGAAGAGGAACGTAGCAGTCGCGATACGCTTCGCACCATCCAGCGCGCATTCCGCGAGGCTATGTTCGCGCTGCCCGCGGAGGAGTACGACTGGTTCGATATCAACTCGCGCCAGAAAGGCGCCGCGGCCGACGGTGCAAGACGGCCCGCGGCGGATGGCGGAGAAACCGAAGGAATCCCGGTCGCGGGCGAGAACACGGACACCCCGCCGCAACGCCAGTTCTTCGAGTATGCAGGGCCGCTCTACAGCGCTCGCATCGCGCCGGCAGCATGCACTGTCGCGGTGTCCGCATCACGAAAGCTGCAGGCGTTCGCGCGCGACGCCAGCCGGCGCTCCATCGCAGGAGACGTGGATTACACCTGGCGCCTGCTCGACGGGGCGGGCCGGCTGGAGGATGCAAGCGCGCAGTACGTCACCTATTTTGCCCCCGAAGAACCATGTCTGGTGCGCATCGGGGTCACTGCGCGTCAAGGCAACATCATCTGCGATGCAGACGCATTGATCACGGTAACCGACAGCCTGTTACCAGAAGCCAGGGATCGGCTGTCCGCTCGCCACGGTCTGCCGGGGTACACGCTGGAGCACGCGCCGGGCAAGCTGTGGCGTTCCCGCTACGACGCCGAGCAGAACCTGATCGTCGTCAACAGCGGGCACCGCGACTTCATCTACGCTTCACGCGCCAAGGCTCTCAAGCTGCGCTATCTGGTGCGTCTTTATGCAAAGGAAATGGTGCGAAAGAACTTTCCCGGACTTCCCGCGGATCAGTTGCTGGATCGATTGATAGAGCTATCGCTCTATACGGAGGAACACCTGCGCTAGGGAGACGACGCCGGCCGCCAGTCTCAAAAGCGGTAGCCGATACCGAACGACGCCACCGGATAGAACTTGAAGTCCTTCAGGTCGTTCTGCAGGGATACCTGCTCCGCCGCAACGTCGCTCTGCAACTGAGCGCAGCGGCCGGTGGTTCCGCAGGCAACGCGCAGCGCGACATTCGGTTCGCGTTGGTAGAGGACTCCCAGGTCGAAGGAGAAGGTCATCCCCCGCCCTGCCTTTGGTGCAGACGCCAAACCGACCCCGAGATACGGTGCAACGCTCGGAAAGTCTATTTTCCCGCTTAGCGAACCGATCTCGGCGCTGCTATACGGTTGTCCGTTGATCTGGTAAGTGTTGCCGGTCGGTCGGCCGGTCACGGTGGCCTTGTTGCCGTTCCAATA
>DASQOP010000262.1:0-9648 GCA_035644415.1 Burkholderiales bacterium
TTGTTGATCCACGGCGGAATGATCAGCAGCGGCGTCTTATAGACCTCCTTCGTGGCCGCCTGATACTGGATCAACTGCATCAGTTCGTTCTGGTAAATGACTTTTCCCGGCGTGGTGGCGACGTTCTCGCCCATCTTGAACGCCTTGTAGTCGGTCATGCTGATCGCCAGCTTGCCGTGGCCGCGTTCGAGGTCGTGGAGCAGATGGTTCAGGCCGTCGAGCAGGTTCTTCCCCCCGGTCTCCACGGTGGTCTTCAGCACCTCGGGATTGGTCATCACGAAATTGGTCGGGGCCAGCGCGTCCACGTACTGGCGGGTGAAGAACTTCACCTTGCGCGCGGTCTGCGCGTCGAGGCCTTCGACTTCGGAGACGGTCTTCTGGATATTCTGCGCGGCGATCAGGTAGGACTGCTTGATGTAATCGAACACCAGGTTGTTCTGCCAAAGCTCGCTGCGGAAGCGGTTGTCGGATTTGGGAGCTTCCACGACCGGCACCGGTTCATCGCCCATGGCCCTCTTCATGGTGTTCTGCCACAGCATGAAGTAGTCCTGCCACATGCGCATCCCGGCCTCGGCAAGCTTGAACGGATCGGTCATCAGCTTCGCCGCCAGATCTGTAAAGGCCTTGCCCACGCCGAGTTCGTCCACCGGTTCCTCGCCGGACTCCTTCGACTGTTCCGCGAGATGTTCCTTGAGGAGATGACTGCTGCGCAGCGCAATCTCAGCGAGCGTGCGCGCGAATTCCGTCGTATCGACGGGGGTGGTTGGTTTTTCTTCGGCCATAGCGGCTAAGCTAGGCGCAACTGGATGACAGCGCAAGCGGGCGTTTTAAAAAAACCGGCGCTCACCACAGAGGACGCCGAGGACGCGGAGGAAGGGCAAGAGCAAAAAAACATCCGAGAGTAAAACCGGGTATCTGTGGTTACTTCGGCGCCAGGCTCGCTTTTGTCTCCGACATGGCTTTCCTCGTATTTGCTTTTCCTCTGCGTCCTCAGCGTCCTCAGCGTCCTCTGCGGTGAGCGGTGATCTTTTGCATCTTTCCGTAGGTCCTGAATTTCTCCAGCACACGTTCCATCTCGGCGTCGGAAAGAATGGCGGGCTTTCCGATCTGAAGCGCGCGCCAGTACTGCTCGCATAATGCTTCGACTTCTACAGCCAGGGCCAGCGCGTGCTCAAGACTGTCCCCGGTCGCGATCATTCCGTGGTTGGCCAGGAGGCAGGCATGGCGGCCTGACAGCGCCTTCAACGCGTGATCCGACAATTCCTGGGTGCCGAAGGTGGCGTATGGCGCGCAACGGATGCTGTTGCCGCCGGCAACTGCGATCATGTAGTGAAACGCGGGCACGCCCATCCCGAGACAGGCGAGCGTGGTGGCGAAACTCGAATGGGTATGAACTACGGCTTGCGCATCCTTGCGCGTGCGGTAGATGTCGTGATGGAAGCGCCACTCCGAAGACGGGGGCCGCTTGCCCGTTGGTTTGCCCTTACTGTCGACGAAGACGATCTCGCCAGGCCTGGTTTCCTCGTACGGCAGGCCGGATGGTGTGATCAGGAAACCGTCCTTCCAGCGCGCGCTGACGTTGCCGGACTTGCCGCGGTTGATGCCGAGCACATTCATCGCCAGCGCGTTGGCGATGATCTTCTTCCTCAAAGGCAGTTCGCTCATCGCTGCGAGCGTTCCGGATAGAGCGCCGACAAACCCGCGCGCGAGGCCGGCGCGAGCCCGCGCTCGGTGATCAGCATGGACACCAGCGCGGCCGGCGTAACGTCGAAGGCCGGATTGGCGACCGGGCTTCTCTCAGGAACCAGCCACAAGCGCGCTGGTTCACCGTCGCCGCCACGGCCCGCGACCGATCGCAGTTCATCGGCTCCGCGCTCTTCTATCGGGATACCCACGAATCCGTCCTCGATGTCCCAGTCTATAGTCGAGCCCGGAAACGCCACGCAAAACGGGATGCCGCAATCCTTCGCTGCCAGCGCCTTCAGATAAGTGCCGATCTTGTTGCAGACGTCGCCGCGCGCGGTGACGCGGTCCGCCCCGACGATCGAGATATCCACCTGACCCCGCTGCATCAGGTGCCCGCCGGCGTTGTCCGCAATCACCGTATGCGGCACGCCGTGATGCGCGAGTTCCCAGGCGGTGAGCAATCCCTGATTGCGCGGGCGGGTCTCGTCCACCCACACGTGCACGGGGATGCCCTGGTCGTGCGCAAGGTAGATGGGCGCGAGCGCGGTGCCCATGTCCACGGTGGCCAGCCAGCCGGCGTTGCAGTGGGTGAGCACGTTGACGGGTCCGGAACGATTCTCCGCAGCCTTGCGAATCAACTCGACGCCGTGCTGTCCGATCGCGTGATTCATCGCCACGTCTTCGTCGGCGATCGCCTGCGCTTCCTTCCATGCTGCTTCGGGGCGATCCTGGACCGCGAGCGGCCGCAGCGCATGGGCCATGCGCCCGATTGCCCAGCGCAGGTTTATTGCGGTCGGACGGGTTTTGGCGAGCTGTTCACCTGCGCGGGTCAAATTGGCGCCGGAGGCATCGGCCGCCATCGCCATGGCCATGCCGAATGCTGCGGCAGCGCCGATCAGCGGCGCGCCACGTACCCGCATGTTGCGGATCGCGTCGGCCACTTCTTCCGCGCTGCCGAGTTTGACGACCCTGAAGGTATGCGGCAGCAAGGTCTGATCAATGATGCGCACGACGTCGCCATCGCGCCAGATGCTTCGGTACGCGACGCCATCGACCTGCATCAACCGGCCCTGACGAACCGGTGAACGCCGTCCGCGTCCTGCGAGTGCGTCAACCGGCCCTGATACCAGAGATAGTGCAGATGCGCTATGGATTCCCCCATCGCGAAGAACGTCTGGTGCGTGTCGAGTGCGCGGCGGAACAATACTGGTAGCAGATCCCTGGCGGTCTTCGGCGTGGCGCAGGATTCGAGCACTTCCGCGAGGCGGTCGCGATGATGCGCGTGCAGCATCTGCACCCGCGCATGCGCGCCGCGGAACGGCAGGCCGTGGGAAGGCAGCACCAGTGTATCGGCAGACAGTTCGAGAAAGCGGTCGATCGAGCGCAGGAAAAGCTTCAATGGATCGCCCGTGGGCTCGGTTGGCCAGACGCTGACGTTGGTGCTGATTTTCGGCAACAGCATGTCGCCGGAGATCAATACGCCCAGCGACTCGCAGTACAGCGCCGCGTGTTCGGGGGCGTGTCCCCAGCCGACGATGACGCGCCAGTTGTTGCCGCCGATGTCGATCTCGTCGCCATCCATCATGCGCAAGAACCGGGTGGGTGGTTCGGAGACGATCGCACGGTAGGAATTGCCCCGGCCCTTGATCGCTGCGACGCGTTCGGGGTCGAGCCCGTGTTCGGCGAACAATCGCGCGGTGGCATCCGCTCCAAAGCCCGCCTGGGTTTGGTACTGGGCATGGGCATTCAGGTACTCGGACTCGCTCATCCACAGCGGCGCTTCGAATCGCTGAGTCAACCAACCGGCGTTGCCAAAATGGTCCGGATGAAAGTGCGTAACCAGCACCCGCGTGAGACCTGAATTGCCGACTACGTCGCGGAAGATCTGCTCCCAGTGAATGCGGGTTGCGTCGGCAGCGATCCCGCAGTCCACCGCTGTCCAACCCTTGCCGTCGCGCAGCAGCCAGAGGTTGATGTGGTCGAGCGCGAACGGCAGCGGCATGCGCAGCCAGAACACGCCGGACGTGATCTCGTGCACGGTTCCTCCCGGAGGCGGTGCCGGGAACGGGAAGGTAAGCGGTGCCGGCGCTTCGAGTCGCGCCGCGCGAGCGGGTGTCTGCATGCGTGGATTCAGGGGAAGTATTGGGCGCGGAGGTGTGCCGCGAACTAGTTGGATTCTACTTTACGTTTACGTAAACTGCGTCGCGCATGGCGGACTCCAAATTCACAATTACCGAACTTGCCCGGGAATTCGGCCTGACGACGCGGGCGATCCGCTTCTACGAAGATCAGGGCCTGCTCGCGCCCGGGCGCGCCGGACGCAACCGGGTTTACGGCCACCGCGACAAGGTCCGCCTCAAGCTTACCCTGCGCGGCAAGCGCCTCGGGCTCTCGCTGTCCGAAATCCGTGAGCTGATCGATCTGTACGACGCCGCCAAGGACGAGCAGGTCCAGGTCGAACGTTTCCTCGAAGTGCTGGAACGGCGGCGCGCTATCCTCGAGCAGCAGCGGGAGGACATCGAGGCGGTATTGGGCGAAATTGCTGCGTTCGAGAAACAGTGCCGGGATTTTCTGGCCGGGAAAGGCAAAAAGCCGGAACGGGGTGCCGCTGGCAAACCGGGGATCAAAGCAAAATCCTGATTGCATGGAATTGTTGCGCACAAAATCGCTACGGGCTTGCTGCGAGGCGACTGTTCGGGGCCGGACATCTCCAGATGGGCCGACATGCCGACTTTTAGAGTTAATGACCTGATCTGAAATGATTTTTAAGTAATACCGCGACTACTTATTGACGTTAACGTAAACGTCAATTACAGTCTCTCGGAATGGAGAGCACGTTTGAGCGGGTTTGAGCCGGGGGATCCCGTCTACGCCGATCGGGTGCGGGCGAGTTTCGATCGCCAGAAAATCATGGCGCTGATCGGCGCGCAGTTAGTTCGGCTGGCGCCCGGCGAGTGCGAAATCCATTTGCCCTTCAAGCCCGAACTATCGCAGCAGCGCGGCTACTACCATGGCGGCATCATCGGTACCATCGCAGATTCGGCGGGCGGCTACGCGGCGTTTACCCTGATGCCGCGGGACGCGAGTGTCCTGACGGTGGAGTACAAGATGAACCTGCTGGCGCCGGGCGATGGCGAACTGCTGATCGCCCGCGGCAGGGTGCTCAAGGCCGGCCGCACGCTGGTGGTGGCGCGGGTGGATGCCGGCGTGGTCAAGAACGGCCGCGAAACTCTGTGCGCCACATTGCTCCAGACCCTGATGACGATGCACGGGAGGCCCGATCAATGAAGCCCGAAACCTTTTTCAAGAGCTATCCAACGCTCAATTTCGGCCTCGGCGAGGACATTGACATGCTGCGCGACACCGTGCAGAACTTCGCTTCCAAGGAGATCGCCCCGCGCGCGGCCGAGATCGACCACAACAACGAATTCCCGATGGACCTGTGGCGCAAGCTTGGCGGCCTAGGACTGCTCGGCGTCACCGTCGAGGAGGAATACGGTGGCACCAACATGGGCTATCTCGCCCACGTGGTGGCGATGGAAGAGATTTCCCGCGCCTCGGGCTCGGTCGGGCTGTCCTATGGCGCGCACTCGAACCTGGCGGTGAACCAGATCCGCCGCAACGGCAATGAGGCTCAGAAGCGGAAGTACCTGCCGAAGCTGATTTCCGGCGAGCACGTCGGTGCGCTGGCGATGAGCGAGCCGAATTCCGGCTCCGACGTGGTGAGCATGAAGCTGCGTGCCGAGAAGAAGGGCGACCGCTACATCCTCAACGGCAACAAGATGTGGATCACCAACGGGCCGGACGCGAACGTACTGGTGGTGTACGCCAAGACCGACGTAAATGCCGGACCGAAGGGAATGACCGCCTTCATCGTCGAAAAAGGCTGCAAGGGCTTCTCCACCGCGCAGAAGCTCGACAAGCTTGGAATGCGCGGCTCCAACACCTGCGAACTGGTGTTCCGGGACTGCGAAGTGCCGACGGAGAACGTGCTGGGTGAAGTAAACCGTGGCGTTCACGTGCTGATGAGCGGACTCGACTACGAGCGCGCCGTGCTCGCCGGCGGACCGCTCGGCATCATGCAAGCCTGCATGGATGTGGTAATGCCGTATGTGCACGAGCGCCAGCAGTTCGGCCAGCCGATCGGTGAGTTCCAGCTGATGCAGGGAAAAATCGCCGACATATACACCACGATGAACGCCTGCAAGGCCTACGTGTACGCGGTGGGCAGGGCCTGCGATCGCGGCGAGACCATGCGCAAGGACGCCGCCGGCGCCATTCTCTACGCTGCGGAAAAGGCGACCTGGATGGCGGGTGAAGCGATCCAGGCGCTGGGCGGCAACGGCTATGTCAACGAGTACGCAACCGGCAGGCTGTGGCGCGATGCGAAGCTGTACGAGATCGGCGCCGGTACCAGCGAAATCCGCCGCATGCTCATCGGCCGCGAGCTTTTTAAAGAAACTTCTTGAAGCGCTCAACGCAGAGGACGCGGAGGACGCAGAGGAAGGCCTGAACAGAAATGAATCCAATTGATCGGTGCGGGAACCGGACAACGGGGTACGTCAGTTTCTTTGGTGTTCACCTGCTTGTTTTCTTTTACCTCTGCTTTTCTTCCGCGTCCTCCGCGTCCTCCGCGATGAGAGCTTTTGGATAGCGATGACGACCGTCACGGCACAGACCCAGCAGGACCTTGCATTCCTGATCGCACAGGGAATGCTGGACGGCTTCAACCGTCACTACCGGTTATTCCGCGAAACCAGCCGCTTTGCGAAGTCACTATTCGAGGCGGGGCAGTGGGCGGAGATCCAGCGTATCTCGCGCGAGCGCATTCAGTTCTACGGCCGCCGCGTGACCGAGACGGTCGAATACCTGAAACGCCGGTTCAACACCGATCACCTTCCCGACACGATCTTGCAGCAGGTCAAGCTTCATTACATCTCGCTGCTCGCCAATCACAAACAGCCGGAGCTTGCCGAAACGTTTTTCAACTCCGTGAGCTGTCGCATCCTGCAACGCAGCTATTACCACAACGATTTCCTGTTCGTGCGCCCGGCCATCTCTACCGAGCACATGGATTCCGACCCGCCGACCTACCGCAGTTATTACCCGGCAAAATCCGGACTGCGGGCTACCATCGCACAGGTCCTGCGGGACTTCGGGTTGCGTAATCCGTTCCGGGACCTGCATCGCGACACGCGCTGGCTGCTGCGTGCATGGCGCGCGCACCTGCCGCGGCCGTTCCTGCCGGACGCCAACCACCAGATCCAGGTGCTGACGTCCCTGTTCTTCCGTAACAAGGGCGCGTACGCGATCGGCAAGATCATCAACGGTAACCACGAGTACCCGTTTGCGATCGCGATCCTGCGCAACGACGACGGCAGCATTTACCTCGATACCGTTCTGCTCGATACCGAGCAGCTTTCCATCCTGTTCGGCTTCAGCCGTGCGTACTTCATGGTGGACATGGAGGTGCCGTCGGGGTACGTGGAGTTCCTAAAGAGCCTGTTGCCCAACAAGCCCGCGGCCGAGATCTACACCACGCTCGGCCTGCAAAAACACGGCAAGACGCTTTTCTATCGCGACTTCCTGCATCACCTGAAACACTCGAGCGACGACTTCGTGATCGCGCCCGGCATCCGCGGTCTGGTGATGCTGGTGTTCACGCTGCCTTCGTACCCGTACGTATTCAAGGTGATCAAGGACGTCATCTCCCCGCCCAAGGACACCGACCGCAGGCAGGTGATGGAAAAGTACCTGCTGGTGAAGTACCACGACCGCGTGGGGCGCATGGCGGATACGCTCGAGTACAAGGACGTGGCGTTTCCAAAAGATCGATTTGCACCCGGGTTGCTGGAGGAGCTACGAGCGCTCGCGCCGACCGTGATCGAAGAGGAAGGCGACACGCTGGTCGTCAAGCACGTGTACATTGAACGGCGGATGGTGCCGCTCAACATGCATCTGGACGGTGCCAACGACGATCAGGTGGCGCACGCCATCCGCGATTACGGCAACGCCATCAAGCAGATGGCGGCGGCAAACATTTTCCCGGGCGACCTGCTGTTCAAGAACTTCGGCGTGACCCGTTTCGGGCGGGTGGTGTTCTACGACTACGACGAGATCGCTTATATGACGGATTGCACCTTCCGCCGCATGCCGGCGCCGCGTACCCCGGAAGACGAGATGTCCGCCGAGCCCTGGTACCCGGTCGGTGCCCACGACGTGTTCCCCGAGGAGTTCGCTGCATTCCTGCTGGGCGACGCGCGGGTGCGCAAGGTGTTCCTCGAGCATCACGCCGACCTGCTCGACGCCGATCACTGGAACGTGATCAAGCAGCATATCGCCGCCGGACATATCGAAGACGTGTTCCCGTACCCGGAGGCCTTGCGCTTCCGTAACCGCTTCGCTCGCCGTACGACGCATACGACTTGAAAAGCAAAGGACGCAGGTATGCCAAGGAGACCCAAACGCTGATCAAGTGAAGAATGAAGACATGACGTGACAGTGGTGGGGCTTTTTCTCCGGCGATCTTGTAGGGTACTTTGTCGAGAATTGATTTTCCTTTTGCGTACCTTTGCGTCCTTTGCGTTGATAGCTTTGTTGCTCTAGGAGGAGTTATGGCTAACGATCCGATCGTCATTGTTTCCGCGGCGCGCACGCCGATGGGGGCGCTGCAGGGTGAATTGAAAGACTTCGCTGCGCCGCAACTCGGTGCGGCGGCGATCCGTGCTGCGATCGAACGCGCCGGCGTCAAGCCCGACCAGGTGCAGGAAGTGATCATGGGCTGCGTGCTGCCGGCCGGACAGGGGCAGGCACCTGCTCGCCAGGCATCGCTTGGTGCGGGCCTGCCGCTGTCGGCAGGTTGCACCACCGTGAACAAGATGTGTGGCTCGGGGATGAAAGCGGCTATGCTCGCGCACGATCTGCTCGTTGTCGGCACCAACGATGTCATGGTCGCCGGCGGGATGGAGAGCATGAGCAACGCGCCCTATCTGTTGCCCAAGGCACGCTCGGGCTACCGCATGGGGCACCAGCAGGTGCTGGACCACATGTTCCTCGACGGGCTGGAGGATGCCTACGAAAAAGGCAGGCTGATGGGCAGCTTCGCCGAGGACTGTGCGGCGAAGTACCAGTTCAGCCGGGAAGACCAGGACAAATTTGCCGTTGCGTCGCTCGAGCGCGCGCAGAAGGCCAACAGGGACGGTTCGTTCGCATGGGAAACCGTGCCGATCGCAATCAAGGCCGGCAAGGATGAACGCTTCGTCGAGCATGACGAATCGCCGTTCAAAGCCAACTTCGACAAGATTCCGCTGCTCAAACCCGCGTTCAGGAAGGACGGCACGGTGACTGCGGCGAATTCGAGTTCCATTTCGGACGGTGGCGCGGCCCTGGTGATGACGCGCCGTTCGACCGCCGACAGGCTCGGCCTCGAGCCACTCGCAACCATTGCCGGTCATTCGACCCACGCCCAGGAACCGGGATGGTTTACCACGGCGCCGGTCGGCGCGATCAGAAAACTGTTCGACAAGACCGGCTGGGGCGCGGACCAAGTCGATCTGTACGAGATCAACGAAGCGTTCGCCGTGGTGACCATGGCGGCAATGAAAGAGCACAAACTGCCGCACGAAAAAGTGAACGTCCACGGTGGCGCCTGCGCGCTCGGACATCCGATCGGCGCCTCCGGCGCGCGGATTCTCGTAACGCTGATCGGCGCACTGCGCAAGCGTGGCGGCAAACGCGGCGTCGCGTCGCTCTGCATCGGCGGCGGCGAAGCCACCGCCATGGCCATCGAATTGGTCGCATAGCGACCAAGGAAAATGCATTCAACGAGCGTGGTTTGTTCTTTCAGGAGAGAGTGTGATGGCGAACAAGAAAATAGGGTTCATCGGCGTGGGCATGATGGGCCACGGCATGGCGAAGAACCTGGTCGAGAAGGGTTTCCCGACCACTATCCTCGGCCACAAG
>DASQOP010000263.1:0-5155 GCA_035644415.1 Burkholderiales bacterium
AATCCCGGAATCTTCTGCTGATAGAAGGAGAAGTCCTCGTAACCGGTAATTTTCTGGCCGACGAAGACTTTGTCTGCCCCCGCCACCCGTTGCAGGGTCGGCACCATGCGCTCGGTCAGCGGTACGTCGTTCACCGTGACCGGATAGGCGTTATCGAAATGCACCTGCGCGGCTGCCCCCGCACTCCTGGCGATCATCTCCACCGTATTGCAGATGCGGGCGTGAATGTCCACGCGCATGTCCTCGTTGAACGTGCGCACGGTACCCAGCATCTCCACCGTGTCCGGAATGATATTGTCCCGCACCCCGCCCTTGATCGCGCCGATGCTGACCACCGCCGGCTCCAGGCTCACGTCCACCTGGCGGCTGACGATAGTCTGAAGCCCAAGCACGATCTGCGATGAAATCACGATCGGGTCCACTCCGCGCCACGGTAGCGCGCCGTGCGTCTGGCGCCCGGTCACCGTTACCCGGATACGATCGGAACTGGCCATCGCCGGGCCGGGCCGATAGGCAATCGTGCCGGCTTCGACCCCTGCGAACACGTGCAGGCCGAAAATCACCTCGGGTTTCGGATTTTCCAGCACACCCTGCCTGATCATCAGCGCCGCGCCGCCTTCCTCGCCCGGCGGCGGGCCTTCCTCGGCAGGCTGGAAGATGAACTTGATGCTGCCGGAAAGCTGCTGCTTCATGCCCGCCAGCAAATCGGCGACACCCATCAGGATTGCGACATGGCAATCGTGGCCGCAAGCGTGCATGACGCCGACTTCCTGGCCATTGAAATTTGCGCGGGTCCTGGAGGCAAACGGCAGATCCACTTGCTCCGTTACCGGCAGCGCGTCCATGTCCGCTCGCAATGCGATGACCGGCCCCGGACGGCCGCTATCCAGCAACCCGACCACGCCGGTGTGCGCGACCCCGGTCTGTACCCTCAGTCCAAGCGCTTGCAGATGCCCGGCAACAACGCCGGCGGTGCGGACCTCGCGGTTGGACAGCTCCGGGTGCTGGTGCAAATCCCGGCGCCAGGCGATGACCCTGGATTCGAGCGCCGCTGCGCGCGCGTCGACCTGTGCGCCGGAATCGAGTTGATCGTTCATCGTCAGGGTTTCACGAATTTGAGGGTCATGCGGTCGGATTCGCCGATGGCGAGATACTTCGGCTTCTGCCCGTCGGCGACATTGCGCAAAGTCGGCGGAAGCGTCCAGACCCCGCCGGGATAGTCCGCCGTGTCCCTCGGATTGGCGTTGATTTCGGACTTGTTGTCGAGTTTGAACCCGGCCTTCTGTGCGGTCTCGGTGACGTAGACCTCGGTCATGTAGCCAGAGTCGATCTGATGCTCGAAAGTAGTGCCGGGCTTAGCCCGGTGCTCGACGACACCCAGCACCCCGCCGGATTTGAGGGCGTCATAAAAGGCCTTGAACATCACATCCGCGGTGCCGGCCTTGGCCCAGTTATGGACGTTGCGGAAGGTCAGCACCATGTCCGCGCTGCCCGCCGGCGCAACCTGGATCGCGTTCGGCTCGAACACCGAGAGTTGCACCTTGCCATAGAGATCGGCGTCACCCGAGAGTTTGGCGCGGAAGGTCTTATCGTTGGCACGCTGGGCGTCCGAGGATTGCTCGGTTACCCGGGATAGGGCCGCATAGTAGATCCCTCCACGCATGACCGGCGCCAGGATCTCGGTGTACCAGCCCGCGCCCGGGGTGATTTCGACCACCGTCATATTCGGCTTCAAGCCGAAAAACAGCAGCGTTTCCTTGGGATGGCGGTACTTGTCGCGCGCCTTGTTGGCTTCCGGCCGATGGCTTCCGGTCATCGCCTTATCGATCACCGCTTCCGCGTCCTGTGCCTGCGCTGGCGCCGCCATCGCAACGGTGGCGATCAGCGGCAATAACAGCACGCGAAAAACGGATTGCAACGCCTGCTTCATGAATCTCCCCTTCGTTCCTGGTTCATGTGGTTCCTGCGCGTCTAGCGGCGACTGTTGTGACGAAATTCGAGATCCTGCCGCTGGATCTGAATCGCCAGGTCGCGTGCCCGCTGCTCGCGTTCGAATGCCAGCCCTGCTGTCCCCGGCAACTGAGGCAGCGGATCCGGCCTGTTTGCATTCGCCCGCTGGGATTCCAACAGCTGCCGCCACTGGCGATCCTGAAAGAGTTCGACCTGCAGCCTCTCGGCGGCGGTTTGCTGATCCACCTCCAGCCTCGCGGCGGGCAATTCGGCGCGCGAATCGGACTCTCCGGCATGTACAGGCGGGCCGTCTTCGAGCAACTTTCGCAAAAGGTTGGCGCGCTCTATCCGGTCACCGGCTTCGTCCGCCGGAACCGGTCCGGCAACGATGGCCAGAAGCAGCAATGGAATCGGGGAGAGTCGCACTTTTGTGTGACCGGCGAAGGCGCGCCGAGTTTACAAGCAGGCCCGGGAACCGTCCATTTTGTGCTACCGGCCACGACCACAGACTGCCAATCCTGCGGACCGTGTCTCGATTAAAGAGACGCAGCAATAATCCTCGATAAATACTATATGTTTTATACAGATATATAACTCTTCAGATACTTTAGATTGCGACTTCTTGCATTGCGACATCAATACACCACGCTGTGAAACTATCTGATAAAATCCATTGTCGAAATAACGCTGTATGAAACTAATTAACCGATCTTGCACTGCCGCAACATAGCGAAAGGACCAACACCATGAAAAACCTGCTCAATTCCCTGTTCAAATGGTTCAACGCCGATGAAAATCGGGAGCTCGAGGCTTACCTGTCGCAGGCCGCCAATCCTGCCGATGTGGACCGCCTGTTGCGCGAATGGGAGAAAAGGAAGGACAAGTCCCTCTTCTATCTGCCGTAAGCCAGCCTTGATTTTCCGCCACGCCCGGCCGTCGCCGCCCCTTCCCGAGTGAAGTTCGGAAAGCGCAAGGTCATGACGCTTGCCCTCCAGGGCGGCGGGGCACTCGGCGCGCTGACCTGGGGAGTGCTCGATCGCTTGCTCGAGGAACCTAAGCTCAAGATCGAAGCGATCAGCGGGACTAGTGCCGGCGCGATCAACGCCGCTACGCTGGCGTCCGGCTACGCAAGGGGTGGCCGCGAAGGCGCTCGCAAATCGCTGGACGACTTCTGGACTTCGGTGGGCACGGCGTCCTACGCGATCGGCTCGTCCACCGGCGTGCACCGGGCGCTGTTGCCAAACCCGCAGAAACTCCTGCTCGGCCTCACCCGTTATTTCTCCCCCTATCAGCTCAACCCCTTCGACATCAATCCGCTGCGCGCCATCGTCGCCAAGGTGGTGGACTTCGATGCCGTGCAAAGCCGGCGGGCAATCCGGCTGTTCGTCGGTGCCACCCGTGTCCGTACCGGCACGCTGCGGCTGTTCGAGAACCGCGAACTGACGTCCGACGCACTGCTGGCGTCCGCCTGCCTGCCCACCCTGCATCACGCGATCGAGATCGACGGCGAGCCGTACTGGGATGGCGGCTACTCCGGAAACCCGGCCGTCTATCCGCTCATCTATCGCTGCAATACGCCGAACATCCTGGTGGTCATGCTGCAACCTCTGACCCGCCAAGATCCTCCGACCAGCGCACAGGCCATTCGCAGCCGCCTCACCGAATTCCAGTTCAATTCCTCGTTTCTCCGCGAGATGCGCAGCATCGCGCTGGCCAAGCAGGCGATCGACGCGCAATGGCTGCCGGTCGGGCGCCTGGAACGCCGCTTCAGGAAACTGAATTTTCATCTGATCGAAACCGACGACCTGCTCGCGCGCATGAACGTCGACAAGGCGCTCAACGCCGATCTCGGCTTCCTGCTGAAACTCAAGGAAGAGGGACGAACCCGGGCGGGAACCTGGTTAGGAAAGCATTTCGGCCAGGTCGGCGGGGAATCTTCGATCGACTTGGTAAAGTTGTTCGGCTAGGGCGGCGTGTCGGTTTTGCAGCGCAACCGACTCTACCGGTTTCATACCGACAGAAAGCTGCGCACATTATCCGTCTCCATGTCGGCCCCCGCGCCGCTCATAAGGACTTCTCCGCGGCGCAGTACCACGTAGTTGTCGGCGAGTTCACGTGCGAAATCGTAGTACTGCTCCACCAGCAGGATGCCCATGTTGCCGCGGTCGGAGAGCGCCTGGATCACGCGCTCGATGTCCTTGATGATGGACGGCTGGATGCCTTCGGTAGGCTCGTCGAGGATCAGCACTTTCGGCTTCATCGCCAGCGCCCGGCCGATCGCCAATTGCTGCTGCTGGCCGCCGGACAGATCGCCGCCGCGGCGATTCCTCATGGTCTTCAGCACTGGAAACATCTCGTAGATCTCGCCGGGAATGTCCTTCGCGGTGCCATTCTTGCGGCTGGCCAGGCCCATCATGAGATTTTCTTCCACGGTGAGCCGCGGAAAGATTTCGCGCCCCTGCGGCACATAGCCCACGCCCAATCTCACGCGCGCGTAAGGCGGGAGCGTGCTCACCTCTTGCCCGTCCAGTGCGATGCTCCCGCTTGCAACCGGCAATGCGCCCATCAGGCACTTGAGCAGCGTGGTCTTGCCCACGCCGTTACGTCCGAGCAGCGCGGTCACCGCCCCCGTGGGCACTTCGAAGCTCACGTTGCGCAGCGTCTGGCTGCTGCCGTAGAACTGGTTCAGTTTCTCGACCTTCAGCATGAGTTATGGAAAAGTCCGCTTTAACCACAGAGACACGGAGAGAACCTGAAAACCTTCACCACGAAGTTCCGGGGACAAAGCCCTTGCGCGCCCTTGTATTGTTGACGTTAACTCCATATCCCCTTTGACCTTCTCTGTGCCTCTGTGTCTCTGTGGTATTCGAAAGCGTCAACGGCCCAAGTAAACCTCGATGACGCGCTCGTCGTTCTTGACGGCGTCCATCGTGCCTTCGGCGAGAACGGCGCCTTCGTGCAACACAGTGACGACGCTGGCGATGGAGCCGATGAACTCCATGTCGTGCTCGACCACCACCACGGAGCGTTCACCGGCCAGAGACTTGAACAGCTCGGCGGTGCGCTCGGTTTCTTCGTCGGTCATGCCGGCGACCGGTTCGTCGACCAGCAGCAGGCGCGGTTCCTGCATCAGCAGCATGCCGATCTCCAGCCATTGCTTCTGGCCGTGGGACAGCAACCCGGCGAGGCGACCGGCTTCGCCCTG
>DASQOP010000264.1:0-4269 GCA_035644415.1 Burkholderiales bacterium
GTTCTCCATCAGCATGCTTTCCGTGATCTCGAGATCCAGGCCGACGTCGTTGCCAGAGGCGGCCAGCGCCTCCTGCACGTCGAGAACGAAGCTCTTCTGTTTCAACTGCAGCGCGGAAATATTGACGGCGATTCTCGGCACCTTGAGACCGGCTTCCTTCCAGCCGGCCCGCAAGCGGACAGCCTCCTTCAGTGCCCAGCGACCCACCTGCAGGATGAGGCCGGTCTCCTCCAGCAGGTCGATGAACTCCATCGGCGGAACAACCCGTCCGGTTTCCGGATCGTTCCACCGTATCAAGGCCTCCAGGCCCACGGTCCGGCGGTCATGCAAGTCCAGCTTGGGTTGAAAATGGAACTCGAACTCCTGCCGGTCCACCGCCCGGCGCAGCTTCGCCTCTGTTTTCAACCTTTCGGCAACGCGTTCATTGATGTCCGTCGAATAAAAGAGGAGGGCTTCGCCGGATTCACGCGCCTGGTTCAATGCCGATTCGGCGCTGTGCAGAAGTGAGGCCGCATCGCGGCCGTCGTTCGGAAAGAGTGCGACCCCGCCCCGGGCGGATATCGCGAGTTCCCGTCCCTCGAAGACAAAGGGCCGGTCGAAGAACCGGAATTGCTCTTCGGCGAGGAGCTGGGTGACGTGCGCCAGGTCCCGGACGCCGGGAATCATCAATGCGAAGAGATCCCCGCCCAGGCGCGCCACGCGCGCCGGATCATGGGACAGGCTTTTCAGCCTTTCCGAGACCTGCCGCAGTATCGAATCGCCGGCGTGCTCGCCAAAAGACTCGTTGACGGTGCGAAGCCGCGCAATGTTGAAAATCACCAGTGCAAGCATGCTGTTTTCGCGGCCGGCGGCCGTTATGGCCTGCGACAGGCGATCATGGAACAAAGTGCGGTTCGACAGCCCGGTAAGCACGTCGTAATAGGCCAGATAGTCGAGGCGCTCCTGGTGGCCGATGAGCTCCAGCGCGAAGGAAATGTTCGCCGTCAATTCCTCCAGAAGGCGAACCTCGTCCTGGTCGGAAAAATCCTTCTCCGCAGCCTCCAGAACGAGCGCTCCCACGACCTCGTCCTTGATGACAAGAGGCAGGGTCGCTGTTGCAGCCTGGGAAGCTTCCGCGGACGGTGCCTTGTCTCCGGGAGCGCTTGCGGTTTCGATCGCCTCTGTTTTGAGGAAGGTGGGTTGCCTGGATTGGAGAGCCCGGGACAGGATTCCCTCGTCGCTCGCGGGGGCCTTGTTGTAGTCCGCCAGCATGCGTTCGAACGCGGCCGTTTCGCCGCCTCGCGCAGCGACCAGTTCCGCGGCCGGCGGGGCCCCATCATTGACCATGACGACCCTTGCGGCGCGGAACCTGCCGACGTCGACCGCGATCTCGCAGATCTGCTCCAGCAGTTGTTCGCGCTGGCGCACCCGCACTATCGCGGAATTGACCGCGCTGGAGAGCGCCCGGATGCGGGTGAGGCGATCTATCCGCCGCCGCGCAACCGTCCGTTCGGTGATGTCGCGCATGATGCCGTCGACGCGCTCTGGCACCATGCCGGCATCGCGTATCAGGCGTGCGCGATCGTTGATCCAGCGGATCTCTCCGTCCGTCCTCACGATCCGGTATTCGACGTCGAAGGCCGCGTTTCCCGCCAGCAGTTCGCGCCACGCTTCGAGAACCGCTTCCCGGTCCGCGTCATAAATGATCTGGCGCCACAGGGCCGGGTCGCTCGAGAACTCCTCCGGCTTGCGCCCGAAAATCTTGAGCGCCGCAGGGCCGATATAGGTGAGCTGCTGATTGGCGAGCGACCATGACCAGACGGCGTCGTCGAGGGATTCGAAAATGCTGTTGAGGCGTTGGTGTGCACCTTCCAGCTCGGTCTCGACGGCCCGGCGTGCTGCCCGCCCCCGCGCCTCTTCGACGGCTCTGTTCACTGCAGCGGGCAGGCGGATGAGGTTGGTTTTCAGGACGTAGTCCGACGCCCCCTTCTGCAAGGCGCGGATGGCATATTCCTCTCCCAATGTCCCGGATACGAACAGGAAGGGGATGAGGGGGCATGTGGACTGTGCGAGCGTCAGGGCGGACATGCCGTCGAAGTGCGGCATGGAAAAATCCGACAGGATAATGTCCGGCTTGAATTCAGTTACTGCCGCCAGGAATGACGGCTCGGTTTCCACCAGGCGGTGTTCGACCTTGACCCCGGCGCGACGCAATTCCCTGACCTCGAGTTCGGCGTCCGCTTTGGAGTCCTCGACGAACAGGACTTTCAGCGATTCCATAAACTCCGCTTTTACCCATTAGTTAAAGGGCACTATCACTAATATCTAGTATAGTCCTGTTTCCGCATGTATTTCCATGGAAATTGCAGGTTTTTCGGCTTGAATTCAAGACCTTCTTCCGAGACGGAGAAATTGGGCTCGCTGAGAAGGCGGCGGAACAGCGAGAAGCACCACAACGCGCGTCATTGTCGCAACGGGAGGCCCACTTCCCAGTGCGGAGGGTCGCCGAATGCGCTGCGTAAGCACTCCGTCAGCGCCCGGATCTTAGCCGACGGGCTGCGGTCGGCCGGGTAGGCAATGAAGATCTCGGCCTTCTCCGCTTCGAGGCCGATATCGATGGCCCGAAGCGCGCCGCTCGCCAGTTCCGGGTAGATCAGAAACGTCGGCAACAGCGTGATGCCAAGCCCCGCTAACGCGGCATCGCGCATGATCAGACCGTTGTTGACCCGCAGGGACTTGCGTGGGCGAATGACAATGCCGTTGGCGGCATCGTTTCCGGGGAAGCGCCAATCCGATTCGCGGTTGCTGTAGAGGATGGCATTGCACGCTTGGAGATCCGCCGGCGATGCCGGTGTCCCGGCCCGCGCAAGGTAAACCGGTGACGCCACGAGCATGCGACGACTCGAAGCCAGACGTTTGACGATCAGCCGGTTGTCCCGGACCGGGCCGTGGCGGACGACCGCGTCGTAACCGTCAGCCGCGACATCAACGAAGCGGTCGTCCAGTTCCAACGTCAGTTCGATTCCCGGGTTGGCCTCAAGAAACGGGTAAATCGCCGGTCCAAGGTGCAGGCTGCCGAAACTCACTGGCGCGGATAGTCGCAGCGGCCCGGCCAGGGTGCCGCGCCGTTCGGCCATCTCGGCGGCAGCCTCCGATACATCGCGAACAATGCGGCGTGCCCGCTCCAAAAAAGCCGATCCATCCTCCGTGACGGATACCTTGCGCGTCGTACGCTGCAGCAGGCGCGTGCCGAGCGAGCGCTCCAGATCGGCCAGGCGTTCGCTCAACACGGATTTGGCGATGCCCATGCGTCGGGCGGCTTCGGTGATCGATCCGGCTTCCACCACTGCCACCAAGGCGGTCAATCCATCGAGCTTGAACATTGTTCGGTATTTCCGGAAGCCAGTTTCGCCAGCAGCAGGCTTATCCGGACGATACGCGCAGACTATAGTGGTGTCCACCGGACCGATGCGGATCCGGCGCGTTCATTTCTTGGAGAGTCCCATGCGCAATTTCTTATCCAGGTTCATCCTCACGCTCGCAGGCGTTCTCGCCGCGACGGCGGCAGTCACGCAGGCCGTTGCCGATCAGCCAATCACGATCGAGAGCCGCTACGCGGACGCCAACGGCATCAAACTGCACTATCTGGTCGCCGGCACAGGCGAGCCAGTCCTGTTGCTACATGGCTACGCTCAGACCAGCCACATGTGGCGGCCCCTGATGGCCAAACTAGCCGCCACCCATACGGTAATCGCTCCCGATCTGCGCGGCTTCGGCGCGTCGGCCAAGCCCGAGTCCGGCTACGAAAAGAAGATCCTGGCGCAGGATATTCGCGCCCTCACAGGGTCACTCGGTCACCAGCGCGTGGCCATCGTAGGCCACGACATCGGACTGATGGTGGCCTACGCCTACGCTGCACAGTACCCCGCGGAAGTGGATCGCATCGTGCTGATGGACGCGTTTCTCCCCGGTGTCGGCGACTGGACAAAAGTGTGGCTGCTGCGTGACCTCTGGCATTTTCATTTTTATGGCGAGACGCCGCTCGCGCTGGTCAAGGGCCGCGAACGCATTTACTTCGAGCATTTCTGGAACGACTTCGCCGCCGATCCGAAGCGCTCAGTATCCGAGCGTGACAGGCAGATCTACACCAAGGCGTATGCGCAGCCGGGCGCCATGCGCGCAGGCTTCGAAGTGTTCCGCGCATTCGAACGGGATGCGGCCGACTTCGCCGGCTTCGCCCAGACCAAACTGACCATGCCGATGCTGGTGCTCAGCGGCGAAAAGGCCTCC
>DASQOP010000265.1:0-3659 GCA_035644415.1 Burkholderiales bacterium
TGGTCTGACCGAGTGAAGACCGCAGGCCTTCGTAGTTCACGAAGAAGAATAATTTGTTCTTCCTGATCGGACCGCCAAAGGTCCCGCCGAATTGGTTTCGGCGATATGGCGGCGCGGAGGCCGGCTTTCCATTCGGATCGACATCGAAATATCCGGGCGAGTCGAGTACGTCGTTGCGGAGGTACTCGTAGGCGGAACCGTGAAACGTATTCGTTCCCGATCGGCTGGCGATGTTCAGTACGGCGCCAGTCCCACCGAACTGGGCGCCATAAGTGTTAGTAAGGATCTGGAATTCCGCGATGGCATCCACTCCGAGGGCCATGCCCGTAACGCCAGAACCGGTTCCATGATTGAAGAAATCTGAAATGTCTGTATTGTCCAGAAGGATGGCCGTGCCGACCGGGCGCGACCCGGAAACCGAATAGTTGTCTTGGTTGCCATAGACCGGATTGTTAGCTACCCCGGTAGTGGTCTGTCCCAGCGATGAAGGTACCAGCGAGACACCAGGGGCCACTGAAACCAGCGATGCGAAATTTCTGCCATTCAAACCTCGGCGATCACCTCAAAACCGGCCACTCATGATCACTTCAAAACCGGCCACTGGACACCACCCAGGACATGAAGTTGTTGTACCGCGCCGGCGGTAATTCAGCAAGACTTTTCCGATTTCACTGGTCGGTCTCGGCGCGTGAGCTTATACTGACCCTACCTGGGCGGAAGGTACGGCTCCGCAGGGATGCGACCGGAGCGCCGATCCAGCGGCCGGAATGGCAGGGGCGGCGTCAGCCGCCCCTCAAACGAGCCATTCTGGCGCGAAAGCGATAAATCCCAGGGGCCATGGGGACGGCGTCCCCATCTAAGAAGTGTCTGCTTCCGATTGGTTTTCTGCTGGTGCCAAGCGGTGCGCGTGGCCGGGGAGCAGTCATTGGGCACCTCCGGCCGCCGTTGCTGCCGTCTTGGTACGCCAACTGCGCGGACCGCACTTGAGCACGTGCCCATGATGCAGCATGCGGTCAAGCATGGCGCTGACCGCAGCCACGTCACTCAACAGCTTCCCCCAGTCTTCGACGGGTCGGTTCGATGTCAACAGCGTACTGGCACGCTCGTAGCGGCGCATGATGATCTCCAGCAGATCTTCGGCTGCAGTTAGTGGTAGCTTGCGCATTCCGAAGTCATCGATGATAAGCAGCGGCACCGTAGTCAGGGACTCCATGAACTCTTTGCGCGTGCCGTCGGCAACTGCGTCGGCCAGGTTATCCAGCAGCACGTGCGTTTCGCGGTACAGCACGCGGTAGCCCTGGAGGATGGCAGCTTGGCCGATGGCCTGGGCTAAGTGGCTCTTGCCCGTGCCGCCTGGACCGAGAAACAATGCGTCTTCCCGCTTGCCGATGAAGGCGCACGTGGCCAGATCGAAGACCAGACTCCGATTCATCTTTGGATTGAAGGTGAAGTCGAAGTTGTCTAGCGTCTTGTTGGGATCGCGGAACGCGGCCTGTTTCCGCCGTCGCTCTAGCAGTCGCTCGCTGCGGCGGGTCAGTTCGTCGGTGACCAGGCACGAAATGAGATCGATGGGGGCCATGGCCTCGGCTTGGGCTTGGTGCAGCCGGGTTTCCAGCACGGCGGCGATGCCGCCAAGCCGGAGTTGTCGTAAGGAACGCTCTAATTCGATGAGGTTCATGTTTCACTCTCCTTGGTTTTGTTTTCGATGAAGTCGCGGTACAGGGTGAGTTGGCGGATCAGGGGATCGACCTGCCGCAAACTCAGTGGCAGTTTTGGAATACGCTCCAGGTAGCGGCGCACAAAGTGGTAATCGCAGACGCCCATTTCCAGAGCAGCAGCGCAGGCATCGTCAACGGTTGCGGCGCCGTGCTTCTTGGCCAGCGACAGCACGCCCAGGATGCGGCGCACCGCAATCTCTCCGTGCTGGTTGTGCATCCCACGGCAGAGCGCTCCAATCTGCAATCCGGTTTTGCCAGCGCGAATCAGCAGTTGGAGCGTGCCCGGTGGCGTTTTCTTGGAGCGGTCTTCGTCTTGGATTCGATGGCGGCCTCGCGCCTGGCGCAAGTGCTCGCGTAGCAACTGACCGTTGTCCGGGTTCAGCAGCCGCACCTGCCGGCCATCCCATTGCACCCGGACACGCCGGCCGATCCAGCCCGGCGGCGCGCTGTAATAAGCGGCTTCGACTTCGACGCAGCCATCCAGATGTACGGTGCGCTCGCCGTACTGGTAATAGCGGAAGGGTTCGATGGGAAGCGGCAGCAGGAACGGCCGCTCTTCGGCGAACATGACGGCGACCTGTCGCTTGGTGGTGCCGTGGATGCGCGTATCGGCCCAGCGCGCTTCCCAGTGGTCCAAGTACGTCTGAGCTTCCTCGAGGCTTTCGAAGCGCAGGCCCTTCAGCGGCGTTTTCTGGGCGTGAGCTACGCCTGACTCCACCTTTCCCTTTCGATCCGGATGCCCGACGCGACAAGGCAGGGGCACGGTGCCGTAATGCTGGAGCACATCGCGGTACAGCGGGTTGAGCGAGGGATCGTAGATGTCGGGGGCGAGCACACCCTCGCGCAGATTATCCAGCACAACGACGCGTGTGCAGCCACCCAGCCTGCGGAAGGCCTTCTCATGCAGTTCGGCCCAGATCTGCGAGCTGGACCGGAACACCAGCAAGCGAACCGACTTGCGACTGCAACCGAGAGTCATCACGAACAGCCGCGTGCGCCGGTACTTGCCGCTGTGCGGTTCACGTACCATCGGTCCGGTGCCGTAATCCACCTGCAGCTCTTCACCAGGTGCGGTCTCGATCACTGCGCAGGCTACCGGTGTCTGCTTACCGCGGAGCTTGGTGACGAAGCGCCTGACGCTCTGGTAACCGGCGGCGAAACCGTAGGCGTCCACCAGATCCTGCCAGATCGCCATGGCGTTGCGACCACCCGAGAGCGCGAGTTCGATCGCGTCTCGGTAGGGCCCACAGGCGCTGGCCGATGGACTGCGGCCGGGCTGCGGTTCGGGAGGCGCGGTTGTGCAGCCGGCCAACTCCGCGCCAAAGTCGGTGGTCACCTCACTGGCCGGTTTTGCGGGGACCGGCTCGGTGCTGACCTCCAGGGCGGGTTTCGCCGCCGCAGAGTCGGTGATCACCTCGATGGCCGGTTTTGCCGGTAGAGGCTGCCCCCCACCGCCGGGCGGCCGAAAGGCAATTCCAGCGGCCTTTAAATAGGTAGCCGCCGTTTCGCGGCGAACACCGATGGCCCGCTGGATGCGCCGCAGCGACCATCCCAACCGCCCCAAAGCTATGACTTGCTGTTTCTTTTCCTCGTTCAAGACGTTGCTCACGTTGACGGAGGGTATCGCCCTCGCGTCGAGTCAACGTCCTGGGTGATGGCCTATGGGTGGCCGGTTTTCAGGTGATCATGAGTGGCCGGTTTTGGGTGTTCACCGAGGCTGTTGAGCGTGGAGGCTCTCAACAGCTACAAAATCATCTACAGTGGCTTGCGCCGCGTGATGTCCCTTATGTCGTCCCTGGGACCTTACCCGCCGAACCCCGCCGCGGTTTACGCGTCCGCGTCGTTGTCGAGCTCGCCTTCCAGTTCGTACCCGATGGCGCGATATCCCTTGAGCCGCTTCTCGTACATCCGAGCAAGCATTGGAACGTGTACGTCCACGTA
>DASQOP010000266.1:0-9705 GCA_035644415.1 Burkholderiales bacterium
ACCCGAATACACAGAAATGCGCTTTGGCTTTGAAGTCACGATGTACGGCTTCAATCGCTGATAGCACTGCAAGTCCCGAAGGGCTGCTTTCGAGCAGCCTTTTTTTTGCGTCAAGGCGGCGCGGGAGCGCCCCAAGAAAAAAGAGAAAACTGGATCAAAAAAAATCAAGGGAGAACGTGCCTTGCAATTTCAGGACCCTCAATCTTCCGGTCAGGCAAATTTTCTGCCTCGCACTGTCATTTTTCGATACCGGCGCTGTCCTGGCGCAGGAAGACTCAGTTCAGTTGGCACCCATCGTGGTAACGCCCACACGGGTTGAGCAGTCGAGCTTCGATCTGCCGGTTTCGCAGAGCTTGGCTGGGCTTACAACCCGTTGGGATTCTCGACTGCGGTGGAAGCGCGCTGGGTCGACAAGGTATTTACCAATGATTTGAATGACGAATCTGCGGACGCTTACACATTGGTCAACGTGCGGTTCGGCTTCGAGCAGAAGCTCGGCGGGTGGAAGCTCAATAGAATTGGCCCGCGTCGACAATATTTTTGACGAAGAATACGTGGGGTCGGTAATTGTAAACGCTTCGAATGGACAATATTACGAACCCGCGCCCGGGACGAACTATGCGGTAGGCCTTGCCGCCAGCTATCAATTCTGAAGAAAGGGTCAGAAAATAAGGGGGAGCTATCGCTCCCTCTGTTCGAGCGGTCTCAGTTGCCAGGCTTGCCGAGGTCGTACTTGACCCCGACCCAGATTCCGCGCGGTGCGCCCACCGAGCGGAACTGTTCATCGGTCACATTGCCGGGACTGGCATTGAACGTTCTGCCGGGACCGTTGAAGAAATTTTCTCCCAGTACGCCCAGCGTTTCGTACTCTTTGTCGAACAGATTGGTGACGCGGCCGAAGAACATTAGCTTCTTGTTGAGCTGGTACCGTGCATCCAGATGCACCAGCGCATAGCCGGGAAGTTTTCCGTTGGCGTCCTGATTGTTTTCGTCGCCGCGCGCATACTGGGACGAGAAGTACATGATGTTGGTTCCCACTGATACAGCTTCGGTGAAGTCGTACTCCATGCGCAGCTTCAGCGAGTGCTCGGGAATGCCCGGCACCTTGCTTCCGGGTGAAACCTGGATATCGTTGGAAACCGCGGAAGAATTTGCAGGGCTATTGAGCGTCAGCGCCGATTCGAACGTGGCGTCGATATAACCGTAATTCGCCGCCAGGTTCAGCTTGCCAATGCGGCTGTGCATTCCGAGTTCCAAGCCCTGCCGGCGCGTCTTGCCGGCATTCTGGAAAAAGCCCGCATTTACCGCCCCGCCGCTGGAAATGAAGATAATGTCGTCATTCAGGTCAGTCCGGTAAACGGAGGCGTTCCAGCCCAGCGCCTCGGTCCAGCGGCCACGCAACCCGGCTTCCATTGTCTTCGAAACGACTTTTTCCAGAGGGGGATCGGCCAGGAAATTGTTGGGGAGGCGACACGGTGCGGCGGGATCAGCACAAGTAAGCTCGATCGGGGTCGGTGCGCGCATGCCCTCGCTGTATGCCACGTAAGTCGAGAGTTCCGGTGTCGGGTTGAAATTCAGACCCGCTGCCGGATTGAAACGTGTGAATGTGTGATCGCCATTGAGCGCCGGCTCCAGACCGGTCTTGTCCTCGATCTTTACTTTCGCCCAGTTGTAGCGGCCCGACAAAGTCAGGTGCCATCGCTCGGTGAATGAGTAGGTGTCGGTGAGATAAAGGCCGTAGTAGTCGTTGGTTGTCTTGACATCGGTCGCGAGGGAAAACACGCCGGTGCCGACTGTTCCGCGATCAGCGGTGAAGTCCGCAGCTTCCTCCGACTGGGAAAAGTCGGTCCTGCCCAGATCGGCGCTGGCGCCGACCGTGAAATTATTCTTCTTTCCGCGGAGATCGCCCAAGAGTGTCAACTGCACCGAGCCGCCGTAACCGGTGGTCTCGATCTTGCTGAGATCATTGAGGGCCTGCGGATCGGCACCGCCTGCGAGTACGCCGGTTGCACAATTACCGACGATGCCCTTGCAATCGTCATTGACGTTGCTGCTGAAGTTATCGTTGGTATAACGCCGGTAGTAGAGGTTGCCGGCAAGCAGCTTGTCCGCCGCCAAGAAGTGGCTGGCTTTCACATTCAGGAACGCCAACTGGTTCTCATTGCGGTCCGGCCAGGTATAGGCCTGCTTGCGCGCATCCAGCCAGGGCAGCGGCAATGCCTGCGTGCCCTCCAGTTTGTTGTCGGCCAGCATGAGGGACACATCGAGGTCGGTGTCTTCCCGCTCCAGGCCCACCTTGGTGAACAGCGTCCGTATCCGGCTCGGCGAGTGTTCGCGCCAGCCATCTTCGTCGAGGAGGTTGCCGGCAAGAAACAGGTCCGCCTTTTCGCCATGCATGCCGTACTCGAACTCGGCCGCTTTGCGACCCCACGACCCGCCATAGATCGACGCGGACGCCCCCGGGTACTGGAAGCCCGACTTGGTGTTCACCGAGAGCGCTCCTCCCAGCGTATTCAAGCCGAACACCGGATTCGAGCCGGGGATGAGGGTAATAGTGGAAATCGCATTCTGCGGGATGAGATCCCAATTCACCACGTCGCCGAACGGTTCGTTTATCCGTACCCCGTCCATGAACACCGACAGTCCCTGGGGCGTCCCCAGCAGCGGCGAGGCGGACAGCCCGCGGAAATTGACGTCGGGCTGGAATGGGTTGTTCTGCCCATGATTGAGGGTGACGCTCCCGAGGTTGTTGTCCAGGAATTCGGAGAGGTCCAGAGTTTTCTGTTTCTGGATTTCGGCACCGGTAGCGGCCTGCACGTTGGCGGGCACCTGGTTGACGGGCACCCCGATCCCGGGAAGAGGGGTGGTGCCAATAATTTCCACGGTCGGCGCTTCGAGTGCGGTGGCGGGATTCTCTTCGGCGCCGTGGGCCATACTGCCGGACAGTGCCAGAGTGACGGCGAAGGCGAGGCGCGCCCGAGGAGTCGGGTGTCGTCGAACGGCCATCTATGTTCCTTTCGGCTTTTCTACTTGATTATGGAGCCGGTACAAACTCGCTCCCCTGCCTTGGTAGCCAGGGCCGGCGCCGTCAATCGGCGCGCGGGCCTGCTCCAAACAGCAGGAGGGAGAATCTAAGGGGTGCGGCAGACTGCCTGGCAGGGACTGCCTCCCAACCGGATTGGGAAAAATTCCCAATCTCCGGGCTGGCTTTCAGGATTCCCGGCGAGACTAGCGCAATATGCGCCCCCCGGGAGAATTTTCCTTTGCGAGGGCTGGCGCGTTCCGCTATATAGACTCCCTACCTATCCAATTCCCCGCCGGCCCGGCGACCTCCGACTGTAACTTCCATGAATACACTAGCCCAGACGTTTCAGGCGCCACCCGCCAACATCATCAAGCCCTCGGTGCACAGGGACCTGGTGGTGGTCGGCGCGGTCACCGTGCTCACTTTCGTTATGTCCAGCCTGTTCGAGCTCAACGAGTGGATCGAAGCACTGACGGTGCCCCACGAGAGGTACCAGATCGACGAACTGCCGTTGACGATACTGGCCATGGCAGTGGCGCTGGCGTGGTTTTCCTGGCGGCGTTCCAGGCAGACGGTCGAGCAGGTGACGCTCCGTCTAGCCGCGCAGCAGGCTTTGATGGACAGTGAAGAGCAGTACCGCACGCTGTTCATGGAAAACCTGTCCGGCAATCTGCTGGCGACGACGACGACCGGACAGATAAAACTCGCCAACCCGATGGCAGCGCGACTGCTTGGCTTTGAAACTGCCGGCGAACTCATCGGGCACCGGCTGGGTGAGTTCTATGCCGAGTGCGATCTGTGGGAGACGCATTGCGACCGGCTGCTGCGCGGCGACAAGATCGAATTGCCGATGCTGCAGCTCAGGAATCGCAACGGCGCGCCTGTGCAGGTCGTGGCAAAGCTGAGCGCACGGCTGTCGCCCTCCCGGGAATCGGAGCTGCACGTTTACGTCACCGACATCACCGACGTCACGCTGATGCAGAACAAGCTGGCTGGCGCGCTGGAGGAAAACCGCCGCCTGTCGCAGCGTTCCATGCAGGTGCAGGAAGAAGAGCGGCGCAACCTGGCGCGCGAGTTGCACGACGAACTGGGGCAAAGTCTTAACGCGATCAAGGTAGATGCGGTCACTATCCGCGACAACAGCGCGGCACTCCCCGAGATACACCGCGGCGCGCTTTCCATCATCGAAGTGTCGAGCCAGGTCTACGACGTAGTGCGCAGCCTCATGCAGCGGCTGCGCCCGGTGGCGCTGGACGAACTCGGGCTGCGCTCCGCCATGCAGTACAGCGTCGAACAGTGGCAGCGCCGCCACGCCGGCGTGCGCTGCACGTTCACCGCGGACGGAGAACTCGACGATCTCGACGAGCAGACCAACATCACGCTTTACCGCCTGGTCCAGGAATGCCTGACCAATGTGGCCAAGCACGCCGATGCGACGCAGGTCGGTATATCCATGACCCGCGAAGCGCACCAATTGCGCTTCAGTTTCGGCGACAACGGTAAGGGTTTCGACCCGTCGCAGAAACGCCGGGGACTGGGGCTGGTGGGGTTGCGCGAAAGAGTGGAAGCGCTGGCCGGCCATTTTGAACTCGACAGCACGCCCGGCCGGGGCGTGCAAGTGAAAGCCGTGATTCCGGCGAAGGGAAAGTGATGAACGAAGCAGGGACAAGCCCGTTGGTGCGGGTGGCGCTGGTCGATGATCACGCCGTTGTGCGCGAAGGCTACCGCCGATTGCTGGAGCACACCGAGGACATCTCGGTGATTGCCGAGGTCGCCAGCGGCGAGGACGCTTACCGCGTCGTGTGCGAAATGCAGCCGGATGTCACCGTGATGGACATCAACCTGCCCGGACTCGGCGGCATCGAGACGGTGCGACGCATTGTCGCGCGGCTGCCGGAAGCGAAGATTCTGATGTTCAGCATGCACGAGGACACGGTGTTCTCCTCGCGCGCGCTGCAGGCCGGAGCGCGCGGTTACGTCACCAAGTCCGCCGCGCCCGAAGTGCTGGTGGAGGCTGTGCGGCTGGTTGCCGCCGGCAAGCTCTACATTAGCCACGTAATGGCGCAGGAACTGGCGCTGCAGATGCTTCCCGGGCGCGACAACCCGATCGACGCGCTGTCCGCGCGCGAGTTCGAAGTGTTCAGGCTGCTCGTGGCGGGGCACACGCTGCAGGAAATTTCCCGCATTCTGTGTCTGTCCTACAAGACCGTCGCCAACTACCAGTCCAACATGAAGCACAAACTCGACGTGAGCAATACCGCGCAGGTGGTACGCATCGCGTTGAGCCATGGGCTGATCGCAGGCGCGGCTGAAGCCGAGGAGAACCGCAGCGAATCGGGTTGAATGCCGGTCGGGAATCGTAGCGCCACCTGTCCCGAACCGCCTGTCATCGGTGTACCAGGGAGCCGCGTTATGCGACGTTACGTGATGGTGATAGCATGTCGCCGCGCCAACGGGTGGTGACGATTCAGGCATTGCCGGATTCGGGAGTATTTTCCAAGAACTTTTCGATGCGGGCGCGGCTCCAAGCAGCGTCAGGGGGGGTGAGCATCTCTTGAACGCGCGCGTTGACAATCTGATCCATTAATCGGGGAAAAATCAGGATGACTAACAGATATCTCCAGGCCGCGGCAGGACTTCTGGTGACCGCGGCAACGGTGACAAGTGCGGCACCTTTTGCCTATGTGGCGAACGAGGAAAGCGGGACAGTGAGCGTCATCGATACCGCAACCGACAAGGTAGTCCGGGACATCCCGGCAGGCAAGAAACCGCGCGGAATGGCGCTGTCGAAGGATGGCAAGCACCTTTACGTCAGCGACCAGCCCAAGAATGTTCTCGATATCATCGATGTCGAAAAGGGCGAGGTCGTCGGCACGGTGGCACTGGGCGAATCCCCGGAGGGTGTCGGCATATCCCCGGACGGCATGTGGGTGGTCGCTGCGGTGGAGGTGAGCAACTCGATTGCCTTCATCAACACCAGGACCAACCAGCGCGAGTTTCTGGTGAAGGTAAATGGCAAGAATCCGGAGCATGCGGTATTCAGTCCTGACGGCAAGTGGGTTTATTCCAGCGCCGAGGAGGCCTCGCAGATCGATGTCATCGACGTCGCTCAGCGCAAACAGGTCACAGAAATTCCCGTGGGCAAACGTCCGCGTGGCATTGCTTTCCTGCCTGACGGCAAGGTAGCTTATGCCGCGTCCGAGTATGCCAGCACCGTCCATGCGCTCGACGTGACCAAACACGCGCTCATTGCCACCATTCCCGGTGGGCAGTTTTCCAATGGCGTGACGGTCCATCCCAACGGCAGCCGCATCTACATTTCCAACGGCAAGGACGCGACAGTGTCTGTCATCGACACCGCAACCAACAAGATCATTGCCACCATCGAGGTGGGAAAGCGCCCCTGGAACATGGCCATCACGCCGGACGGAGGCAAACTTTATGTCGCCAACGGCCGCTCCGATTCGGTGTCCGTGATCGACACGAAGACCAACACGAAGATCAAGGATATTCCGGTGGGTACCCGGCCCTGGGGGGTTGTTATCCAATAGCAGCCGCGTAACATACGCGCGTCGATGATGCGCGTATCAGATTCAAAGGGGAGGATCTTCGGACATGAATAACAACGTTGTTCAACGCTACACTACGCCCGCGATCACGCTGCACTGGATCATAGCGATTCTCGTTTTGGTGATGATCGGGCTCGGCTTGTACATGACCGAGATCCCGCGCGGCACGCCCGAGCGCACTTTCTACTACAACCTGCACAAGTCGATCGGTGTGACGGTCGCAGTCCTGGTACTGATCCGTCTATGGTGGCGCTTCCGGAATCCGCCGCCGCCGCTGCCCTCGAGCGTACCGGCCTGGCAGGTGCAGGCATCGAAGCTGAGCCATGCGTTGTTGTATCTGTGCCTGATCCTGATGCCTTTGTCCGGATTCTCGGCGTCCCAGTTCACCAAGTACGGCGTAACGTATTTCGGGTTGTTCAAAATCCCGCCAATGGGGTGGGAGGACAAGGTTATCTACGATTTTCTGCAGGGCATACACGGCGTAACCGCGGTGGTTCTGATCACGCTGGTGGTTATTCACGTTGCGGCGGCGCTGAAGCATCTGCTGTTCGATCGTGACAACGTGTTCCTCCGCATGTTGCCCGGAAAGTAGAAGCCGTCTTCGGAATTTGCGCAACCCCAGCCGTAAGGCGGGGCCTTTCGTTAGCGCAACGCGACCACGTGATCGGTCTCCAGCCGGTTCCTCGCCCCATTCGTCATGATGAACGGGGTCTGTCATCGACGCGGCCGTAAAGAAAACTGGCGACGATCACGACCACGAGCAGCGACTGCAACGCCAGACCCTGAACGCTTGGATAGATGCCGAGCGCAGGGATGCCGGAGATCGGCAGCGGATCGGTCGGGAGCTGGCCGGCCGCTTGCAGCGCCGCCACCCCCTTGCCGGCGAAGATCACTGCCAGCACAGCCAGATACAGCGAGCTGAGGCTGAAGAGCAACCACCAAGGCAGCCTGGCGCTGTAGCGGCACACCAGCCAGGCAATGATGGCAAGCGCGGCGCCGGCACTCGCGACGCCGGCAACCAGTCCGCCGCGCCAGACGCGATCCGACAGCATCCACAGCCCCTGCATGAACGGCACGGTCTCGAAGGCCTCCCCAAAGACGGCGAGAAATGAAACCAGCGCGATACCACACAGCGTTGCTTGCGACAACGAGTCGCTGGCCTGTCCGCGAATTGACGAATGCCATCGCGATGCATGCGAACGGCCGTGGAGCCGGTAGCCGGCGTACAACAGCACGACGGCGAATAGCAATGCGGTCAGGCCTTCGGTAAATTCCCGCTGTGCGCCGCTGATCTCCACGAGCGTCGAGGATGCGATCCAGGTGGCCACGCCAAGCAGCAGCGCGACAACCCACCCGGCGTGTAGGTGTTTGAGGCCTTGCCTGCGCCCGGACTTGATCAGGAATGCCGCGACGGCCGCGAGCACGAGAATTGCCTGCAGGCCTTCGCGCGCGATGATGATGAAGGCTGCGGTGAAGGCGCCGGCCGCGGATAGTTCGCCGCGGGAGCTGAGGGTCGCCGCCTCTTCGATGGATTTCGTGAGGGCAAGTGCTCGATGCTCAACCACATCCACGGCGGCTGTGTTCCTGAGCAGGCTGCGGTAGGCCATCATGTCCTGCTCGATGCGGTTGCGCAGACTGTGGTCGACCCGGTCAAGGCCGGCCTCGGCGAGTGCGTAGCCTTCCAGGTAGGCGCTGATCGCGGCCTGGAGGGCGGCCTCGCGGTTTCCCTGTCGGTAGCGTTCGAGGCTCTCCCGGATTTTGGCGGTCGCAATCGACAGCGGGGCAGTGCTGTCTTGCGAGGGAATCATTGCGGGATGCGCGCGCAGGTATGCGAACACCTGATAGGCGGACGTGCCGACGCGAAGCGTTTCCGCGGGAGTGGCACCGACGAGGTCCGACAGGCCGGGAAACAGCGTTCGCATGCCTGGGCGCTCCCAGAGCTGGCCGCCCTGGTTGCGTTCGTCTTCAGTGGAGACGAACTGACTTACAAAGAACGCAAGCGCCCAGCGTTCTTCCGCGCGCAGGCTGGCGAATGCCTGCATCGAGGTGCCTTCGACGCCAAAGGTGATGGTGTTGTACAAGCCGTAAAGGCTGCGCTCAAACTGGCGGGCATGATCCCGAAAATTCGTCGGCCGCGGCTCGAGTGCGGCAGCCTGCGGACCGTTGCCATCGCCCGCGGCACCGTGGCAGGCCGCGCAGATCGACTGGTAGAGTGCAGCCGCATTTCCCAGATCGGGTGCGCGCACAGGGGCAATCTGAATTCGGAAAGCCTTGATCAGGCCACGCTGCAAGTTGCGCGCGCCTTGCGAGACCTTGGCGCTGTCGCCTTTGTCGACGATCAGCGTGGCTAGGTTTGCCGCCGATGCCACCAGAGCGTCCTTTTCCGGGCGTGCCGGGAAATTCCTGACGGCGTCTGCGACCTGAGCGGAGAACTCGATTTGCTCGGCGTACTCATCGGCGTTGACAACTTTGCCGGACTTGACGAACTGGGGATACTCGACAGAAATGGAGTCGAGCAGGCGCAAGACCATCTGACCCTGGGCGGGGTCCAGATCCTGAGCTTGCGACGTGACCGCAAATAGAATCGCCAGAAAAAGCGCGACACAGACGCGGCGCAGTGAAGCAAACATCACGGGGTAGTCAGGCCGGAAGCATGTAACGGCAATGATACGTATATGATCCGCGCAGAACCGTGCATTCTGTTTTATTGACAATCATTCTCATTGTGATTAAATCGTGAGCGAAGGCACGCTGAACCCTCTCCCGTTTCCTTCCTGCCCCGCTGTTTGGCGGAAGAAATGCGGTCCGATGTCATTCAAAATCACGCTGATGTCCCTGGCACTTGCGATGTTCGCCGGTTGCGCGGTCGTGCCTTCAGCGCCTCCTGTCGTTGCACCCGTCGCGGAGGAAGTCACCTCGCCGGAGCCGCCCCCGCCGCCAAAGATCGCGCTCGTACTGGGCGGCGGGGCCGCCAAGGGCTTCGCCCACATCGGTGTCATCAAGGCACTCGAATCGCACGCGATCACGCCCGACATCATCGTCGGTACCAGTGCCGGGAGCGTCGTCGGGGCGCTTTATGCCGGCGGTTACAACGGATTCGATTTGCAGCGT
>DASQOP010000267.1:0-3679 GCA_035644415.1 Burkholderiales bacterium
GCCGGCTCCTCCCAGTCGAATTCTGCCAACAACTGTTCGCTGTTGACCGTCTGGCCGGCGTATTTGGTGGTCAGGCGGATGACGACATTGCGCAGTTCGCGGACATTGCCCGGGAAACCATATCGCATCCACAGGTCCATAGACTTGGGGTCCAGCTGGAAAGGCTGCATTCCGCTCTGGAGCGCATAAATCGCCGAGTAATGCTGGAGCAGCCTGAGCTTGTCCTCGCTTAGTTCGCGCAACGGCGGCACGGCTATCGAGAACACCGACAAGCGGTGATAAAGGTCGGCGCGGAAACGCCCGGCGCGCACCTCCTGGCGCAGGTCGCGATTGGTGGCGGCGACGACTCGGGCATTGGACGTCTTGCTTTGGGTTTCGCCGACGCGCTGAAACTCGCCGTTTTCCAGAACTCTAAGCAGCTTGGCCTGGAGCTCGAGTGGCAACTCGCCGATCTCGTCCAGAAACAGCGTGCCCTCGTGGGCATCTTCGAAATAACCGGATCGCGATGACGTGGCGCCGGTGAACGCGCCCTTTACATAGCCGAACAGCGTCGGTTCGACCAGTGTCGGAGAAATCGCTGCACAGTTGAGCGCGAGATAAGGTCTGGCGCCGCGTTGGCTCTGCCGGTGCAGCGACTGCGCCACCAACTCCTTGCCGCTGCCTGATTCGCCTTCGATCAACACCGGAAAAGGTGCCGGCGCGTACTGCAGGATCTGCTGATGCAGTTTCCTGATGGCAAAACCGCTGCCGACGATGCCGGTGTCGAGATCCGCGGAGCTCTGCTCAACCTCGGCGATCTGCAGCGCCTTGGCGAGCATGGTCTTGAGGACCTCCGGTTCGCAGGGCTTGGCAACGAACTCGACGGCGCCGAGAGTGCGCGCGTAACGGGCATTGCCTTCGTCGTTTTGACCCGACAGCACCAGTATCTTGATCGAGGGCGAGTAGGCGAGCAGTTCGGTGATCAGGCGGAAGCCTTCATCCGGGCGGTGCGGGGTTGGCGGCAGTCCCAGATCGACGAGCGCCAGCACTGGCGGCGCGTCGAGCTGGCGCAACAGGCTTTTCACCTGCGATCGCGACGCCGCGACGCGCACGCTGTAGTCCTTGCCCAATACGAAGTTGAGCGTGTCGGTGATGAGCGGATCGTCGTCGACGATCAGCAGTTCGGGTTTGGTCGCTGTCTGGGCGTCCATGTTGCCGGCAGGCACGGCGGGATTCGGTTCATTTGTTTGATTGTGCCAGAAAAGTTAGACGGCTCATAGAGTTAGCCATGTCAGGTCACTGGATACACGCCAGATAGGCCTGCTCCAAAGTAGCGGCGCTGTAGCGGGTACGCAGCTCCAAAGGCGTGCCGGAGAAGCGCAGTTGTCCCTCGTGCAATACCGCCATCCGATCGCACAGTTCATCAACATCGGCGAGCGCGTGCGAGGTGAAGAACACGGTGCGGCCGGCTGCGTGCGCCGTCTGCAGCCGGACTTTCAGCAACGCGCGGGCCTTGGGGTCCAGCCCGCTGGTCGGTTCGTCCAGCACCAGCAACTCGCGATTCGAGAGCAGGCAAGCGGCGAGCCCGAGCTTTTGCGTCATCCCTTTGGAGAAGGTGCGCACCGGCTTGCGCAGCGCCGACTCGGCGAGGTCGAGTTCGGCGAGCATGCGCCGCACTTGCCCCGGCTCGTAGCCGCATGAATACAGCTTCATCATGTAGCGCAGGAAATCCTCCCCGTTCAGGTAGTAGGGAGGCACGAACCGCTCGGGCAGAAACGCCAGGCGCGCCCGGGCGTGGGTATCCTGACTCGGCAAACTGAAAATACGGATGTCCCCCGCATCGAATTCGCAGAAATCCAGCAGGCATTTGATGAGCGTGGTCTTGCCCGCGCCGTTCATGCCGACCAGCCCAAAAGTGCGGCCGGCGGGGACGTCGAGCTCCAGATCGTGCAAGACCGCCGTGTCCGCGTAAGACTTTCTCAGTCCCCGAAAGCTGATCGCGGAGATATCGCCCGCTCCATCCATCGTCATAATTAGTGAATTGGATCTCTTCTAGTTGCGCAAAAGTGCACGCAATCGCGCCAACATGCAAGCATTCTGCAGCACCCACCGCTCTCCGTTACAATGCTCGCCTGTTTCGATCCCGGACATCATGGCGCATTCCGACAACCTCGTAGAAATAAGCGGCCTGAATTTCTGGTACGACAAGCGCCGCCCGATCCTGAGCGGGATTGACATGGCCATCCCGCGCGGGAAAGTGGTTTCGATCATGGGCATCAGCGGTTCCGGCAAGACCACGCTGCTGCGTCTGATCGGCGGCGCGCTGAAACCGCGCCAAGGCCAGGTCAAGGTAGCGGGCAAAGTCATGCACCAACTCGACCGCGACGGCCTCTACGAGATGCGCCGCCGTATGGGCATGCTGTTCCAGTTTGGCGCGCTCTTCACTGACCTGTCGGTCTTCGATAACGTCGCGTTCCAGATGCGCGAACACACCGATCTGCCGGAATCGATGATTCGCGACATGGTGCTGATGAAGCTGCACGCCGTGGGTCTGCGCGGCGCGCACCGGCTGTTGCCCTCGGAACTGTCCGGCGGCATGGCGCGGCGCGTGGCGCTGGCGCGCGCCATCGCGCTTGACCCGATGCTGATCATGTACGACGAGCCGTTCGCGGGACTCGATCCGATTTCGCTGGGCGTCATTGGCAATCTCATCCGGCGGCTCAACGATGCGCTGGGGGCGACCTCGATCGTGGTGACCCACGACGTACAGGAGTCGTTGAAAATGGTCGATTACGTTTACTACCTTTCCGAGGGCCTGATCGTAGCCAAAGGCACCCCGAAGGAGATGCAGGCATCGACGGAGCCGCTGGTCCATCAGTTCGTCTATGGCGAGCCCGACGGGCCGGTGCCGTTTCAATACCCGAGCGCGGATTACGGCGACGATCTGATGCTCAACCGATAACATGTTCAACCGTTCGGCGATCGTTAACGTCAGGTCCATCGGGCAGCACACGGTCAACGGCCTGTGGCGGCTCGGTTACGCCAGCCGCTTTTTCGCGTTGATACTGCTGCAGTCCGGAACCAGTTTCCGCCGCCTGCGCCTGATCATCCGCGAGCTTTACTTCACCGGCGTGCTGTCGCTGATCATCGTTCTGGTGTCGGGCCTTTTCGTCGGAATGGTGCTCGGGCTGCAGGGCTATCAGACGCTGCAGACTTACGGCTCCGAGTCTGCGCTCGGCGTGCTGGTCGCCCTGTCGCTGGTTCGAGAACTGGGCCCGGTGGTCTCGGCGCTGTTGTTTGCCAGCCGCGCCGGTTCGGCCATGACGGCCGAGATTGGTCTGATGAAGGCGACCGAGCAGCTATCTGCAATGGAAATGATGGCGGTGGACCCGATCGCTCGCGTTGTGGCACCGCGCTTCTGGGCCGGGGTGATCTCGATGCCGTTGCTGGCCGCCATGTTCAGTGCTATGGGGGTCTTCGGCGGTTACTTGGTTGGGGTGGTGTTGATCGGCGTTGACGAAGGCTCGTTCTGGTCGCAGATGCAGAACGCGGTTGATTTCCGCGAGGACATCGTCAACGGCGTGATCAAGAGTTTCGTGTTTGGTGTCGCCGTCACCTGGATCGCGCTGTTCGAGGGTTACGATGCCCCGCCAACTGCAGAAGGCGTGTCGGGGGCGACCACGCGTACCGTGGTGACGTC
>DASQOP010000268.1:0-7134 GCA_035644415.1 Burkholderiales bacterium
CCGCGACGGCTGGAACCTGCAAAGCCGGGTGGAAACGGTGTTGTCGCGGCTGGGGTTATCGGCGGATGCCCGCGTCGAAGCGCTTTCCGGCGGCACCCGCAAACGCGTTGCGCTGGCCCGCGCGCTGGTCGCCGATCCGGAGTTGCTGGTGCTCGACGAACCTACCAACCATCTCGACCTGGACTCGATAGCGTGGCTGGAAGAGACGCTGATTGCGTTCCCGGGTGCGGTGCTCGTGGTGACCCACGATCGCGCGTTCCTGGACCGGGTGGTCACCGGTATCATCGAACTCGACCGCGGCCGGCTCGCCGAGTATCCCGGAAGTTTCGCCGATTACGAGCGGCGCAAGGCCGGGCAACTGGCGGCCGAGGCGGTGAGCAATGCGAAATTCGACAAGCTGCTGGCGCAGGAAGAAGTGTGGATCCGCAGAGGCATCGAGGCGCGCCGCACCCGCAACGAGGGCCGGGTGCGCCGTCTCGAACGGCTGCGCGATGAGCGCGCGGCACGCCGCAACCGCCAGGGCCAGGTGACGATGGCGGTCGCCGAGGGCGAGCGCTCCGGGCAACTGGTGGCCGAACTCGAGCATGTCACCAAGCGTTACGACGGGCGTTCCGTGGTCGAGGATTTCTCCTGCCGCATCCTGCGCGGCGACAAGGTTGGCCTGATCGGACCGAACGGCATCGGCAAGTCCACGCTGATCAAACTGATCCTGGGCGAGATCGTGCCGGACGCCGGCAAAGTCCGCCGCGGCAGCCGCTTGAGCGTCGCCTACTACGACCAGCTTCGCACCCGGCTCGACGAAGAGGCCACCGTGGCGGAGACCATCGCACCCGGGTCCGACTATGTCGAGATCGACGGCGCGCGCCGCCACGTGATGACCTACCTCGGCGATTTCCTGTTTCCACCGGAGCGTGCCCGCGCCCCGGTGAAGGCGCTCTCCGGCGGCGAGCGCAACCGCCTGCTGCTGGCGCGCCTGTTCAGCCAGCCGGCGAACCTGATGGTGCTGGACGAGCCGACCAACGATCTCGACATCGATACGCTGGAACTGCTGGAGAACCTGTTGCAGGACTATCGCGGTACCGTGTTGCTGGTTAGCCACGACCGGGTGTTCCTGGACAACGTCATCACCGACTACATTGCCGCCGAGGGAGCGGGGCGCTGGAGCAAGAATCCCGGCGGCTACACGGAATGGAAGCGCATTGCCGATGAGCACGCCTCGGCCGCACGCGAACAGAACGTTCATCCGGCTCCGACGCCAGCGCGTGAACGTGCCGGTTCCGTGCGTGCGCGCAAGCTCAGCTTCGCCGAAGCGAAGGAACTCGAGGGCCTGCCGGCGCGCATCGAGGCGCTGGAGCGGGAACACGCGGACATCGGCAGGCGGCTTGCCGACCCGGCGCTCTACCGGGACCAGCCGCAGGAAGTGCAGCGTCTGAACCAACGCTACGCGGCGATCGATCGCGAACTCACTTCCTTCCTGGCGCGCTGGGAGGAACTGGAAGCGGCACAGGCTCGCGCCGGTTGACGCCGCAGCCGGCACGCCATTCGATCTTTACGGCATTTACGTCTTCTTGTTTCACGACATTAACGATATTCACGGCCTTCTTGGAACCAAAAAAGCCTTTCGGAATCACAGCTTATCCTGTACCATGCGCGCTCAATCCGGGTCCGGACCGAGCCGCGGGCCGCCGTTTCCGGCGTCAATCGCATCGTCGAATCGAACGATGCAGGAGTTCAAGTTAATGTCGTTTTCTGATCTGGGGCTCGCCCCGGAGTTGTTGCAGGCCATCGCTGGTCAGGGTTACACCGAGCCTACGCCGGTCCAGGCAAAGGCGATTCCCCCCATCCTCCTCGGCCAGGACGTCATGGCCGCCGCCCAAACCGGCACCGGCAAGACCGCGAGTTTCACGCTCCCGATGTTGCAGCGGCTCAAGGAGTTCGCCAACAACAGCGTCTCGCCGGCGCGTCACCAGGTGCGCGCGCTGATTCTCACGCCGACTCGCGAACTGGCCGCACAGGTGCAGGAAAGCGTCAAGACCTACGGCAAGCACATCGCATTGCGTTCCGCGGTGGTCTACGGTGGAATCAACATCGATCCGCAGATCAAGGAACTGCGCGCCGGGGTGGAAATCCTGGTCGCCACTCCCGGACGCCTGCTAGACCATCTGCAGCAGAAGACCGTCAATCTTTCGCAGGTGCAGTTCCTGGTGCTGGACGAAGCCGACCGCATGCTCGACATGGGCTTCCTGCCTGACATCAAGCGCATCCTGTCGGTGCTGCCGGCGCAGCGCCAGAGTCTCATGTTTTCCGCCACGTATTCCGACGACATTCGCGGGCTGGCCAAACAGTTCCTCAAGAACCCGGTGAACGTCGAGGTCGCCCGCCGCAATTCGACGGTCGAGACCGTCACTCACCTCGTGTACCACGTCGATGCCAACGCCAAGCGCGATCTGCTCACCCACCTGATCCGCTCGCGCGACATGCGCCAGGTGCTGGTGTTCTGCAACACCAAGATCGGCGCCAACCGGCTTGCCTACAAGCTAGCCAAGGACGGCGTTGCCGCCGCCGCGATCCACAGCGACCGCACCCAGGGCGAACGCACCCAGGCACTGGCCGAGTTCAAGGAAGGCCGCACGCGTGTTCTGGTCGCCACCGATGTTGCCGCCCGCGGGCTGGACATCGAACAACTGCCGTTCGTGATTAACTTCGACCTGCCCGGTTCGCCCGAAGATTACGTGCACCGTATCGGCCGCACCGCCCGCGCCGGCCTGAGCGGCGAGGCCATTGCGCTGATGGCCGACGACGAACGCGAGAAGCTGGACGCGATCGAAAAGCTGCTCAAGTTCAAGCTGCCGGTCGCCGAAGTTGAAGACTTCAAGCGCTCGCCGGCGCTGCGCGGCGAAGCGCGCCATCGGGAAAGCCGCCGTCCGGAAGGCCGGCGCGAACACGGCCGCCGCGACGAAAACCGCCATCGCGAGGATCGCCGTCCCGATTCCGGCCGCAATCCGGCGGCGCGCAGCGCGCCGTCCGCGGACCCGCTGTTCTCCAAACCGTACAACCCGCCTGCATCGACACTGACCGACGTCGCGAACGCCGCGCCGCCGCCGCAGGGAACGAAGAAGCAAGTTGCCGCTCTTTTCCTCCCGCCGGTCGCGGAGAAGCAGGACATATCGAGTTGAGTGCACGCTATCCGTCCCCAACGGAACCCCGGCCCGCAGGCTTGATGAGCGAACGCCTGCAACAAGTGCTATCCGGCCCGGAAGAAGCAATCGATCTCGCCGAAGCCGCGCTGCTGATTGCTACCCACGCCTATCCCGATCTCGACGTCGCGCACCATCTGGCGCGCATCGAGGAATTGGCCAAAACTCTGGAGTTGCGCATCCAGCCGGATTCGGGCCACTCGCAACGCATCCTGGCGCTCAATCAATTCCTGTTCGCGGAACTCGGTTTCGCCGCCAACGAGGGGGACTACTACGACCCGCGCAACAGTTGCCTCAACGAGGTGCTGGAACGCCGCGTCGGCATTCCGATTACGCTCAGCCTGCTGTACATGGAGGTCGGCGGCCGCGTCGGCCTGCCGCTGCAGGGCGTGAGTTTCCCGGGGCACTTCCTGGTGAAGTGCGCGTTGCCCGAAGGCGCCGTGGTGCTCGACCCGTACACTGGAGGCATTTCGCTCGGAGTCGCGGATCTGCAAAAGCGTTTGCGCAAAGTGCATGGCGGCGAGGTTTCACGTGCCATCGTTGCCGGTATGCTCGGCGCGGCCGGCAAGAAGGAAATCATCCTGCGCCTTTTGCGCAACCTCAAGGCCGTCTACCTGCGCAACCAGCAGTTCGATCGCGCGCTGCCGATCCTGGACTGGATCATCGCTACAGTGCCCGATCAGTCCTCCGAGCTGCGCGACCGGGGAATGGTCTACCAGGAACTGGAGTGCTCCCGCGCCGCACTCGGCGATTTGGAGCGCTATCTGGAACTCTCCCCCGGCTGCGACGATCGCGACGAAATCTGCAGCCGTATCGTCGAGCTGCAACAGCATGCGGCGCGATTGAACTAGGAATTCCGTGACGGCGTGACGATCGTGACGACGTGACGAGGTAAAACCTACGACGTAAGTCCTGATCAAATCAAACGCGGCAAGAAGAAAAAGACCGATGCCAGCCAAAACGTCGCCGCAGGAAAGAATTGCTCCACCCGTCACGACCGTCACGCCGTCACGTTCGTCACGGGTTCTTGAATTGTTTCGTCACCCATCCCCCTACCTGCTACTGACTCTGGCGTCGCTCTTCTGGGCCGGCAACTGGGTGGTCGGGCGGGCGATGCGCAACGACATCCCGCCGGTGGCGATGGGCTTCTGGCGCTGGGTCGTTGCGTTGCTGATCCTCCTGCCGTTTGCCGCTCCGGAACTCAAGCGCAACTGGCGCGTCGTGCGCGCCAACTGGTTCACCCTCGCGCTGCTGGGCGGTCTGGGGGCGATGCTGTTCAACACCATGATCTATGTCGGGCTGCAGTACACCGCAGCGACCAACGGCGTATTGTTCAATTCGGTCACGCCCATCCTCATCATCCTGATGTCGTGGCTGGCGTTTCGCGAGCGGCTCGGTGCCTGGCAGACGATAGGCGTGGTGCTATCGCTCGTGGGCGTCGCGGTGATCGTTGCGCGCGGTGAGCCGCAGATACTCGCGGCGCTGAGATTCAACCGCGGCGACCTGTGGCTGATATCGGCGATGCTCCTGTGGGCGCTCTACACCATCGTGCTGCGCCGGCGGCCGCCCGGGCTGTCCGCGATCGGATTCCTGGCGGCCATGCTGTTGCTCGGCTTGCCGTTGCTGCTGCCGTTTTACCTGTGGGAACTGTTTACGCGCGGAGGTTTTGCGCTTTCCGTCCCCGCCGTCGCGGCGCTTGCTTACTACGCCACCTTGCCTTCCATTGTGGCTTACCTGTTCTGGAATCGTGGCGTGGCGCAGATCGGTCCGAACAAAGCGGGGCTGTTCGTCCACCTGATGCCGGTGTTCGGCGCGCTCCTGTCAGTGATCTTCCTCGGTGAGCGGTTGTACCCCTACCACTTCGTCGGCGCGGCAATGATATTCGGGGGGATTTGGCTGACTACGCGCCGAAGCGCGTAGCGCAGGGACGAGGAACGAGGGGCGAGGGACGAGCGAAATCAGGGATGACGGCGGAAGGCGGAAGGATGAAGTAAGTTCAAAGGCTTCTGACTCTCCTTCATCCCTCATCCTTCATCCTTGGATGCTCCTCCCTCGTCCCTCCATCAAATTCTGAGCGTGCTCAGAATTTGATGGACAGTCCGATCGAATGAACGCTGGCGTCCAGTCCCACGCCGGAGCCGGGACCATTGCCGTTGTTGCCCGAGAAGTCGGTGTAACGCTCCGATTCGGCGCGAAAAGTCACGGCCTTGGAAAACTCGTAGCTCAGGCCGACTCCATATACCGTGCCGAGGTCGTCCAGGGCGCGATGGCGGGCGCCTTCGTCCTGCGAGCCACTCTGCCAATAATGCATGCCCATCCTGCCGTACAGCGCCAAGCCAGTTGATCGGAAGGGAAGAGTAGCCACACCCGATACGCGCCACGCTGAGCCGTAGCAGGACCGGAAGGAATCACCGGTCAGAGGATCGCCGCCACAGGCCGATCCGCTCAGGCCGAAGCTGGTCTGTGCCCCCTCGATGGCAAACGAGTCGGACATGCGATAGCCACTGAGATACCTCGATGCCGACAGGCCCTCCGGGCTGCTGCCCGGCAACCCAAACACCCAGGGCAGCGATCCCCGGAATCCGACCGAATCACCCAGGCCCCAGAATCCGCTGCTGTAACCACCGTACCAGTGGCTATCGTTCTGCGCGCGAACCGGCACACCGGCCGCGATCAGCGCGGCCAGAACGATTGCCTTGAGCGGGGCATGGAAGGTTGGCATCATGTTTTCAAGAAGTTCCTGACGCAATTCTAGACAAATTTCCCAGACTTTTCTGCCACGTTTTTTGCTCCCGCAGCCCCTCGTAACCGGTTTCCGAATCCATCGGCCATGTCACAGACCGCGACCCAGGCGCCGCTGTCCCTCAATCGTCTCGCCATGAATTACAAGCACTTAGGAAAGTGGTGCCCGGACTCGTTAGCATCGGAGCCGGCCGGAATCGGCTCTCCGGCGGGCGCAGCTTGGGGCGGAGTCGAGTCATGCCGAGCGTAGACGTTGTCATGTGCCGAGTCTTGCCTCGCGTTCCCGCAAACGAGCGTACCGCTAACGGGTCACGCTCGGGCGGGCAGGGCGCACACCCACTTGCATCCCGATGACCGAACGAAGCCAACAGGCCGAAATGTTCCTCAACCGTGTAGCCAAGAACTACCGGCATTTGCGCAAGTGGGCGCGACGAGAAGGGATCGAGTCCTTCCGGGTGTACGACCGCGACATTCCGGAACTGCCGTTCGCCCTGGACGTGTACGGCCAGCACGCCCAATTGCAGGAGTACAGTGCCCCAGTTACAGACGTGCGGGCGCAACGCGAATGGCGGTCGGCAATGCATGCTGCCGCGGCGCAGGCGCTCGAATTGCCGCTAAACCAGGTCGTGCTGAAACAACGCCATGGCCAGCGTCCGGATATCCAGTACCGCAAGCTGGGGCCGAGAGGGGAGGATTTCATCGTTGGCGAGGGTGAACATCGCTTTATCGTCAACCTCACCGACTATCTGGATACCGGGCTGTTCCTCGACCACCGCCAGACCCGGGCACGGGTGCAAAGCCTCGCCGCGGCCAGGCGCTTTCTCAATCTGTTCTGCTATACGGGAAGTTTCTCGGTCTATGCGGCAGCCGGCGGCGCCAAATCCAGCACCAGCGTCGACCTGTCGAACACCTATCTGGACTGGGCCAGGCGCAATTTCGAACTCAACGGCATGGACGCCGGCCGCCATCGGTTGGTTCGGGCGGACGCGCGGCGGTTTGTCCGGGACGAGGCCGCCGCTGGACAACGCTACGATCTGGTCGTGCTCGATCCACCCAGTTTCTCGAACTCGAAACGCATGCAGGGCGTGCTGGACCTGCAACGTGACCACGTGGCGTTGATCCGGGACTGTGCAGAAATTCTCGCGCCGGCCGGCGAGCTGCTGTTCTCGACCAACTTGCGCAGCTTCCGCCTCGA
>DASQOP010000269.1:0-2740 GCA_035644415.1 Burkholderiales bacterium
AAGCTGAACAGCAGGGTCAGGTTGCAGTGGATGCCTTCGCGCTCCAGCTTTTCCGCCGCCTTGATGCCCTCCCAGGTACTGGCCACCTTGATCAGCACGCGCTCGCGCGGCATGCCGGCCTGCTGGTACAGCTCGATCAGCCGCCGGGCCTTCGCCAATGTTCCTTCGATGTCGAAGGACAGGCCGGCATCCACTTCGGTGGATACCCGGCCCTTTACGTGCTTGAGGATCTCGCGGCCGAAGTTGACCGAGAGCTTTTCCATCAGCGCTCCGGCTTTTGCGGCGCGGTCGCCCCTGGCCTTCATGCCGAAAGCGAGCGCGTCGTCCACCAGCGGCCGGTAAGCGGGGTTCTGTGCCGCCTGCAAAAGCAGCGACGGATTGGTGGTGGCGTCCTGCGGCTTCACCCGCGCGATGGAGTCGATGTCGCCGGTGTCGGCCACGATGATCGAAAGTTTCTTCAGCGATTCGAGCAGGTTCATGGTTGCTTCCCTTTCAGGTTTCCCATTTCCAGTTGCGGATCTCGGGCATGTCGTCGCCGTGTTCGGCGATGTAGCGCTTGTGCTCGGCCAGCTTGTCGTGCATCGCCTGCTTCAGTTCAGCGGCACGGTGGGCGATCTTCGGCAGCCGTTCCACCGCGTCCATCAGCAGATGGTAACGGTCGAGGTCGTTCATTACCACCATGTCGAAGGGCGTGGTCGTCGTCCCTTCCTCCTTGTAGCCGCGCACGCGGAGGTTGCCGTGGTTGTTGCGCCGGTAGGTGAGCCGGTGGATCAGCCATGGGTAGCCATGGTAGGCAAAAATGATCGGCTTGTCGGCAGTGAAGATGGCGTCGAAAGAGCGGTCGTCGAGCCCGTGCGGATGCTCGCCGGACGGTTGCAGCGTCATCAGGTCCACCACGTTGACCACCCGCACCTTGATCTCCGGCGCGAGGCGTCGCAGGAGCTGCACCGCCGCCAGCGTCTCCAGCGTCGGCACGTCCCCCGCGCAGGCCATCACCACATCCGGCTCCCCACCCTGGTCGTTGCCCGCCCACTGCCAGATGCCGATTCCCGCGGCGCAATGCCTGATCGCGGAATCCATGTCGAGATACTGCAGCGCCGGCTGCTTGCCGGCCACGATCACGTTGATAATGTTGCGGCTGCGCAAGCACCGGTCGCTGACGTAGAGCAGCGTGTTGGCGTCCGGCGGCAGGTATACGCGGATCACGTCGGCCTTCTTGTTGACGACGTGGTCTACGAAGCCGGGGTCCTGGTGCGAGAAGCCGTTGTGGTCCTGGCGCCAGACGTGCGACGTCAGCAGATAGTTGAGCGAAGCGATCGGCCGGCGCCACGGCACTTCCCTGCCCGCCACCTTCAGCCACTTGGCGTGTTGATTGAACATCGAGTCCACGATGTGGATGAATGCTTCGTAGCAGGAGAACAGTCCGTGGCGACCGGTCAGCAGATAGCCTTCGAGCCAGCCCTGGCAGGTATGCTTGGAGAGGATCTCCATCACGCGGCCCTCCGGCGCGAGCAGATCATCCTCCGGAAGCGTCTGCGCCAGCCAGGTCTTCGCGGTCGCCTCGAAGACCGCACCGAGCCGGTTCGACGCGGTTTCGTCCGGGCCGAACAGCCGGAAATTGCGCTCGCTGGCATTGAGTTTCATCACGTCGCGCAGCAGGGCTCCCATCACCCGCGTGGCTTCGGCGGTGGTCTGCCCCGGTTTGAGCACGCGCACCGTGTACTCGCGGAAGTCGGGCATGCGCAAGTCCTTGAGCAACGCGCCGCCGTTGGCGTGCGGATTGGCGCCCATGCGCCGAGTTCCGCGCGGCGCTAAGGCCTTGAGTTCGAAGCGCGGATGGCCGCTGTCGTCGAACAGCTCCTGCGGGCGGTAGCTCCTCATCCACTTGTCGAGCATCGCGATGTGCTCTTTGGTCATATCGCTGATCGGCACCTGATGCGAGCGCCACGAGCCTTCGGTTTTCTTGCCGTCCACTTCCTTCGGTCCGGTCCAGCCCTTGGGCGTTCGCAGCACCACCACCGGCCAGCGCGGGCGCTTCGCCACGCCGCTCTTGCGCGCCGTGTCCTGGATTGCGCGGATATCCATCACCGCGGCCTCGAATGTCGCCGCCGTCTTCTGGTGTACCTGCGTCGGGTCGGTGCCCTCTACGAAGTGCGGCTGGTAGCCATAGCCGAGGAGCAGGCTCTCCAGTTCCTCGCGTGGAATGCGCGCCAGAAACGCGGGATTGGCGATCTTGTATCCGTTCAGGTGCAGGATCGGCAGCACCGCGCCATCGTGCGCCGGGTTGAGGAATTTGTTGGAGTGCCAGCTGGCCGCAAGCGGCCCGGTTTCCGCCTCGCCGTCGCCGATCACGCAGGCCACGATCAGGTCCGGGTTGTCGAACGCCGCCCCGAACGCATGCGAAAGCGAGTAGCCGAGTTCGCCGCCCTCGTGTATCGAACCCGGCGTTTCCGCCGCGACATGGCTGGGAATTCCGCCCGGAAAGGAGAACTGCCGGAACAGCCGTTTCATCCCTTCCTGATCCTGCGGGATCTGCGGATAAAACTCGCTGTAGCTGCCCTCCAGCCAGGAATTCGCCACCAGCGCCGGGCCGCCGTGCCCGGGTCCGGTGACATAGATCATGTTGAGGTCGAATTTGCGGATCAGCCGGTTAAGATGCGCGTAGATCAGGTTGAGCCCGGGGCAGGTACCCCAGTGGCCCAGCAGGCGCGGCTTGACGTGATGAGGCTTGATCGACTCG
>DASQOP010000270.1:0-6111 GCA_035644415.1 Burkholderiales bacterium
AAACTGCAGTGTCGCACCAACTCGACAACAATGGAGATAGCCGCATGATCGAACTTTACTTCGCGCCGACAGCCAATGGGCTGCGCGCGGCGGTAGCACTGGAGGAGACCGGCCTGCCCTACCGGACCCACAAGGTGGACCTTGCCAAGGGCGAACAGCGTAGCCCCGAATTCCTGAAGCTCAATCCTGCCGGGCTGATCCCGGTGATCGTCGACCCGGACGGCCCCGGCGGCAAACCGCTCACGCTCTCTCAGTCAGGAGCGATCATCCTTTATGCCGCGGAGAAGTCCGGCAAGTTCCTGCCGAAGGATGCCGCACGGCGCGCGCGCGCCATGCAGTGGCTGATGCAGGCGGCGAGCGACATCGCCGGCACCAGCGGCACCATCTTTCGCATGGAAACGAGCATCCCGGAAAAGATTGCTTCGAACGCCGACTATTTCAAGCAACGGCTGCTCGGCTTTTTCACGGTATGTGATGCGCAATTGGCTGCGCGCGAGTATCTTGCGGACGAGTTCTCCGTCGCCGACATCATGCTGTATCCGAACTTTGCGGCGCGCAAAGCGCTGATCGACCAGGCCGGCGGATTTGCCAATCTGCAACGTTGGGGGGCGGCAATCGGCTCGCGACCCGGGGTCCAGAGGGGAATGAAGATAACGGGCTGATTCAATTCCTGCACGGGCCCATCCATGCGCCGGCCGGAATCCGTCGCGGATCGCCGATGGCCGCGAGGTACTTGTTCTGGATCTTGTAGGCTTCTTGCTCTTCGGCGTTGCGGCGTTCGCAGTCCGAAGGCAGCATCTCGTACGCGCCCGCGACGTGCTGGACGTGGTGCATCAGTTCATGCAGAAGAATCGATCGATCGAAAGCGTCACCCGCCAGATCGAGTGATTCGTCCACGTACACGCCCCAGTCAGGGTGGTAGAAGGCCTTGATGCGCCTGCACTGGCTCCGGCAGATTTTTTCCTCGATCACCGCATGCGGAACGATGTGGATTTCGGGACCGGACTGCGGTGCCGGATAGCCTGCAAGTAACTGAATCGTAGTAAAAAGTTCGACCACAAGGGAGGAAAGGGAAGACTGGTCCATTGGACTCCTTTGGCCCGCCCCCTCCTCCCAATGCGCAGGACCGTTGTGTTACCTCATCGTGTCTCCTTAGTTATTTCTTAACCATGCAAGATTCGAGCCTTACCGGGCGGTCCGGCGGCCTGGAAAACCTGGTTCACTGCCTCGTGGGTGTCGGCACTTCCGCGTCATCGCAGCGCGCGGCCCAGCCCCTCATCGATACGCGGCTCGCGCTGTTCATTTCCATCAAGTAACGATTCTGGATGAAATAGGCTTCCTTTTCCGCCCAGTTGCGTCGCATGCAATCGCTCGACAGCGTATCGAATCGGCCGCTGACCGCCTGCGCGTGGTGGATCAGCTCGTGGAGAAGGATGGAACGGTCGAAGGTGTTGTTCTCGACGTCGAGGTTTTCATCGATGAACACGCCTCGCGCGGCGTCATAAGCAGCCCGCACCGGACAGGGCCGGCGGCAGAACTGCTCCTGGATAACGGTCTGGGGCACCCGGTGAATTTCGGGGGGCACCGTCGGCGGCGCATAGCCGGACAGCAGTTGTATGGCTGCGAAGAGTTCGGCAACCAGAGCAGACAAAGAGACCGGGTCCATGGGGACTCTCCCACCCGGCGTCCCTCCGCCGCTCGGGCATCGAAGTTGGATCGTTATCCGTTTCGCATGCTACAAGTACGACCGCCTTCAACGGCTCAAGTTTCGGGTAATTCGTAGACCAAACGCACTGAAAATAGACGGGACAGTTGATGAAGTTGTGTCTTAATTCGTGGCGATGCGGACCGCGGCAAGACTTTCCGCCGCAGACCGAAGTCTTTGCGCGCCAGTAAATCGTTCTCGGCTCTTGCCCTCATCGTTCCGCGTCCTCGTCCTTGCACGTTCCTGACCAGCCCATTACGAGAGCGCGGCGCGGTGCGCCCTGGTCGGCAAGGTAGCGATTCTGTATCTGGTAGGCCTCCAGTTCCTGGGCATTGCGCCGGTAGCAGAAGTTCGCTACGGCATCGAACTTGCCGGTGGTTTTCTGCAGGTGGTGCACCAGTTCGTGCAGGAGGATCGAGCGGTCGAAGGCACTGTTCTGGATGTCGAGCGCCTCGTCCACGTAGACGCCCCACTCGGGGTGGTAGAAGGCTTTGACGCCACAGGAGCGGCCGCCGCAGATTTTCTGTTGCATTTCGACTACGGTTACACGCTGGATTTGCGGGAGGACATCCGGGCTGGGATACCCGGACACGAGCCTGATCGCCGTGAACAATTCGACCATCAGTGACGTCAGTGAAGACTGGTCCATGGCAACTCCTTCGCCTGGTTAGTCTCCCCCTGCGGGCATTTAATCGGCATCGCGGTCACCGGTCAAGCGGGGCTCCTGCGTCGTGGTCCGGCCTGGTCATCACCGGTCAATGACGGGCTCCCGCCGTGGAATCCTTGTCGTCGCAACGCGCGGCCCAGCCGGACATGGCCACGTGCTTCGCGCTGTGTACGTCGGCGAGAAACTGGTTCTGCAGGCCATAGGCCTCGCGCTCGGCCGCGTTCCAGCGATCGCATGCGCTCGGCATGGTGTCGAACCGCCCTCTTGCGGCTTGCACGTAGTGAACCAGTTCGTGCAGCAGAATCGAGCGGTCGAAAGCGTCCGATTCCACGTTCAGCGACTCGTCGAGCAGAACGCCCCAATCCGGACGGTAATAGGCGCGCACGCCACAGGGTTTGTGGCAGACCCTTTCCGCGATCGCGGCCTGGGGTAACCGATGAATTTCAGGCTGGACGGAAACCGCTGGGTAGCCTGACAGCAGGTGAATGGTGGTCAGCAGATCCGTCACCAGCGAAGCAAGAGCGTGATCCACAGTCGGCCTTCCGACCCGGTGCTCCTCCCACGACTCGGGCAACAAATTGACGGTTCTTAAAGATCTTGCTTTTAGCTCCGCAAGAATCGGGCCACGCCCACCGGCGTGGCCAAACCCCGTTCATCCCCGGGAATGCACCGTTCCGCCGCATGTTCCGCATCATCCTGCCCTAAAGCGGGGCGGGCCTGCCCCGGATTGGAATCCGCCAGGTAGTCCCGTTCCAGGTCAATCGCCAGTCTTGCCTCGGGATTTTCCTCCGCCGTAAGCTTTTGCCCCTTCACCCTTCACCCTTCATCCTTCCGCCTTCATCCTTCATCCTTGCCCTTCACTCCCCGGCCAGCCACCTTACGGTGTGTCCGCCGTCCCGCTCCCGCGACAGCACCGGCCACAGCCAGTCAAGTATGGACCGCGCGATCTCCTCGAATCCGAACGGCGGGTTCACGACCAGTAGTCCGCAGCCACGCATGTTTCCACCCCAGTCATCCGGCATCACCGAGAGTTCCAGTTGCAAAATTTTGGGTATTCCGGTTGCCATCACGCCACGCTCGAATGCCCGCATCGCGGTCGGTTCCATCAGCGGATACCAAAGCCCGTACACCCCGGTCGCGAACCGCCGGTGAGCCTCCACCAATCCTTCAGTCAGGCGCTTGAACTCCTGCGCGCGGTCGAAGGAGGAATCGATGAACACCAGTCCACGGCGTTCCTTGGGCGGCAGGAAGGCCCTGAGTGCCTGGTAGCCATCCATCAGGCGCACCATCACCTGCCTGTCGCCGCGAAACAGTGCTTCCAGTTCTTCGCAGTCCTTCCTGTTGAGTTCGATCAGCACCATGCGGTCGTTCGGCCGAAGCAGCCGGCGCACGATCCGCGGGGAGCCGGGATAGAAACGCAGCTTGCCGCCCTCGTTCTCCGCGCGCACCGCCTCGAGGTACGGCACCAAAGCATTGGGTACATCCTTGCGCTCCCCCAGGAGCGCGATACCGTCCTTGTATTCCGCGTTCTTCTGCGCCCAGGCGTGCGTCAGATCGTAAAGCCCGGTTCCCGCATGCGTGTCGAGCACGAAGAAGGGTTTGTCCTTCTTTTCCAGCGCGAGCACGAGCTGCGTCAGCAGCGAGTGCTTGAACACGTCCGCAAAATTGCCGGCATGAAAAAGATGTCGGTACGCGAGCATTGAGCGATGACGGGTGATGGGTGAGGGAACAAGTATGAAGGATGAAGGCAGAAGGATGAATAAAGGCGGCGCCTGATCACGAGCAGTTTACGCACTCGGGCACCATTTCAACGAGCCGTGGGATAATTCCGGAAGTCACTTGCGCATTTCGAACCGGAGACAAGGACCATGGCCGCAGACAACGCCCCCGAACTCAAAATGGATCCCGCGAACCTTTATCGCGAGGAGGTCTTCACCGACCGCAAGGTCGGCACCATTCGCGTCATGACGCCGGTGAAAAGGGACGCCTCCACCGACGCCGGCCGCAAGGTTATCTACGTCGGCGAAACCCAGCTCATGACGCCGGTCGGAGCGTTGCCGCTCGCCTTCGAGATCGAGGCCGACTCGCTCGGCAATGCCGCCGCGAAGTTCGCCGAAGTCGCGCAGGTCGCAGTCGAGCGTGCAGTCAGGGAACTTCAGGAAATGCGCCGCCAGGCCAGTTCGTCGATCGTCATCCCCGAAGGCATCCCGCCCGGGCTCGGCGGACCCGGCGGAAAAATCAAACTGCCGTAGGAAACAAATTTAGGGGCGAGGGACGAGGGGCGAGGGAACGGCAAGAACCGGAAATAAAGATTCAAGAAACGACGTATCGACTCACCCCTCATCCCTCGCCCCTCGTCCCTATTCTCCATAGGTGAGTGAACGGGCCTTCCCCCAGAACACCCGGTACGAAAACACGGTGTAGGCCACGATGACCGGCAACACCACGCAGGCGCCGACGAATACGAACATCAGCGACTCGCGTGCCGCCGCCGCCTGCCAGATGGTGATACGGTCCACCACCAGGTACGGAAACAGGCTGTAGGCCAGGCCGGCGAACGCGAACACGAACACCCACACCGACAATACGAAAGGCAGCCATTCGCGCTGCGCGGCTCCGCGCTCAAGCTGGATCAGCGATACCAGGATGCCGGCGCATGCGGCGGCGGTGAGCAACGGCAGAGGCGCCAGCCACAGGAAGCGCGGCCAGGAGAACCATTTTTCCATGATGCCTGCGTGCATGAACGGCGTTGCCAGACTGATCGCTGCGACCCCTGCCGCAGTCAGTATCACGGCGAAAATTCCCCAGCGCAGCGCCCGCGCGCGCAGGTCGTTCTCGGTTTTGATCACCAGCCACGTCGAGCCTAGCAGCGCGTATCCGCCGGCCAGCCCCACGCCCACCAGAAGTCTGAAGGCAACGAAAAGAGCGCCCTCCCCGAAGCCGGTGATGACGCCGGCGAGCATCATCCCCTGGGCGATCGCCGCCCCGAGCGAGCCGACGAAGAACAGCCGGTTCCATAAATCCTGATGCCAGCCTGAAGCCTTTACCCGGAACTCGAAAGCCACGCCGCGCAGGATGAGCGCGATCAGCATCAAGGCAACTTCCAGGTAGAGCGAAGACAGGATGACGCCATGTGCATGCGGGAACGCCACCAGCAGGATTCCCACACCGAGCACCAGCCAGGTTTCGTTTGCGTCCCAGAAGGGACCGATCGAAGCCACCATCATGTCCTGCTCCTCGCGCGTGGCCAGCGGCAGCAGGATTCCCACTCCGAGGTCGAAACCGTCGAGGATGACGTAGGCGAGGATGGCAAACCCCATCAGCACCATGAAGATCAAGGGCAGATCGAGTTGCATAGCGGTCATGATCCCTGCGCACCCGCCGGCTGGAGCGCGGCGCGCGACGGCTGCCGGTGCCCATTGCCGTCCGCCTCTTTGAGTGCGAGCTGGGTGAGCACCACCATGTATGAAATCAACAACAGCGTATACACCACCAGATAACTGACGAGCGTGAGCGCAATGTACGGAGCCGGCACGTCCGAAGCGGTTTCGGCGGTGGTGATCACGCCGTACACGAGGTAGGGTTGGCGGCCGATCTCCGTGGTGAGCCAGCCCGCCAGCACTGCAACCCATCCGGAAAACGCCATCGCGACAAAACCCGGCAGGAGCCTGCGCGGGATCTCGCGCCGCCGCAACAGATACCAGGCGCCCGACCATGACAGCGCCAGCATCAGCACGCC
>DASQOP010000271.1:0-6100 GCA_035644415.1 Burkholderiales bacterium
TGTCGCTGCGGGTCTGCCGGCGGGCCCCGCTGCCAACCGCCGCGGCACGCAGCACACCTTGCGCAACGAACCGGCGGCACTCCGCGCGCAGATCCGAGATCAGTCCGGATTCGATGAAATCCGGAACGACCGCCCAGCCTCCGGCGGCAATGGCTTCGGCGACGGCACCGTCCTGTCCGGCCATCGACACGCAGGCTAGCGGAATTTCTCCCGCAGCAGCGCCTTCTGCACCTTGCCCATGGCACTGCGCGGCAGGTCGTCGACGAAGTGGACCGCTTTCGGGACTTTGTAATTGGCCAGCGTGTTTTTCACCGCGCCGATGACTGCAGCGGGATCCAGGCGGACGTCTTTTTGCGCCACAACGACCGCGGTGACTGCTTCGCCGAAATCAGGATGCGGCACGCCGATGACCGCCGATTCGGCCACGCCCGGAATGGCGTCGAGTACCAGCTCGATTTCCCTCGGGTAGACGTTGTAACCGCCGCTGATGATCAGGTCTTTGGCGCGGCCGACGATGGAGAGATAACCATCGCGGTCGAACACACCGACATCGCCGGTGCGGAAGTATCCGTCGGCGGTGAACTCCTCCCGGGTCTTGTCCGACATGCGCCAGTAGCCCGCAAACACGTTTTCACCCTTCACCTGAATCGCGCCGATGACCCCGTTTTCCACCGGCCGGTCGCGCTCGTCCACAATTCGAACCGATATCCCCGGCAGCGGGAAACCTACCGTGCCGCCACGGCGTTCACCGGCGAACGGGTTGGAGCTGATCATGCCGGCCTCGGACATGCCGTAGCGCTCCAGTATGGTCTTGCCGGTGCGCGCCTCGAAGTCCTTGAAGGTCTCGAGCTGCAGCGGCGCCGAACCAGACACGAACAGCCTGACGTTATTGCACAGCGCGCGCGTGAACGTGGATTCGCTCAGCAGCCGGTTATAGAACGTCGGCACGCCCATCATCACGCTGGCACGCGCCAGGTCGCGTATGACCAGCTTCACATCGAACTTTCCGTGCCACAGCAGCTTCGCGCCGGCCAGCAGCGCGCAGTGATTGGCGACGAACAAGCCGTGCACGTGAAACATCGGCAACGCGTGCAGCAGCACGTCGTTCGCGCCGAATTGCCAGTAGTCCACCAGTACCCGGGCGTTCGACGCAAGGTTTCGGTGCGTGACTAGCGCTCCTTTGGAGCGCCCAGTCGTGCCCGAAGTGTAGATGATCACCGCGGAATCGCCGGGTTGCATCTCCACGGTCGCAAAATCGTGTCTACTCTCGGCCGCCGCGTGCGCCAGGGACCCGCCGCCATCCTCGTCCAGGGTGAAGATCTGCGAACGGCTGCCGTACAGATCCTGGATCAGATCGGCCGCCTGTGGCCGGCACACGATCACCCTGGGCTCGGCGTCATCGAGAAAGTACGACAGTTCGCCGCGCTGGTATGCGGTATTGAGCGGCACATATACCAGTCCGGCGCGCAGACAGCCGAGATACAGGAACAAAGATGCAGAGGATTTCTCCACCAGCACCGCAATCCGGTCGCCGCGTCTCGCGCCGAGACCGGTCAACACGTTCGCATAGCGCGCCGATTCGCCCGCCAGATCGCCGTAGGTGAATGTCCTGCCGGTTTCCGTCTCCAGAAGATCGTGCTGCAGGCGGCCGCGGTTCGCCGCTTCGATTGCGGCGTAGAAATTCGGGTTCATCAGATAATGGTGTCGACCACGCCTGCGCGCAAATAGTCGTCCACATTGCCGCGCGCACTGTGGCGGCCGATTACCCGCGCCATCGCTGCCGGCGGCAGTATCTGCACGTTTGCGCCCGGCAGCGCCACCACACGCGTTGCCGGTGCCGCCAGCGCGACATAGATTCCGCCCGCCGCCTCCCCCAGAACCTGCAGCGTGACGCGGTGGCCGCTTAGCCTGAGATGCGAGAGCACGAGCGCAAGATGGGCGACGTACTGGGAAAGCATGACGCGCTCGTCGCGAAGAGTCGGTGCCTGTCCCGGAGCGTCGAGCAGCAGCATGATTGCTTCGCCGGGGCGTGAATCCGCCGCCGACAGGCACGCGCCCGCCAGCGTCCACAGTGCCAGTGCTCCCACCGGCTCGCGGCTTACCAGGCCGAAAAAAGTATCGGGCGAGTTTTTCGTGGTTCTGCCGATCAGAACGCCGTCGATGGTGCGTGCCTGAAAACCCGGCGGCACCACTTCCAGCAACGCCGCCGGCGGCGCCGTCTCGGCATTCGACTGCGGCGAGGGCGCCATTCCGCGCTCGAGCAACCGCGTGCCGAGTTGGTTGTGCTGGTCGCGCAAGTCGAGCTGCGATTCCGGATCGCGCTGCTCCGTCCATTCCAGCGCCGCCTGGCGAAAATCGCCCGGCGTGTCCATACACAGGCGATCCGCCGGCTGCAGGCGCACGCGCGCCGCGCCTCCCATCAGCGCCGTGACCGCCTCGGCGTCTTCGGCGTCGAGTTCCTGTCGTCCGCCCAGCGCCTGGATCACCGCCGGGCCCGACATCGCCAACCGCGAGACTGGTGAATACACGCGCTGTCCGCAGGCCGCCGCCAGCATGCTGGCACCGCCAAAGCAGTCGCGTCCCAGAACTGCGAGCGTCGGTACTCCGGCAAGCCTGAGATCGAGAAAGTGGCGATAAAGCTGGCGGAATGCGCCAAGCGCAGGAAGGCCTTCGTCGAGCCGCGCGCCGGCCGAATCCAGACACAGGATCACTGGCACGCCGTCGTTCCGGCTGTGCTGCAACAACGCGGAAAGCGCCTGCGACTCGACTACACCGAAAGAGCCGCCGGCAATGTGGCGGTCGGTCGCCGCGATCGCCACCGCAGTATCGCCGACGCCGCCGGTGCCTGCAGTCAATGCGCCGCGCGCTTCATCCGCGATTCCCCGGAACGAACCGGGATCGAGCAGCGCAGCAACCCGCTGCGCCGGACTGCTGGCCGAGAAGGAATCGGAAGACATCGCTGATCGCCCTACGCCCCGCTAGATGTTGCACCAGCGGCGCGCGATCTCCTCGTATGCGGCAACCGATTCGGCGACGCGCTCGACTACGCAGTACTCGTCGGTCTGGTGCGCCAGCTGCGCCTCGCCCGGCCCGAGTACAATGGTTGGCGGCGTGCGATAGGCAATACTGAGTGCCGCTGCATCGGTGAAATAGGTCGCCGCCCGCGGTTCGGGCCGGCTGCCGAGAATTGGGCGCATTACATCGAACACCTCCTGTACCCAGGGATCTTCGGGTGCGGTGTAAACACTTTCCAGGTCGAGCAGCGTCTCGAGCTCCACGTCGGCTCCCAGTTGGCGTTCGAGCTCGGTCTTGAGCTGGGAGTGCCTGACGTTGGGAACGGTGCGGATGTCGATGCCGATCACCGCTTCGTCCGGAACCGAATTGATGTTCAGTCCGCCGCGGATGGTGCCGACGTTGAGCGTGGCCTGGCCCATCAGCGGGTGCGGCGGATTGGAGAAGCGGAATTTCTCCAGCACCGCAAGCGCCCGCGCCGCCTTGAACACCGCGTTGACGCCCTTCTCCGGCATTGAGCCGTGCGCAGTGACCCCTTTGGTGCGGGCGTTGAGCCAGAACGCGCCCTTGTGGCCGACCAACGGATAATTCGACGTCGGCTCGCCCACCACCACAGCGCCTGCGCGCCCGAGCGCGCCGCTCTTCTGCGTGAGATGAAATGCGCCCTGGCAGCCGGTTTCCTCGCCGGCGGTGATTACCAGTTCCAGGCCCGGCGAGCGTTCCAGCTTGCCGGAAAGATTCACGCAGGCCACTACGAACGCCGCCACGCCCGACTTCATGTCGCTGGTGCCGCGCCCGTAGAGCTTGCCGGCATCGGTGTCCGCGGCGAACGGACCCATTTTCCATTTCGCCGCGCCCAGCGGCACGGTATCGATGTGGCCGGTGAAGCACAGCGGCGCTTTGTCGCTGGAGCCGCCGATGGTCGCGACCAGGCTGGCGCGCTTCGGCGATAAGCGGTGATACGCGACCTTGAAGCCGGCGTTCTCCAGCAGCACGCCGAGATGCCGCGCGCACTGTTCTTCATCGCCCGGCGGGTTGATGGTGTTCATGCGGACGATCTGCCTGGTCAGTTCGACCGCGTCGATGTGCGCTGCCACGCCTGTGTTCTCCTCCTGCCTATTTTCTTGCGAAATACGCTTCACGTACTCAGGGGTTCTCACGATGCTGATCCGCGTCGGATCGACAGCATCGCATGCTCTCCGCCCGACATCGTACCCGCAAGCCGGCGGACGCGCTCCTTCAGTCGCGGGAAGGCTTCCAACACGTCAGCCAGCCGCGCCAGCGGCTTCGCACCCGGCGTGCGCCGATAGCTGCTCTTCGGCGAATTCTCGCGCACCGTCACCTTTGGGAAACCCTGCGCCCCTCGGGAAGGTAAGCGATGCCGCGGCCTATACATCCGCCGGCCGCGGGACTAAAGTGCGCTCCGTGCACCGCTGCAGCCTGACAAAACGTTTCTGCTACGGGAGATCTTCATGAAAGTTGTTTTCGCTTTGCTCCGTGCGTTCGTGCTGGCCCTCGCGTTTGCCGCGAGCTCAGCGGCGGCGCAGGAAAAGGTCCTGAAGTTCATCCCGCAGTCCGATCTGCGCATCCTGGATCCGATCACGACCACCGCCTACATTACCCGCAATCACGGCTACATGGTGTACGACACGTTGTTCGCGACCAACGCCAAATTCCAGATCCAGCCGCAGATGGTGAACAAGTGGGAGCTCTCGCGCGACAAGCTCACCTACACCTTCACGCTGCGCGACGGGCTCAAGTTCCACGATGGCCAGCCGGTGCGCTCGGCCGATTGCATCGCGTCGATCGAGCGCTGGGGTAAGCGCGATTCGCTCGGCCAGAGGCTCGCGCAGTCGACCGAGTCGTGGACAGCGGTCAACGACAAGATCTTCAAGCTCAGGCTCAAGAAACCGTTCCCGCTCACCTTGGATGCCCTGGGCAAGCTGTCCTCGAACGTGCCGTTCATCATGCCGGAGCGCATCGCCAAGACCGATCCTTTTCAGAACATCACCGAGGCGATCGGCTCAGGGCCGTTCAAGTTCGTGAAGGAGGAGTGGGTGCCTGGCAGCAAGGTGGTCTACGTCAAGAACACGGACTACGTGCCGCGCAAGGAAGCACCGTCCTGGGCCGCTGGCGCCAAGGTCGCAAAGGTGGATCGAGTCGAGTGGATCTATATCCCGGATTCGGCCACCGCCGCCGCGGCGCTCAGCGCCGGCGAGGCCGACTGGTGGGAGCAGTTGCCGCCCGATCTGATCCCGCTGCTGCGCAAGAACAAGGACGTTCGCGTCGAGAACATCGACCCGCTGGGCTCGATCGGCATGATCCGCTTCAATTTCCTGCAGCCCCCATTCAACAACCAGAAGCTGCGCCAGGCGCTGCTCTACGTGGTCAACCAGCGGGATTATGTGCTGGGAATCGCGGGCGACGAGAAGAACGGCCACACTTGCTATTCGTTCTTCACTTGCGGAACGCCGTTGTCTTCCGAGATCGGCGCAGAGCCGCTGAAAGGCAAGCGCGATTTCGATAAGGCCAGGAAGCTGATCCAGGAGTCGGGCTACAAAGGCGAAAAAATCGTGATCATTTCGGCCACCGACCAGCCGATCGTGCATTCGCAGTCACTGCTCACCGCCGACCTGCTGCGCAATCTGGGGCTCAACGTGGAGCTGCAGGCGGGCGACTGGGGCACGCTCATCACCCGCCGCACCTCCAAAGAGCCAGTCGAGAAGGGCGGCTGGTCGATCTTCCACACCTGGTGGGTCGGGCCGGACATGATTTCGCCGGCCAACATGGCGATGGTCAATCTGGGCGACAAGTCGTGGTTCGGCTGGCCCGCAGATCCGAGGCTCGAGGAATTGCGCCAAGCCTGGTTCAACACGACCGACCCCGCATCGGGCAAAAAGGCCGCCGATGCCGTGCAGCTCGAAGCCTTCAACTTCGTCCCTTACATCACCACGGCGCAGTTCATCCTGCCCGCGGCCTATCGGTCGAACCTGTCCGGCATAATCGTCGCGCCCGTGACTTTCCTCTGGAACGTCGAGAAGAAGTGAGGGTGCCGGCCGCCCGGAGCGCCAAATGATCGTCTATGTTC
>DASQOP010000272.1:0-24494 GCA_035644415.1 Burkholderiales bacterium
CATTGCTGCTGCTCGGACTCGCCGATCGCCGGCTGCACGAGCTGGATTACCCGCTGGCCGTCGCCGTGATCGTGGCCGTCGAGCTCGGCATCGTGACTGTCGAGGTGGTCGCGACCTCGGCGGTATTCATTCCGGATACACCCGGTTTGGCGCGCAGCTGGTTCTTTACCGCCGTGGCCACGCTGCTCGTGCTCACCTACTTCAATCTGCGCAGCCGGATGCTGTCGCCAGCGCTGACCGAAGCGAGACTGCAGGCGCTGCAGGCGCGCATTCGCCCGCATTTTCTGTTCAACAGCATCAATGCGGTCCTGTCGCTGGTGCGCAGCGAACCGCGCCGCGCCGAGATGGCGCTCGAAGACCTCGCCGACCTGTTCCGCGTGCTGATGGCCGACAATCGCGATCTGGTGCCGCTCGAGCGCGAAGTCGAACTGTGCCGACAGTACCTCGGCCTGGAAGCGCTGCGGCTCGGCAACCGCCTGCGGGTGGAGTGGCAGGTGGACAAAATGCCCGGGGACACGCTGGTGCCGCCGCTGTTGCTGCAACCGCTGCTGGAGAACGCGGTCTACCACGGCATCGAGCCGTCGATGGAGCCGGGGGTCATCAGCATCCACATCTTCAATGATCGCGACCGGGTGCACATATTGTTGCGCAACCCCTTCCGCAAGGAGGGCAGTCATCACACCGGCAACAAGATGGCCCTTGCCAACATCAGGGAGCGACTGTCGCTGCATTTCGACGCCGAAGCCAGCCTGCAAACCCGCGACAGTGACGGCCAATATGAGGTACGCATCACGCTTCCGTACGTGAGGGATGGAAGGTGAGCAAGCATCCACAATCGTTGCGGGTCGTGATTGCCGACGACGAGGCGCCGGCGCGAAGCCGCATCAGGGATCTGCTGGAAGACTGCGCCGGCAGCTTTCCGATCGAGCTCGCTGGCGAGGCCGCGAGCGGCCGCGAACTGCTGGCGCTGCTGGAGGAAACCCCCGCCGACGTGGTGCTGCTGGACATTCGCATGCCGGAAATGGACGGTCTCGAAGTGGCGCAGCACATGCTGAAGCTGCCCGAGCCGCCGTCGGTGATTTTCACCACCGCTTACAACGACTACGCCCTGAAGGCGTTCGAGTTGCACGCGGTCGATTATCTGCTGAAGCCGATCCGGCTGCGGCGGCTGCACGACGCGCTCACCAGGGTGCGCGCAATAACGCCGCTGCGCCTCGACGTATTGCAGCAGATCACTCCGGACGCGCGTACCCATCTTTCGGTGCAGGAGCGCGGCAAGGTGGTGCTGATTCCGGTTCCGGAAATACTTTACCTGCGCGCCGAGTTGAAGTACGTGACCATCCGCACCGCCGCGCGCGAATACCTGGTGGAAGAATCGCTGTCGAAACTCGAGCAGGAATTCTCCGGCCGGCTCGTGCGTATCCACCGCAGTTGCCTGGTCGCGAAAGCGCACATCTCCGGTTTCGAGAAGGAGGGCGGTGACAGCGGCGAGGCGCATTGGGTGGTGACGCTGACCGGACTGGATGAAAAATTGCCGGTGAGCCGCCGCCAGCAGCATATCGTCAAGGAACTGGGGCGCAACGTCCTGTGAATGCACGTCATTGCACAATGTTCCTATTGCTGGTTGCCGCAGCGCCAGCTGGAGCGCAGGGAATCGAGGCGCTCGGCTCGCGGCTTTCCGATCTCGACCGCAGGGCTTACTCGTGTGACGAGACCGGTACGCACACACTGTGCCGGGCGGGGGGGAAGTCCCTCGAGCACCTGGGTTTGCCGGCGCTGGGGATGACGCTCGAGTACCGTGGTGACCTTCTGAATCGAACGACGGTCCTGTTCGATGAGGCTCGGTTTGCCGAAGTCGAGGGCGGTCTGACGGCGCGGTTGGGTGCGCCCGAGGTTCATGATGAACAGTTGCGCAGCGGTATGGCCGGCGCGATCGTCAACCGGGTGCGTGTCTGGCGCAGGGACGGCAGCGTCGCGATGCTGGAGCAGTTTTCCGGGAAGATCACCAGTTCGGCACTGCGCTATCTGACCTCGGACGACTACCGGGAACTCATGCGGGCTCGCGATGCGGTGCGCGTTCGCGGTACACGCGATCTTTAGACTTCGGCGCAGCGTCGCGCAAGTCCCGCTGAAAACCGCGAAGAATTGTCCTATGATTCGAAACGGGCGCAGGTACTCTTCAACCCAGAGGCGAGGAAATCAAAAATGGCTGCTGATCTTGGCATCAAGGAGAAGGACCGGGTACAGATCGTCGATGGTTTGTCGAAACTGCTTGCCGACACTTACACGCTGTACCTGAAGACCCACAATTTTCACTGGAACGTGACCGGTCCGATGTTCCAGACGCTGCATCTGATGTTCGAAACCCAATACAACGAGATGTGGAACAACGTCGATCTGATCGCCGAGCGCATCCGCTCGCTGGACGCGCCGGCGCCCGGGACCTACGCCCAGTTCTCCAAGCTCGCGTCGATCAAGGAAACACCCGGCGTGCCCAAGGCCCAGGACATGATCAAAATCCTGCTGGAGGGGCATGAAGCAGTCACGCGTACGGCGCGCAGGGTTTTCCCGGCCGCCGAGAGTGGCAACGACCAGCCGACCATGGACCTTCTGACACAGCGCATGGAAGTCCATGAAAAAACCGCGTGGATGCCACGAAGCTTGTTGGAAAAATAGTCACGTTGGTAATTTGCGGTCGGCCCGAAAACATTGGCATAAGCGCTTTTTCAGTGGAGACTTACCTGTACAGCAGGTTAGTCGGAACTAAAATACGGCTTGGATGCTCAGAAGTCTATTGGAGAAATAATCCGACTAAAATGCATCCAAGCCTTCTTTCAGTGCAGGCTAATGCGCGCAGCGCGTTATGCCGGAACTACAAAACCGCGTGGATGCTTCGCAGCCTGCTGGAGAAGTGATGCGTTCGTGCCGACCGGCCTAGGCCGTTTGCAAAAGTAGAGCTTTTTTGGGCTGCCACCGATATCGCGATGGCGGCCCGAGTTTGCCCCTCCTGGATCCAAACCCTTGCCGTCTGCCAAGAGTCCTCCGTCCCGAATCGTCATCGCCACTCGTGAAAGCGCGCTCGCTCTGTGGCAGGCGCGCCACATAGAGGGGCGCCTGGGCGCACTCTACCCCGGAGTAGAGACACAGCTGTTGGGCGTAACCACTCAGGGCGACCGCATGCTCGACATCTCGCTCGCCAAGATCGGCGGGAAGGGCCTGTTCGTGAAGGAACTCGAGTCGGCGCTTGAATCCGGCGAGGCGGATGTCGCGGTGCACTCGATGAAAGACGTGCCGATGAATCTGCCGCCCGGGTTCACGATTGCCGCCATCACCAAGCGTGAAGACCCGCGCGACGCCTTCGTCTCCAACGACTACCGTGACCTGGAGAGCTTGCCGCCGGGAAGCCGCGTCGGCACCTCCAGCCTGCGGCGCGAAAGCCAGTTGCGCGCGCGGTTTCCTCTTCTCAAGGTCGAGCCGTTGCGTGGCAACGTGCAGACGCGGTTGCGCAAACTCGATGATGGGCGCTACGCAGCGATCATCCTCGCAGCCGCCGGACTCAAGCGCCTGGGTCTGTCGGCCCGCATCGCCTGCCTGCTTACGCCCGAGCAGAGCCTGCCCGCAGTCGGCCAGGGCGCGCTCGGCATCGAGTGCCGCGCCGAGCGCATGGACCTCGTTGCGGCGATCGCGCCGCTTGACGATGCCCCCACCCGTTGGTGCGTGGAAGCCGAACGGGCGGTGAGCCGCGCGCTCTCGGGCAGCTGCCAAGTGCCGCTGGGTGGATATGCCGAGCTGACCAACGGCCGCGCCAGGTTGCGCGGGTTCGTCGCCAGCCCCGATGGCGTGCGCATGGTGTACGACGAGATCGCCGGTTCGGCGGCAGGTTCGCCTGCCGATTTCGGCACGGCACTTGCCGAGCGCCTCATTGCCAAAGGTGCGCGCGAAATCCTCGCTGCGCTGGACGGATAGCAGACGTGGGCGGGACGGGAAGCAGGCAACCGTTGGCGGGCATCGGTGTCCTGGTAACCCGGCCCGAGCATCAATCGCGGCGGTTGGCCGAACTGATTCGAAGCCTCGGCGGCGAACCGGTGCTGTTTCCGGCGATGGAGATCGTGGCGCAACCGGATGATGCTACTGCGCCGGTACTGAAGCGGCTGCACCAGTTTGACCTGGCGATTTTCACCAGCCCGAACGCGGCGCGGCTGGCGATGCAGCGCATCGCGCTAGCAGGCGGCCTGCCTGCCGGCCTGCGCGTGGCCGTGCTGGGACCGGGAACCGCCGCCGAATTGAAAAAACTCGGCGTGCGCGAGATGATCACGCCGAAAGCGGATTTCGACAGCGAAGCTTTGCTCGAGGCGCTGTCCAGGCTGGTGTTTGACGGAAAGAGGGTGGTGATCTTTCGTGGGCAGGGCGGGCGTGAGTTGCTCGGCGAGTCGCTGCGCCAGCGTGGGGCCGCGGTCGAGTACGTGGAGTGTTACCGGCGCGCAAGACCCCGGCACGGCATGGCAGAACTGATACCCCTGTGGCAACAGGACAGACTCCGGGGCTGCCTGGCCACCAGTTCGGAAATCGTAATCAACCTCTTCGACATGGCCGGAGAAGCATGCCGGCCGTGGTTGTGCCAGACTCCAATGTTCGTATCTCATCCGCGCGTGGCCGCTACCGCATTTGCCTTCGGCGTGCACAAGGTTTTCGTTGCCGGCATGGGAGACGAGATGCTGGCGTCGGGACTGGAGACCTGGTTTGCAAGACTGCGCCGGGCTCAGCCAGTGGCCTGACCGTCTTAATTCTTCTTGGAAATATGGCCGAACCATCATCCGAACAGCAAACCGTTGTCGCTACGCGGCCCGTAAAGCCGCAGCGACGCTCGCGACTTGCCGTCCTGGCGTTGTTGCTGGCGTTGGCCGCGAGCGCGCTGGCCGCGTGGCAGTGGTATGACGCACGCAAGCGCTTCGACGTAATGCAGCAGGATGTGGCCAGGCGTTTTGCCGAAATCGACACCCTGAGCCGCGATACGCGGTCGCTGGCCGCGCAGTCGCGCGACGAGTTGCGCGATGTGGTGGCACGGCTCGGGCAGATCGAGGCGCGCATGGTGGAAGTCCAGAACCAGCGTCTGGCGCTCGAGTCGCTCTACAGGGATTTGTCGGGCAGCCGCGACGTATGGGTGCTGGCCGAAGTCGAGCAGACGCTGCTGATCGCCAACCAGCAACTCCAGCTTGCAGGCAACGTCAAAGCCGCGCAGATCGCGCTGGAGGCTGCCGATACGCGCCTGGCGCGCATGGATCGCCCGCAGTTTACCGCATTGCGTCGCGTGATCAGCCAGGATATCGAGCGGCTGAAGGCTGCGCCATACGTGGACGTCGTCGGCATGGCGCTGCGTCTGGACAACGTAATGACTGCAGTGGATTCGTTGCCCTTGGCCATGGAGGAGCGGCCGCGGCCGGCCAACGATGCGACTGCACCGGCGAGCGGCGGTTTCTGGGCCAATCTGTGGCGCGAAACCATGCAGGACCTGCGTCGTCTGGTGCGCATCCAGAACGCCGAAAGGCCGGAGGCTCCGCTGCTATCGCCGGAGCAGGCTTTCTTCCTGCGCGAGAATCTGAAGCTGCGTCTGCTCGGGGCACGGCTGGCGTTACTGGCGCGCGACGAGGCCAGCTTCAAGGCCGATCTCAGCGCGGCTTCGGACTGGTTGCAACGCTACTACGACACCGGCAGCAAGCCGGGCGCTGCCGCGCTGTCCACCGTGAAGCTGCTGGCGCAGTCGGAGGTCGGCATCAAGCTTCCGGACATCTCCGCGAGCCTGGACGCGGCGCGCAATCTCAGGATGGTGCGCGAGCGCGCCGCCCGCTGAGCATGACTTGCAATCCGATACCGGGGGCAGGCTGATGCGGGGTCTGTTGTGGGTAGTCGGACTTTTTGCCGTCGCCGTCGGACTCATGCTGGCGTCGCGCTACAACAACGGCTACGTACTGCTGGTGCTGCCGCCATGGCGGGCCGAGCTCTCGCTCAATCTGGCGATTCTCATCGCGGTATTGGCGGTCGTCGTCGCCTATCTGGGGATGCGCGCGATCATGTCTTCGATCGCCATGCCGGGTCGGGTGCGGGCCTACCTCAAGCGCCGCAACGAAAACAGGGCGCGTGCCACTTTCAACGAGGCGCTGGTCAATTTCTTCGAAGGCCGCTTCGGCAAGGCCGAGAAGGCAGCCGCTGCGGCGCTCAAGGCGGGCGAGTCGCCCGCCCTGTCTGCAATTTTGGCGGCGCGCGCCGCGCACGGCATGCGCGCCTTTTCCACGCGTGACGGCTATTTGGCCAAGGCCGCCGGCCACGAACCTGTCGAAGACGGCATGCGCTTGATCGCGCAGGCCGAGATGCTGCTGGACGAACGCCGCTACCACGACGCGCTCGACGTGCTGAAGAGGCTGCCGGAGAGCCACACGGCCGCGTTGCGGCTGGAACTGCGCGCGCAACAGATGGCAAAGAACTGGGACCGCGTGCTGGCGCTGATCCCGCAACTGGAAAAGCGAAAGGTGTTTGAACGGCCGGTGGTCTCACAGCTGCGCCGCCACGCGATCATCGAGAACCTGAAGCTCAAGGCGCTGAACGGCAAGGCGCTGCGCGAGTACTGGGACAAGCTGTCGGCGCAGGACCGCCAGGAACCGCGCATCGCCGCAGCTGCGGCACGGTGCTTCGTCGATCTAGGTGCGTGTGCGGAGGCGCATCGCATCGTCGAGGATGGCGTCGAGCGGATCTGGGACCAGGGACTGCTGGCGCTGTATTCCGAATGCCTGGGGGAAGACGTCCGGCAGCAACTGGAACGTGCCGAGAAATGGTTGCAGGCGCATCCGCGCGATGCGGTGCTGCTGCTCACGCTGGGCCGGCTGTGCGCGCACCAGGGTTTGTGGGGCAAGGCCCGCAGTTACCTCGAGGCCAGCCTGTCGATCGAGCCCACGCATTCGGCGCACCTGCAGCTGGCGCGGCTGCTGGAACGCGAGGGCAAGCTCGAACAGGCTGCGGCCCACTACCAGAAGGCGCTCGAGGTCACGCTCGGCCAGTTGAAGCACTACGGCGGCGGGCGCAGGCAGCCGGTGCTCTGATGATGAATGCACCCGGCCAGAACCCAGCCGTCCCGGACAAGGAGTCGCCGCTGCGGGAGGACATTCGCCTGCTCGGGCGCATCCTCGGCGACACTCTGCGCGAACAGGAGGGGGAAGGAGTTTTCGATCTCATCGAACGTACCCGTCAGAACGCCATCCGATTTCGCCGCGACCGCGACCCGGACGCCAGGCGCGAACTCGAGACCATGCTCAACAAGCTCGACCCGGTGCGCACCATAGCGGTAGTGCGGGCCTTCAGTTTCTTTTCGCAACTTGCCAATATTGCCGAGGACCAGCATCACAATCGCCGCCGTCGCGCGCACCTGATTGCGGGTTCGCCGCCGCAGGAGGGAAGCATTGCCTTGGCGCTGGCCCGTGGGCGCACTGCCGGGTTGCCGCCGGAGAAGGTCACCGCCTTCTTCCGAGACGCGCTGATCTCGCCGGTGCTGACCGCGCATCCCACCGAAGTACAGCGCAAGAGCATTCTCGACTGCCAGCTGGAGATCGCCCGGCTGCTCACCGACCGGGACCGCATGCAGCTCACGCCCGACGAGCTGGTGCAGAACGAAGAGGCGCTGCGCCGCGTGGTGCTGACGTTGTGGCAGACCCGGGTGCTGAGGGAGCTGCGGCTGACGGTGAAGGACGAAATCGAGAACGGCTTGTCGTACTACCGTTACACCTTCCTGCGGCAACTGCCGCGGCTGTACGCGGAAATCGAGGACCTGTTGGCGCAAGAAGGTTTTGGGCGCGCGCCGCTGTCCGGTTTCCTGAAACTGGGCAGCTGGATCGGCGGCGATCGCGACGGCAATCCCCATGTGACTCACGAAGTGATGCAACATGCGCTCACCCGTCATTCCTCGACGGCGATGGATTTCTATTTCGAGGAGATCCACCGGCTCGGCGGCGAGTTGTCCCAGTCCGTGCGCATCGTCGAAACCACGCCCGAGCTCGAGCGACTGGCGGCGCAGTCGCCGGACACCTCGGAACATCGCCGCGATGAACCCTATCGGCGCGCGCTTACCGGCATCTACGCGCGGCTCGCCGCGACCTCGAGCCTGCTCGACCATCACGTTCCTGACCGCCGCGCGGTCGCCGAGGCGCCGCCCTACCGGGACAGCGTGGAATTTGCACAGGACCTGGCGGTGCTGGCCGATTCGCTGGCGGCCAACGGTTCGGAGCGGGTGGCGCGCGGGAGGCTGCGCGGCCTGCACCGTGCGGCAGTCATCTTCGGTTTTCATCTGGCGCCGCTCGACATGCGCCAGCACAGCGGCGTGCACGAACAAGTCGTCGCCGAACTGTTCGCGCTCGGGGCGCGCCGCCAGGGTTACGCCGCCTTGCCGGAAGCGGAACGCCGCGCGTGGCTGCTGGAGGAATTGCGGCTGCCGCGGCTGCTACGCTCGCCCTACCTTTCCTACAGCGAAGAAGTCGGCAAGGAGCTCGCGATCCTCGACACCGCGGCGGGCATGCATCGCCGCTATGGCGCAGAAGCGTTGCCAAACTACATCATCTCCAAGGCCGACGGCGTCAGCGATCTGCTCGAAGTGGCATTGTTGCTGAAAGAAGTGGGGCTGCTGCAGCCCGGCGAGACAGCGCGTCTCGACGTCAACATCATTCCGCTGTTCGAGACCATCGCCGACCTGCAGGGTTGCGGCCCGATCATGGACCAGTTGTTTTCGGTTCCTTACTACCGGGCGCTGCTGGCGAGCCGCGGCAACGTGCAGGAGGTGATGCTCGGCTATTCCGACAGCAACAAGGACGGCGGTTTCCTTACCGCAAACTGGGAGTTGTACAAGGCGGAAGTCGAACTGGTGAAGGTATTCGCGCGCCACAAGATCGAGCTGCGCTTGTTCCACGGCCGCGGGGGTACGGTGGGACGCGGCGGCGGACCCAGCTATCAGGCGGTGCTGGCACAACCGCCGGGCAGCGTTGCCGGCCAGATCAGGATCACCGAACAGGGCGAGGTGATTGCCAGCAAGTATTCCGATCCCGACATCGGGCGGCGCAACCTGGAAACGCTGGTTGCGGCCACCTTCGAGGCTACGCTGCTCGAACCCGCCCGCATGGAGCGAGCCGAATATCCCGAAGTGATGCAGGAAATGAGCGCCACCGCGTTCTCGGCGTACCGGAGCCTGGTGTACGAAACCCCGGGTTTCGTACAGTTCTTTCGGACCGCAACGCCGATCACCGAGATTGCCGACCTGCACGTCGGCAGCCGCCCGGCTTCGCGCAAGAAGACCGACCGCATCGAAGACCTGCGCGCGATCCCCTGGGTATTTTCCTGGTCGCTGTCGCGGATGATGCTGCCGGGATGGTACGGGTTCGGTGCGGCGGTGGAAGCGCTGGCGGCGCGCAAGGGGGACAGCGGCCTGGACCTGTTGCGCGAAATGTACCGCGACTGGCCGTTCTTCCGCACGCTGCTATCGAACATGGATATGCTGCTGGCGAAAAGCGACATCAGCATCGCCTCGCGCTACGCCGAACTGGTCACCGATGCCGAGCTGCGCGAGCGCATCTTCTCGCGCATCCTGGATGAGTGGCACCGCACACTTCGCTGGCTGCTGGCGATCACCGGACAGGGAGAGCTGCTGGAGGCCAATCCGGCGCTGTCACGCAGCTTGCGCAACCGCTCGCCCTACATCGACCCGCTCAACCACCTGCAGGTCGAACTTCTGCGGCGCTACCGTTCCGGGGAAACGCAGGAGCGCATCAGGCGCGCGATCCTGCTGACCATCAACGGCATCGCCGCCGGACTGCGCAACAGCGGCTAGTAAACCTGTTAGCCGCCAAGACGCCAAGAGCGCCAAGAAGGACAAACGCAAGGTTGGCACAAAGTACACCAAGCAATGCTTCGTGTAACCGTGTGCTCTTTATAGTTAGATTTGGGGTTTACCTTGGCGCTCTTGGCGTCTTGGCGGCAAAGAGCCTTACGCAGTTGCGGGCTTGGGATCGACGGACGGAGTGAAGGCGTCGGAGTAGAACTCGTCCTCGGGAAGCTTGCACAGTGTGGTGAAGTCTTGGTGAGCGGATTCCACCACCACCGGCGCGCCGCAGGCGTAGACCTGATAGCCGCTCATGTCCGGGAAGTCTTCCATGGCCGCGCGGTGCACGAAGCCGCTGCGTCCGCACCAGTTGTCCTCGGGCTGCGCTTCGGAAATCACCGGAATGAAGCTGAAATTGTCGTGCTGCTGCTGCCAGCGGGCGGCGAGCTCGCCCATGTAGATGTCAACCGGCCGGCGCCCGCCCCAGTAGAGCACCATCTGGCGGGGGGCCTCGAGGTGGAAGGCGTGCTCGATGATGCTCTTGATCGGCGCGAAACCCGTGCCGCTCGCCACGAAGATGATCGGCTTGTCGGAATCCTCGCGCATGAAAAACGTGCCCAGCGGCCCTTCGAAACGCAGTATGTCCTTTTCTTTCATCTTGTTGAACACGTAGTCGGTGAACGCGCCGTTCTGCATCTTGCGCACGTGCAGCTCGATGTGCTCGTCGTCGTGCGGCGCATTCGCCATCGAGTAGGAGCGGCGCTTGCCGTCCTTCATCAGGATGTCGATGTATTGCCCGGCCAGGAACTGCAGGCGCTCGTTCGCCGGCAGCTTCAGTCGGAGCACGATTACGTCGGGGGCGACCTTGCGCATCTCCTGAACCCGACAGGGCAGCTTGCGGATCTCCAGCTCGCCCACGCCGCTGATTTCGCGCGCCTCGATCACCAGATCGGTCAACGGCTTGGCCTGGCAAAACAGCGCCAGCCCCGCCTTCCTCTCGAAGTCGGCAAGGACATGCGGCTGCGGATTGCCATAGTCCACTTTGCCTTCGAGGATTTTGCCCTTGCAGGCGCCGCAGGCACCGTTGCGGCAGCCATAGGGAAGCGTAAAGCTTTCGCGCAAGGCCGCAGCGAGCACGGTCTCGCCTTCGCCAACGGTGAAAACGTGATTGCTGGGTTTGATCGTGACCTGGTGGGGCATGGCAGTTCGCAGACGCTGAAGGCCGGGCTCCGGGTTAAAATGCTGGCATGAGAAGGTTGTTGATTATCGGCTGTGGTGACGTCGGACTGCGCATGGTACGTGCGTTGCGGGGACGCTGGCGCATTTACGCGCTGACCCACTCGGAGAGCCGGCAGGCGCTGCTGCGTGCCGAAGGTATCGTTCCGGTGGCTGGAGATCTGGATCGTCCGGAGACGCTCGACCGGCTCGCCGGCTTGGCGCAGGACGTGGTGCATTTCGCCCCGCCGCCGGGATCGGGAACGCGCGACACGCGTACCGCCAATCTGGTTCGGGCACTCGCAAAGGGCGGCAGTCTACCACAGCGTATGGTGTACATCAGCACCAGCGGCGTCTATGGAGACTGCGGCGGCGCGGTGGTGGACGAGACGCGACCGGCGAGGCCCTCGAGCGATCGCGCGAGGCGTCGCCTGGACGCCGAACGGCAACTTCGTGCGTGGGGTGCGGAGACAGGTGTGCATGTCAGCATCCTGCGCGTGCCGGGTATCTACGCCGCCGAACGCTTGCCGCTTGCGCGACTGAAGGCTGGCACGCCGGCCCTCGAGACCGAGCAGGATCCTTACACCAATCACATCCATGCCGATGACCTCGCCCGCACAGTGATGGCGGCATTGAGTCGCGGCCGCGGCGGGCGTGCTTACAACGCTTCCGACGACTCCCGGATGAAAATGGGCGACTACTTCGACCTTGTCGCGGACCAGTTCGGTCTGCCGCACCCGCCCCGGATAAGTCGCGAAGCCGCGGAGCGGGAGATTCCGGAAAGCGCGCTGTCCTTTATGCGCGAATCCCGGCGCCTCGCCAACCAGCGCCTGAAAAAGGAGTTGCGGGTAAGGCTGCGCTATCCGTCGGTCGCGCAGGGCGTCGTTGCCGCACGGGCACGGTTGCCGTGAACAATGCATCCGCAGCGGCTGGCGCAGCGTAACCGCCCAGTCCTTTGCCTTGGTGAATGACGTGTCCGGCGCTGGCGGCGAGGTTGTGGTGGTGTTGACCAATTTGCCGGATCTTGCGACGGCCAGGAAGCTGGCGCAGTTGCTGGTGGAACAGCGGCTCGCCGCCTGCGTCAACGTGCTGGCACAGTGTTCGTCGGTTTATCGCTGGCGGGGCGCGATCGAGACGGCGACCGAGGTACCGGTGCTGATCAAAACGGTAGCTTCGCGTTATCCGTACGTCGAAGCCGCGATCCGCGCCAACCACCCGTATGAACTTCCCGAAATCGTCTCTGTCCCTGTGATGGCCGGTCTGAGCGAGTATCTGGACTGGGTCGCTGCCGAGTCCGCCGCCGAATAACGCCGCCTTTTCCCCCGAATGAATCTGCGCATCGCCGCAAGATTTCTTGTCGAACTGCTGTTGGCGGCATGCGCTGGATGCGCGCTGGCGTCGGCCGCTGCCGATCTGCTGGCGCCGGAGCAGGCGTTTAGGTTTTCTGCCACGCTCATTGAACCCGGCCTCGTGGAGGTGCGTTATCGCATCGCCGACGGCTATTACATGTATCGCGACAAGTTCCGGTTCACCACGATTCCGCAATCGGCCGGACTCGGCGACGCGCTGTTTCCACCCGGCAAGATCAAGGACGACGAATTCTTCGGGCGGGTCGAGACCTATCGCGGCGAACTGGTCATCAGGCTGCCGGTGAAATCGGCCGGCGGCTTTATGCTGAAGGCGGTTTCCCAGGGTTGTGCCGATGCCGGCGTGTGCTACCTCCCGGTAACGCAAACGGCACGGCTCGTTCCTGCGCAATCGTCGGGTGAAGCGGTCAGATCCGAAGCATATGCCTCGGAGTTATTGCGGTTGCAGGACGCGACACCGTCCCGATGAAAAGAGCCGGCCGGATCGCGCTACTTGTACTCGTGGCTGTTTCGGCGCTTGCGACCGGTTTCTGGTTGCACCCCTGGAACTGGGGAGGCGTACCGCGTTCAGGCAATGTGGCCAGGCTGATGGCGGCCTCGCTTCCGGACATGGAAGGCAAATCCCAGGCATTGGCGCAATGGCAGGGCAAGGTCATGGTGGTGAATTTCTGGGCGACCTGGTGCCAGCCGTGTCTGGAGGAGATCCCGGAGTTCGTCCGGATGCAGAAAAAATTTGGCAGCCAAGGGCTGCAATTTGTCGGGATCGCCATCGATCATCCAGCTAAAGTGCGCGAATTTGCCGCCACGCACCACATGAACTATCCGGTCCTGATCGGGGAAATGGAGGCGATCGAGCTCGCCAGGGTCTCCGGCAACGAACTCGGCGGCCTGCCTTTCACAGTTATCTTGGATCGCAAGGGACAATTGATCGGGACCGAGCTTGGCGGGCTGAACGAGCGAAAGCTGGCCACGATTATTGGGTCGGCGATGTAAATTTCGCTTCGAACGTGCGCCACTAGAGCGCTAAGTTCTGGGATCTGCATCTAAAAACTAGGATTCGTGAGAGTTCTGGCAATTGCCGTGAGGGTTTGCTTGGCACGGTTTCGAAAGATTGCTCCCAAAGCGTCTAAGCCCTAGGGTCGGAAACGCGAAATGCAAGATCCAGGCCTATTGAATGCGGCAAAATCCCGCTAAAACTGGACAAATTCGCTGAAACTGCGTCAAACTTGCCGCCATGAAAAACGCCTCGAAGGGTGGCAAGGCGGCTTCCTCCGGCCCTGTACGCCCCAGAAAGGTCCTCGTCCTGCACGGCCCCAACCTCAATCTTCTCGGCTCTCGCGAGCCGGAGATCTATGGAGCGGAAACCCTGCAGGGCATCAATAAGCGTCTGTCGGCGCTGGCGTTGAAATCGGGCGCCAAGCTCGACAGTTTTCAGAGCAACTCGGAGGCTGAGCTGGTCGAGCGCGTCCAGAAAGCCGGCTCCGCCGGCGTCGATTTCGTCATCATCAATCCGGCAGCCTTTACCCATACCAGCGTGGCGCTGCGCGATGCGCTCGCCGCGGTACGCATTCCCTACATCGAAGTGCATCTTTCCAATGTGCACGCACGCGAGCCCTTTCGGCGCCATTCCTATTTCAGCGACCAGGCTGTGGGGGTTATCTGCGGACTGGGGTCGCAAGGCTATGAGTACGCGTTGCAGTGCGCGCTGACCCATAAAGCCAGGAAATAGGGGGCTGCCTATATGGACTTGAGGAAGCTCAAGAAGCTGATCGACCTGGTGCAGGAGTCCGGAATCGCCGAACTGGAAATCACCGAAGGCGAGGAGAAAGTACGGATCAGCCGTGCCGGCAATGCGGTACAGACTGCGGTGATGACGATGCCCCAAGCCCCGACCATGACGGCGGCGGCTGCGGCGAACGCCGCAGCGGCGCCGGCTGCGGTGCCCGAAGCCCCGGCCGAGCCTGAAGGACACCTGGTGAAATCACCCATGGTCGGCACCTTTTATCGCTCCTCGGCGCCGGGAGCCAAGCCGTTCGTGGAAATCGGGCAGTCGGTCAATGCCGGCGATACGCTGTGCATCATCGAGGCAATGAAATTGTTGAACGAAATCGAGGCCGACCAGGGTGGCGTGATTAAGTCCGTGCTGGTGGAGAACGGCCAGCCGGTCGAGTATGGCCAGCCGCTATTCCTGATCGGTTGAGCATCGACCGGCCGGCCTGGTTTTTATCCAGTCGGCGTGCGTAAAGTCTCCATGTTCGAAAAAATCCTCATAGCGAACCGCGGTGAGATTGCGCTGCGCGTACAGCGGGCTTGCCGTGAACTGGGCATAAAGACGGTCGCGGTGCACTCGGTGGCCGACGCTGACGCCAAGTACGTGCGCCTTGCCGACGAATCCGTGTGCATCGGCCCGGCCGCCTCATCGGAAAGCTACCTGAACGTGCCGGCGATCATCAGCGCCGCCGAAGTGACCGACGCCGAGGCGATTCACCCGGGCTACGGCTTTCTGTCCGAGAACGCCGATTTTGCCGAGCGGGTGGAAAAAAGCGGCTTCGTGTTCATCGGGCCGAGGCCCGACACCATCCGGCTGATGGGCGACAAGGTGAGCGCCAAACAGGCAATGATCAAGGCCGGTGTGCCGGTCGTGCCCGGAGGCGAGGGCGCGCTGCCCGAGGAGCCGCAGGAAATCGTCAAGGTGGCGCGCAAGATCGGCTATCCCGTGATCATCAAGGCGGCCGGCGGTGGCGGCGGACGCGGCATGAGGGCGGTGCATACCGAGGCGGCGCTGATCAACGCGGTCGCGATGACCCGGCAGGAAGCGAAGGCCGCCTTCGGCAATCCAACGGTGTACATGGAGAAATTCCTCGAGACGCCCCGTCACGTAGAGATCCAGGTGCTCGCCGATGAGCACCGCAACGCGGTCTTTCTCGGCGACCGCGATTGTTCGATGCAGCGCCGCCACCAGAAGATCATCGAAGAGGCATCGGCTCCCCTGATACCGATCAAGGAGCGCGTCCGCATCGGCGAGCGCTGCGCCGAGGCGTGCCGCAAGATCGGTTATCGCGGCGCGGGCACCTTCGAGTTTCTCTACGAGAAGGGCGAGTTCTACTTCATCGAGATGAACACGCGGGTGCAGGTTGAACATCCGGTGACCGAGATGATCACCGGCGTGGACATCGTGAAGACCCAGATTCTGGTAGCTGCGGGACAGAAGCTGCCATTCCGCCAGAAAGACATTGCATTCCGCGGTCACGCGATCGAGTGCCGGATCAATGCCGAGCATCCCTACAAATTCACACCGTCGCCGGGCCGCATCGCCTCCTGGCACGTGCCGGGCGGGCCGGGGATCCGCGTGGATTCTCACGTCTACCACGGTTATTTCGTGCCGCCGTATTACGATTCCCTTATCGCCAAGGTCATTGCCTACGGCGACAACCGCGACCAGGCGATCGCGCGCATGCGCGTCGCGCTCTCGGAAATGATCGTCGAGGGCATTCAGACCAACCTGCCGTTGCACCAGGAGTTGATGCTGGACACCGCATTCATGCGCGGCGGCACCAGCATCCATTATCTGGAAGAGAAGCTCGCCAAGTACAGCAAGGTGGAGTAGCGGCGGATCCAGCGGAGGTGTGGCATCGCCTGGCTTACCCTTGAACTCACGCTCGATGCCGCGCAGGTAACGGCGCTGTCGGACGCGCTTCTCGATGCTGGCGCCATTTCCGTGGACGTGGCCGATGCGCGTGCCGGCACCGAGCAGGAAACCCCGATCTTCCAGGAACCGGGCGAAGAGGCCGAGCTAGCCTACGGCTGCAACCGCCTGATTGCTCTATTCGATCCCGACATCGACGCGGTCGCAGCGCTCAGCCGCGCCTGCGCCGTCGCCGGCCTCGATCCGGTCCCCGAATATCGCACCGCGGAAGTCCCCGAGCAGGACTGGGTCAAGCTCACCCAGAGCCAATTCGCACCGCTGCAGGTGTCGGCGCGGCTGTGGGTCGTGCCGAGCTGGCACGCCGCGCCGGATGGTTCCGCCATCAATATCGTGCTCGACCCGGGGCTCGCCTTCGGCACCGGCAGCCACCCGACCACGCGACTGTGCCTGGATTGGCTGGACCGGCATCTGTTTCCTGGCAACAGCGTCGTCGACTACGGTTGCGGCTCCGGCATTCTCGCCATCGCTGCGGCGAAACTCGGCGCCGGCCGCGTGGTTGGCGTGGACATTGATCCGCAGGCGCTGGTCACCAGCCGTTACAATGCCGAGCAGAACCGGGTAGCTGCAACCTTCGTTGGTGCTGATGGATCGCGGCCGCGACCGGCAGATGTCGTCATGGCAAATATCTTCTCCAATCCGCTCAAAATACTGGCACCGCTGCTCGCGCAGTTGACCGTGCCGGGCGGACATGTGGTGCTGTCCGGGATCCTGGCACCGCAGGCAAGGGCTGTTGCCGATGCTTACCTGGAATGGTTCGACATGGAACCCCCAGTCGAGGAGCAAGGCTGGATCAGGCTATGCGGCAAGAGAGTCAAATGAAGCAGATGCCATGAACCTGTACACGCGCTGTTTACACTGTGGTACTACTTTCCGTGTGACCACCCAGCAACTGCAGGCTTCCAGCGGCCAGGTGCGTTGCGGCCAATGCAAGCAGGTGTTCGATGCCTTCGCGACGCTCACTGCCCAGAAGCCTCAGCCGGCAACGCCGCAACGTGGAATGCCGCCCCAAGCGCAATCCGGATTGCCGCCGGCAGCGCCGCCGGTCGAAAGATCGGCACCAGCGCAGATTCCGGTGCGGCCGAAGGAAAGGCCGGCGGCGGCTGCGCCGCGGCCGGATCCGGCCGCGAGCCTGTATGAATGGGAATTCAGGATGCCGGTGGCGCCGCGCCGTACCGGTTTGTGGGTAAGCCTGTCGTTGCTGCTGCTCGCCGTGCTCGCTCTCCAGGCGGCGTACGCGTTTCGAACCGAGCTGATGGTGCTGGTTCCGCAGTCCCGGAAGTATTACGAGCGGGCGTGTGAATGGTTGGGTTGCTCCGTGGCGCTGCCGCGGCTGTCGAGCTTCCTGCACATCGAGGCTTCGGATTTGAAAGCGCCGGATCCGGTCCGCCCTGGCGAAATCGAACTGCTGGTTGCGGTGCGCAATCGTGCTCCGGTGGAGCAGGACTATCCCGCGTTCGAGCTGACGCTGACCAACTCGCAGGAACAGACCATCGCGCGCCGCGTTTTTCTTCCGGTGGAGTACCTGCAATGGACGAACGCAATGGATGGACTGAAAGCGGGCGCAGAGCTGCCGATCCGGCTGTTTCTGGACACCGGCGAACTGCGTGCCGCCGGTTACCGTCTTTACCTGTTCTATCCTTGAGCTGCCCGCGGTGCTGAAGCAGACTCCGCTCAACGCCGTTCATCGCGCGCTCAACGCCAGGCTGGTGGACTTCGGCGGTTGGGAGATGCCGCTGCACTACGGCTCGCAGATCGAAGAGCACCACAGGGTGCGCAAGGACGCCGGCATGTTCGACGTCTCGCACATGCTGGCGCTGGACGTGGATGGCGAAGGCGCCCAAACCTTCCTGAGACAGTTGCTGGCCAACAATGTGGATCGTCTGATGATCCCGGGCAAAGCGCTTTACTCGTGCATGCTCAACGACTCGGGCGGCATTCTCGACGATCTGATCGTGTACTTTTTGGACCCGCGACGCTTTCGCGTGGTGGTGAACGCCGCTACTGCGGACAAGGATTTGGCGTGGATGTTTTCGCAAAGGGCGCGCGCCGCAGCCGCCGTGACGGTCACGCCGCGGCGTGACCTGGCAATGATTGCGGTCCAGGGGCCGGCGGCGCGCGCCAAAGTCTGGCGCGCGCTGCCGCTATCGAAACCGGCGACCGGGGCGCTCGGGCCCTTCTTCGCCGCAGAGTGGGGTGCGTTTTTCTTCGGCCGCACCGGCTACACCGGAGAGGATGGCTTCGAGATCACGCTGCCGGCCGCTGAAGCGCCAGGCCTGTGGCAGGCGCTGCTCGATGCCGGCGTGGGCCCGGCGGGTCTGGGCGCGCGCGATACGCTGCGCCTGGAGGCGGGGATGAACCTTTACGGCCAGGACATGGACGAAACCGTGACCCCGTTGGAGTGCGGCCTGAAATGGACTGTAGACCTGGAAAGCCCGCGCGACTTCGTCGGCAAGGCGGCACTGCTGGCTGCGCCACCGCGCGCGCAGATGCTGGGCCTGGTGCTGCTCGAGCGCGGCGTTCTGCGCGCACACCAGGAAGTCGAGACGCGCAACGGTCACGGCGAGATCACCAGCGGCAGCTTCTCGCCCACGCTGGACATTTCGATCGCGCTGGCGCGGTTGCCGAACGGCGTACAAGCCGGGGAGGCGGCGAAAGTAAAGATCCGCGACAAGTGGCTGCCGGCAAGAACGGTAAAATATCCATTCGTTCGGAACGGGCGCACTCTGGTCGCTGGCCTTTCTTCGTCGATCCCTTGAATATCTGGAGCATTAATGTCGATTCCTGCCAATCTGAAATACACCGACAGCCACGAATGGGCGCGGTCTGAGGCCGACGGGACCGTGACCGTCGGCATCACGCATCACGCACAGGACCTGCTGGGCGACCTGGTGTTCGTGGAAAATCCGGCGCTCGGCCGCAAGCTGAAGAAAGGCGAGGAGTGCGGCGTGGTCGAATCGGTGAAAGCCGCCTCTGACATCTACGCACCTATTTCCGGAGAGGTCGTGGCGGTGAACGGCGATCTCGAAACCGCACCGGAGAAAATCAACGAGGGTGCGTACGACGCCTGGATGTTCCGTCTCAAGCCCAGCAACCCGGCCGAACTGGAAGCATTGCTGGACGCGGCGGGTTACCAGAAGCTGGTCGAGGCGGAAGCGCATTGAGGGTGAGGCGAAAAGTCGTGAGGCGAGAGGCGTGAGGCGAGAGGCGAGAGGAATAAACCGGCAGATGGAGTGCGGTGCTTGCCGGCCCGCGCTTTTTGCGCGTCGCCCGTTGCCCGTTACCCGTCACCTAGCGCTGCGGGTTCCTCACGCCTCGCCGAACTGAAATGCCTTTCATCCCGCACACCGAAGAAGACATCCGCGCCATGTGCGCGGCGATCGGCGTTTCGACGATCGAGCAGCTGTTCGACGAGATTCCGCAAAGCCTCAAGGGCGATGGGTTGTCGGGCATCCCTGCGGGCATGAACGAAATGCAGGTCACGCGCCTGATGCATGAACGAGCGCGCCGGGACCGGCCGATGCTCAACTTCATCGGGGCCGGCGCCTACGAACATCACATTCCCGCCGCGGTCTGGCAGATCGCCGCCCGTGGGGAGTTTTATTCCGCGTATACGCCGTATCAGGCGGAAGCGAGCCAAGGCACACTGCAACTGCTCTACGAATACCAGAGCATGATGGCTTTGCTCACCGGGCTAGATGCCAGCAACGCCAGCCTCTACGACGGCGCCTCCGCGCTTGCCGAAGCGGTGCTGATGGCGGTGCGCCTGCACAAGTCGGCTCGGCGCGTGCTGATACCCGCCGGCATCAATCCGGCCTACCGGCGCGTGGTCGCCAGCATCGTTTCCAATCAGCGCATCGAGCTGGTCGGGGTACCGTACTCCGCGACGGATGGCCGCGTGTCCGTCGCAACACTGGAGTCGCTGGGCAAGGCAGACTTTGCGGGGCTGGTGGTTGCGCAGCCGAACTTCTTCGGCGCGCTCGAAGCGGTGGATGCCTTGACCGACTGGGCGCACGCGCGCGGCGCATTGACGATTGCCTGCGTCAACCCGACTGCGCTGGCGCTGCTGAAATCCCCCGGAGAATGGGGCAACCACGGTGCCGACATTGCGGTCGGAGAAGGCCAGCCGCTGGGCGTGCCGCTCGCCAACGGCGGACCCTATTTCGGATTCATGGCGTGCAAGCAAGCGCTGGTGCGGCAAATGCCGGGCCGCATCGTCGGCGGCACGGTCGATGTCGAAGGACAGCGCGGATACACCCTTACGCTGCAGGCACGGGAACAGCACATCCGCCGTTCCAAAGCCACATCGAACATCTGTACCAATCAGGGCCTGGCGGTCACCGCCGCGACGATCTATCTGGCAATGCTCGGCGCGCAGGGATTGAAAAACGTTGCGGCGCAATCGCACGCCAATACCCGGTTGCTGCTGGAAAAGGTGACACGCATCCCCGGCGTGCAGCAGGTTTTCAGCGCGCCGTTTTTCCACGAGGCGGTGATCCGGCTGCCGCGGCCGGCCGATAGGGTGCTCGCGAACATGCGCGCCCGCGGCATCCTTGGCGGCCACGATGTTTCCCGGGATTACCCGGAACTCGGGTCAGCGCTGCTGGTCTGCGCCACCGAGACCAAGACCGAAGCCGATCTCGATGCCTACGGCGCAGCGCTAGCCGCAGCGACAGGCGCTTGAACTGCGCTTTACATTCACAACCAGAATTCACTCGAGGAGAGTCTGATGGCAACCGTAACGCTCAAGGGCAAACCCGTCACTGTGGCGGGCAAGCTGCCGAAGAAAGGTGATGCTGCGCCCGATTTCAGCCTGACCGGCAAAGATCTTGCGGATGTGTCGCTGAAAAACTACGCAGGGAAACGTAAAGTGCTGAACATCGTACCGAGCCTGGACACGCCGACCTGCGCGCAGTCCACGCGCGTCTTCAACCAGAAGGCTTCGGGAATGAACAACACGGTGGTACTGGTGATTTCGGCGGATCTGCCTTTCGCGATGTCGCGCTTCTGCAGCGCCGAAGGGCTCAATAACGTGGTGACGCTGTCCACCTTTCGCGGCAGGGATTTTCACGGTAAGTATGGCGTGGACATCGCCGACGGCCCGCTCAAGGGGTTGACCGCGCGGGCGGTGCTGGTACTCGACGAGAACAACAAGGTCGTTCACTCCGAGTTGGTGCCGGAAATCGCCAACGAACCGAATTACAATGCAGCCTTGGCGGCTCTGAAATAATGCGGTAGCGCACACTGCGGATCTGCGCGCTCACGCGAGCGCACGAACGCGCCTGAATCGCCGACCCAGAACAGCATGCTCGTTTTCGATCAGTCCAGACACGGACGCCGCGCCCACGCGCAGGCGCCGGCATCGGCAACCACCGCAGACTTGCCCGCGGAGTTGCTGCGCAGCGAACTGCCGCGCCTGCCGGAAGTATCCGAGCTCGATGCGTTGCGCCACTACACCCGCCTTTCGCAAAGAAACTTCTCCATCGACACGCATTTTTACCCGCTTGGTTCCTGCACCATGAAGTACAACCCGCGGGCGTGCAACGCGTTGGCGATGCTGCCGGAATTCCTGGCGCGTCATCCGCTCGCGCCGGCGGAAACCGGGCAGGGCTATCTCGGCTGCATGCATGAATTACAGGAGATCCTGCGGGAAGTGACCGGAATGGAGGGGGTCAGCCTGGCGCCGATGGCCGGTGCGCAGGGCGAATTCGCCGGTGTCGCAATGATCCGCGCCTATCACCGCGCGCGCGGTGACGACGCCCGCAGCGAGATCATCGTTCCCGAAGCCGCGCACGGCACCAACCCGGCTACCGCAACCATGTGCGGCTATACCGTGACCGAAGTGCCCACCGATCGCGAAGGCAACGTCGATCTCGGCGCACTGGCCGCTGCGATTGGGCCGCGCACGGCGGGCCTGATGCTCACCAACCCTTCCACGCTCGGCGTATTCGAGCGCACGATCGAGAAAATCCGCGACATCGTGCATGGCGCGGGCGGGTTGCTTTACTACGACGGCGCCAATCTGAACGCGATCCTCGGCAAAGTGAAGCCCGGCGATATGGGTTTCGACGTGATCCACATGAACCTGCACAAGACTTTCGCCACGCCCCACGGTGGCGGCGGTCCGGGAGCGGGGCCGGTAGGCGTTGCACGGCGGTTGATGCCCTTCCTGCCGCTTCCGATCGTGGCGAAAGAGGGCGAGCGTTTCCGCTGGCTTTCGGAGGATGACCGCCCGCAGTCGATCGGCCGCATGTCCGCGTTTGGCGGCAACGCCGGGGTGCTGCTGCGCGCCTACGTGTATGCACGCATGCTCGGACGCGATGGCATGCGGCGGGTGGCGGAGTTTGCGACGCTGAACGCCAATTACCTCATGATTCAGTTGCGCAAGGCCGGTTTCGACCTTGCTTTCGACTCGCGGCGCGCCAGCCACGAGTTCATCGTCACCCTGAAGGGCCTGAAGGAGAAAACCGGCGTCACGGCGATGGATGTGGCCAAACGCTTGCTCGACAAGGGCTTCCACGCTCCGACCACCTACTTTCCTCTGCTGGTGCCGGAGTGTTTGCTGATCGAACCGACCGAGACCGAATCCAGGGAAACGCTGGACGCCTTTGTCGCAGCGATGAAGGAAATCCTCGACGAGGCGCACAACGATCCGGACCTTGTAAAATCCGCGCCCCACACCACCCCGGTGCGCCGGCTCGACGACGTCAAGGCCGCGCGCGAGCTCGACCTCAAATGGACTCCGGTCAAGTAGAAAGCCCGCACAAAGGCAAGACCGGATTGCGGCGCATCTGGAACGCGCTGTTCTATTCGTTCGACGGCCTCAAGGCGGCGTACCGGCACGAAGACGCGTTCCGCCAGGAAGTGTGGCTCGCTGCGGTCCTGATCCCGCTGGCGTTGTTCCTGCCGGCGTCCGGAACGGGCAAGTCGATGATGATCGCCTCGGTGGTGGTGGTGCTGATCGTCGAGCTGCTCAATTCCGCGGTGGAAGCGACGGTGGACCGGGTATCGCTCGAGCACCATCGGCTCGCCAAGCGCGCCAAGGACATCGGCAGCGCCGCGGTCCTGTTTTCCCTCATCAATGTCGTGGTGGTCTGGCTGCTGGTGCTGTTCGGCTGATTCTCGCTCCAGAGCCGGTGCCGTAGTCACACAATCGTCATCGAATCGTCATCGCAGTTTCGTCGTGGCACGGCAAAGTTCGCTGTGCATGAACGATAATGCGTTTGTTTTTCAGGAGCTTCCAGCCACATCTTGGTCTTTGCGGGTAGCCGTTGTCACAGAGACTTATCCGCCCGAAGTGAACGGTGTAGCGATGACGCTCGCGTGCATCGTAGACGGGCTGCAGCAGCGTAATCATCGAATCCAGTTGATCCGCCCGCGCCAGCACGCGACCGAGTCTCCAGCGCGCAACGTTCATTTTGAGGAAGTGCTCAGTCGCGGCGTCCCGATCCCGCGCTATCAAGGACTCAGGATCGGCCTGCCGGCGAAACAGGCGTTGTTCCGTCTCTGGTCGCTGAAGCGGCCCGATGTTGTGCACATCGCTACCGAGGGACCGCTGGGCTGGTCGGCTCTGACCGCGGCAGCCAAACTGAAGCTTCCGATTTCCACCGGTTTTCACACCAACTTCCACAGTTACAGTCAGCACTACGGCGTAGGTTTTCTGAAGAAGCCGATCGCCGCCTACCTGCGCAAGTTCCACAACAGGGCGCAAGCCACGCTGGTGCCGACCGAAGATTTGCGCCGCGAGCTGGCAGTGCAGGGGTTCGAGAACTTGCGCGTGGTATCGCGCGGGGTCGATACCCGGCTGTTCTCGCCGGCACGCAGAAGCCCGCAATTGCGCCGCGACTGGGGTGCGGCGGACGGGGAGCCCGTGGCACTCTATGTCGGCAGGATCGCCCCCGAAAAAAATCTCAAACTGGTGGTGGACGCGTTCTCAGGCATGCGCACGCGTGTACCGCGGACACACTTGGTCATGGTCGGGGACGGCCCGGAACGGGCAGCGCTTGCCGCTCGTAATCCGGACATCGTATTCGCAGGCATGCGCACCGGAGAGGATCTGGCCGCGCATTATGCCTCTGCTGACGTATTCCTGTTCCCGAGCCTTACCGAAACTTTCGGCAACGTCACGCTCGAAGCCATGGCAAGCGGCCTGGCGGTGGTGGCGTACGACTACGCGGCCGCGCAACAATACCTCGCCCACGAACGCAGCGGTTTACTGGTGCCGTTCGATGATAGCGAGGCATTCGTCCGGCTGGCAGCCGCGCTTATTGCCGATCCCGGGCGCGCCGCGTCGTTGCGGGTGCACGCGCGTGCAAGCGCCGAGCGTATCGACTGGGACAACGTGTTCGACGATTTCGAG
>DASQOP010000273.1:0-13271 GCA_035644415.1 Burkholderiales bacterium
GATGTGAGGCTGGTGCGCGTGGTGATGGCTTCCGGATCGATCCGCAGTTCCAGCAACGCCGGTTTGCCCGACGTCACCGCCCGTTCGAATGCCGGTGCGAAGTCCGCGGTCCTCTGCACCGTCTCACCGTGCAATCCGTAGGCGCGCGCCAGCGCGGCAAAGTCCGGATTGTCGAGCGCGGTCGCGTACACCCGCGCGGGATACTCGCGTTCCTGGTGCATTCGGATGGTGCCGTACATGCCGTTGTTGATCACGACGAACACGACCGGCAGCCGATACTGCGCGGCTGTAGCCAGTTCCTGCCCGTTCATCAAAAAGCAGCCGTCCCCGGAAAAACTCACCACCACGCGATCGGGGTGCACCACCTTGGCGGCGATACCCGAAGGCACGCCGTAACCCATCGCGCCGTTGGTGGGACCCAGTTGGGTACGGAAACCGGTGTACTGATAGAAACGCTGTACCCAGCCCGAGTAATTGCCCGCGCCGTTGGTGATGATGGCGTTTTCCGGCAAGCGGCCGCGCAGGAAGACCATCACCTCCCCCAGATCAAGATCGCCGGACATCGGGCCAGGCTTGAGATTCTTCAGGTAATCCTCGCGGGCCCGATGGGTCCAGTCGCGCCAGCGCGAGGAATCCACGGATGGGAGGTTCGCTGCCGCTTGCGCAAATTCCGCCATCCCGGAGTTGATCATCAGTTCGGCCTGATAAACCCGGCCCAACTCTTCGCCCCCTGGATGCACGTGCACGAGGCGTTGCAGCGGACGTGGGATCGGGAACAATGTGTATCCGCCGGTGGTCATCTCGCCCAGCCGCGGACCGATCGCCAGGATCAAATCGGCGCTGCGTATGCGTTCCCCGAGCAAGGGATTGATGCCGATGCCCACCTCTCCGCAGTAGTTGGGATGCCGGTTGTCGAGCAGATCCTGCCTGCGGAAACTGCATCCCGCAGGCACGTTGTTGGATTCGATGAAGGCGCGAATGTCATTGCACGCCTGCGCCGACCAGTCGCCGCCGCCGAGTACGACCATCGGTTTATGCGCCTGCACCAGCATGTCGCGCAATCTCTCCATGTCGGCCACGCCCGGATGCGGTTTCACCCTCTTGTAAGGCTTGGCATCCGCGATCACCGCCTGGCCCGTCAGCATGTCTTCAGGCAGTGCCAGCACCACCGGACCGGGGCGCCCCGACACCGCGGTATGAAACGCGTGGCTGACCAGTTCGGGGATCCGATCGGTGCGGTCGATCTGCGCCACCCATTTCGCCATTTGCCCGAACATGCGACGGTAGTCCATTTCCTGAAACGCCTCGCGCTCGACTACATCGCTGCCGACCTGGCCGATGAACAGGATCATCGGGGTCGAATCCTGGAATGCGGTGTGCACGCCAATGCTGGCGTTGGTGGCCCCCGGCCCGCGGGTGACGAAGCAGATTCCGGGTTTTCCGGTGAGCTTGCCGTAGGCCTCGGCCATGAACGCTGCACCGCCCTCCTGCCGGCAGACGACCAGGCGCACGCGCTCACGCGCCTCAAAGAGCGCATCCAGCACCGCCAGATAACTTTCGCCCGGAACGCAGAATGCGGTGTCGGTTCCGTGGAGCTGCAACTGATCCACCAGAATTCGGCCGCCGTTCCGAAAAGGCATGTTTTCGTTCATCGCACTCGTCGGTGTAGTCTGAGCGCCGGATTATACCCAAGGCATCCGCATATCCAGATCCACAATTCGAGCCGCGTGTCGGCGTGATCGATTTGGATATAATGGGCTGGATTTCAAAGCATTAGGCGGAGCGTTCGCACCCGACGGCCGGGCGACGTACTGACAACAACAGGGAGGTCACAACTCATGGTCTGGTCCCAGGTTTACGATCCACTCGGAAATGCCTGGCTTTCAACGCTGTGCGCAGCGATTCCCATCATCGTACTGCTCGGCAGCCTGGCGTTCTTCAGGATCGCCGCGCATTGGGCTGCGATTCTTGGGCTGGTAAGCGCTCTGTTCATCGCCATCGTCGTCTACGGCATGCCCACGGCGACGGCCGGTGGGGCTGCACTCAACGGTGCGCTGTTCGGTCTGCTCCCCATCGGGTGGATCGTGCTGAACATCATTTTTTTGTATCAACTCACGAAGCAAAAGGGTTACTTCAAGGTCCTGCAGGACAATATCGCCAACGTAACCGAGGACAGGCGGTTGCAACTGCTGTTGATCGCCTTCGCCTTCGGCGCATTCTTCGAAGGCGCTGCTGGATTCGGCACACCGGTCGCAGTGACAGGGGCGATCCTCATTGGGCTGGGCTTCTCGCCGCTGGCCGCGTCGGGCCTGTCTTTGATTGCGAACACCGCGCCGGTGGCCTATGGAGCGCTTGGTACGCCAGTGATCACGCTTGCGGCCGTGACGGGCTTAGACGTGAACGCCCTGTCCGCCATGGTGGGACGCCAGCTCCCGTTCTTCTCGGTGCTCGTTCCATTCTGGCTGATCTGGGCGTTCGCCGGCTGGCGCGGGATGATCGCCGTATGGCCTGCCATCCTCGTGACTGGCGTCAGCTTCGCGATCCCGCAGTTTCTCATCTCGAACCTGCACGGCCCAATGCTGGTTGACGTGGGTTCGGCGGTGATATCCATGGCCTGCCTGGTGACCTTCCTCAGGTTCTGGAAGCCGAAGCAGATCTGGACCAGCACCGCACTCAAAGGTCACCAGAGGGACAGCGGGATCGCAGATGTCGCGCCAACCAAGTTCGAGCAGCATCCCTCCGGCCTGGTGATCCGTGCCTGGATCCCGTGGTTGATCCTGAGCGTGTTCGTATTCGCTTGGGGCTTCCAGACCACGAAGAATTTCCTGGACGGCAAAACCACGGAGACCATCACTGTCGACGGACAAACGAAGCAGAAGGTGAGCTATGCCTTCACTCGAGTTGAGATCCCCATTGCCAATTTGCACGAGAAGGTCGAGAAGGTACCGCCGGTGGTGGCCAAGCCTGTCAAGGAGGGCGCCAAGTACAATTTCAATTGGGTGTCCGCCACCGGGTCCGGCATCTTTCTCGCCGCCGTAGTAGCCGGCTTATTCATGGGTTATTCCATCGGTGGACTATTCCGCCAGTATTGGATGACGATCAAACTGGTGAAATTCTCGCTGCTCACCATCGCGGCGATGCTGGCCTTGGGATTCGTAACGCGCTACTCCGGCACTGACGCGACGATGGGGCTCGCATTTGCCCACACCGGCGTACTCTACCCGTTCTTCGGGACACTGCTCGGCTGGCTGGGCGTGGCGCTGACCGGTTCCGACACGTCGTCAAACGTTCTGTTCGGTGGCCTGCAGAAGATAACCTCAGAGCAGCTCGGCTTGAATCCGATCCTGATGACCTCGGCCAATAGCTCCGGCGGCGTGATGGGCAAGATGATCGACGCGCAGTCCATCGTCGTGGCTTCCACCGCGACCCGCTGGTACGGCCACGAGGGCGACATCCTGCGCTACGTTTTCTTCCACAGCGTGGTACTGGCGATGCTGGTCGGCGGCCTGGTGATGCTGCAGGCCTACGTCTATCCGTTCACGCTGCTGCAGATCTTTCCTGCGACACCATAGCGCTGTCGGCAACGCAGCCAACAAAAAGCCCACCGCTTGCGGTGGGCTTTTTTCGTCCGTTGAATCCTGCTAACCGGCGGCCTTTGCCTCTTCGGCGACGGCCTTCATCGACAGCCGCAGCCGCCCTTTCTCGTCGGCCTCGAGGACCTTGACCCGCACGGCCTGACCCTCCTTGAGGTGGTCGGCAACGCTGTTGACGCGCTCATTGGCAATCTGGGAGATGTGCAGCAAGCCGTCCTTGCCGGGCAGCACGCTCACGATCGCGCCGAAATCCAGGAGCTTGAGCACGGTGCCGTCGTAGACGCGGCCGACTTCGACTTCCGCGGTAATCTCCTCGATGCGGCGTTTGGCCGCCTCGCCGCCCTCCGAAGAAACGCAGGCGATGGTCACTGTACCGTCGTCGTTGATGTCGATTGTGGTGCCGGTCTCTTCGGTGATCGCGCGTATCACCGCACCGCCCTTGCCGATCACGTCCCGGATTTTCTCCGGCTTGATCTTGATGGTGATCATGCGCGGTGCGTAAGCGGAGAGTTCCGAGCGCGGGGTGGCCAGCGTTTGCCGCATCAAGCCGAGAATGTGCATCCGCCCTTCGCGCGCCTGCAGCAGCGCGACGTTCATGATTTCCTTGGTGATGCCCTGGATCTTGATGTCCATCTGCAGGGCCGTGATACCCGATTCGGTCCCGGCGACCTTGAAATCCATGTCGCCGAGATGGTCCTCGTCACCGAGGATGTCGCTCAGCACCGCGAAGCGGTTGCCCTCCTTGATCAGGCCCATGGCGATGCCCGCAACATGCGCCTTGAGCGGCACCCCGGCATCCATCAGCGCCAGACAGCCGCCGCACACCGATGCCATCGAACTCGATCCGTTGGACTCGGTAATCTCGGAAACCAGTCGCATCGAATAGGCAAATTCCTCGGGAGCCGGCAGTACCGCCAGCAGCGCGCGCTTGGCAAGCCGTCCATGCCCGACTTCGCGCCGCTTCGGAGTGCCTACACGGCCGGTTTCTCCGGTCGCGTAAGGCGGCATGTTGTAGTGAAGCATGAAGCGCTCTCTGTACTCGCCCTGCAGCGCGTCGATGATCTGTTCGTCTCGTACGGTGCCCAGCGTGGCCACCGCCAGGGCCTGCGTTTCGCCGCGGGTGAACAGCGCCGAACCATGGGTGCGCGGCAGCACGCCGGCGCGGATTGTGATCGGCCGCACGGTGCGGGTATCGCGTCCGTCGATGCGCGGCTCGCCGTTGAGAATCTGGCTGCGCACGATTTTCGACTCGATATCGCTGAAAATCGACTTCACCAGGTTGACGTGCGCGCTGTCCGAGCCTTCGGGCGCCACTTCGGTCAAAACCTTGGCACGGATCTGCTCTACCTTCTCGCTGCGCGCCTGTTTCTGCCGCAGGCGATATGCCTCACGCAGTTCCTCCTCGGCAAGCTGGGCGATACGTTCGCTGATGCTGCCGTCCTTCTGGGGAGGGGCCCAATCCCACACCGGCTTGCCGGCTTCGTCGGCAAGTTCGTTGATGGTATCGATGACCGCCTGCATCTGCTGGTGGCCGAACACGACTGCGCCCAGCATCACGTCTTCGGAAAGCTCCATCGCCTCGGACTCGACCATCAGCACCGCCTGCTTGGTGCCGGCCACGACCAGGTTCAGCCGGGAGGATTTGAGTTCGGTTGCCGTAGGGTTGAGAACGTATTCGCCGTTAAGGTAGCCTACGCGCGCACCACCGATCGGTCCGTTGAAGGGAATACCCGAGATCGCCAGCGCAGCGGAAGCGCCGATCATTGCCGGGATGTCGGAGTCCACCTCGTTGTTCGAGGAAATGACTGTGGCAATGACCTGGATTTCGTTGAAGAAGCCCTCCGGGAACAGCGGGCGGATGGGACGGTCGATCAGGCGCGAGGTGAGCGTTTCTTTTTCCGATGGCCTGCCCTCGCGCCTGAAAAATCCGCCGGGGACCTTGCCGGCTGCGTAGGTTCGCTCCTGATAATCCACGGTCAGCGGGAAGAAATCCTGTCCCGGCTTGGCGTCCTTGTTGCCGACGACGGTGACCAGCACCACAGTGTCGTCCATGTTTACCATGACCGCGCCGTGAGCCTGGCGTGCAACTTCGCCGGTTTCGAGCGTCAGCGTGTGGCGCCCGTAGTTGATGGTTTTCCTGATTACGTTCAAGAGGGTTCCCTCTGATGCTGAATTGCGAAGGAGCGGGGACCGCTCCTTGACGCGGTTGATCGCTTCGGAATTTCCGGTCGGCGCATCGCTGCCAGTCCGGAGTACGGGAAATGCCTAAGACTTGCCCGGAGCCACCGAAGGAAATGAATTCTTTACTTGCGGAGCCCGAGACGATCAAGCAGCGAGCGGTACCGCTCGCTGCTCGCCTGGCGCAGGTAGTCCAGCAACTTGCGGCGGCGGCTCACCATTTTCAACAGCCCGCGGCGGGAATGATGGTCCTTTACGTGGGCCTTGAAATGATCGGTCAGGTCGTTGATGCGCGCGGTAAGCAGCGCGACCTGCACTTCGGGAGAGCCGGTGTCGGCCTTGGCCCGCTGATGTTCCTGCAAAATCTGAGCCTTTTGGCTCGTCGTTATCGCCATTACCCTGTCTCCGAAAGAAAGGCCGACATTCTACCCGCGGAATCCGGGGTTTCAAAGCGTTTCTAGGGGGTTAATCGCGCATCTGCCGGCTTTTCCTGCACCGCCGCCGGGTTGGCCAGCATGCGTTTCGGGGCGACGATGCCGCCGGAGCGGCCTTCACCCAGTCCCAGAAAAACTCCAGTCGGACCATACAACCTGACGGGGCCCCGCTGCACGACCTCAACGGCGGGCCGCACCTCGAGGCCGGTGCTGACGCGTTTGACCTGGGCGCTATCGAGACGCAATGCCGGATAGGCGCTTACCAGCAGGTCGACGGGCAGCACACGGGTGGCTCCGACCACGGGCCCGGACTTTTCAAGTTCCTCGAGTCCGATTGCAGAGGCCACATCCAGGTCGGCAATCCGGGTCCGCCGCAGCGCCGACAAGTACCCGCCACAACCCAGTGCCTCGCCGATATCCTGCGCCAATACCCGGATGTAGGTCCCCTTGCTGCAGGCCACCGTGATGGACAACATATTTTTCTTTAAATCAATTATTTCCAGACTTTTTATAAGAACGTTTCTCACGCTCCTTTCCACCTCGATTCCGGCTCGGGCATACGCGTACAACGGTCGACCGTCCTTCTTCAGCGCGCTGTGCATCGGCGGCCGCTGCAAGATCGGCCCGGTGAAGACGCGCACGACCTCACGCAATTTATCGACGCCGAAATCCGGTACACCGGCTTCCCGTATCGCGCCTTCGGCATCCCCGGTCGAGCTGACAAAACCCAGTCGGATCACCGCCTCATAACTTTTGTCCGCATCGAGCATCGAGTAGGAAAACTTGGTGGCCTCGCCAAGGCAGATTGGCAGCAGACCGGTGGCCAGCGGGTCGAGCGTTCCGGTATGTCCCGCCTTGATCCGACCGAACAGGCGCCGTACACGTTGCAAAGCGGCGTTGGAAGTCAGGCCGGCAGGCTTGTCAAGGAGCAGAACGCCGTGAATCATGGGACGAGACTGCCGACGGTATATAAGGACTTTACCAAGGCCGTCAGTCTTGGTCTTTGCCGGGTTTCACCGATGGCGGGGAGGCCACAGCTTCATCGATCAGCTTGGACAGGCGCACGCCGCGTTCGACCGATTCATCGTGGACAAAATGGAGTTCGGGAACGATGCGCAGCTTGAGGCCGCCGGCAAGCTGGGAACGCAGGAAGCCGGACGCGTGTTGCAGGCCCTGTTGTGTCTGCGAAACGACCTCCGGGCCACCCAGGGTGGTGAAGAAAATCTTCGCGTGCCGGTAATCGTTGCTGACCTCCACGCCGGTCAGCGTAATCATGCCAACCCGCGGATCCTTGAGTTCGCTGCGGAGCAGCCCCGCCAGATCTCGCTGGATCTGGTCCGCTATACGCCCGAGTCTGGAAGGGTCCTTTGCCATGTTCTGCCCAATGGATATACCGGACCGACCGGGTTCGGCGCAGCGAGGCGCGGATGCGGGGGAATTCGCGCGCCATGGGTTCGCGAGTGCTTAGTGTTAAATGTTGAGTGCTGAGTTCTGAATTACCCTGCGCACCCGTAGCACCTACAACTCAACACTAAAAACTCAACACTCAAAACTGCGCTCACAGGGTACGCGCGATCTCGACGACTTCGTAGACTTCGAGCTGATCACCGACCTTGAGGTCGTCGAAATTCTTGACCGAAAGACCGCACTCGAACCCGGCTTTCACCTCGCGTACGTCGTCCTTGAAACGCTTGAGTGAATCCAGTTCACCGGAAAAGATGACCACGTTGTCCCGCAACACGCGCACCTGTGATCCTCGACGCACCAGACCTTCGAGAACGTAACAGCCGGCCACTGTACCGACCTTGGAGATCTTGAACACCTGGCGTATCTCCACCATACCGATGGTGCTTTCCTTCTTGTCCGGCGTTAGCATCCCGGACAGCGCGGCTTTGATCTCGTCAACTGCCTCGTAAATCACGTTGTAGTAGCGTAATTCGATGCCATGCGCCGCAACCAGTTTTCTTGCCATTGTGTCGGCCCGCGTATTGAAGCCGATGATCACCGCATTCGACGCCAGAGCCAGGTTGACGTCCGACTCGGTAATCGCGCCGACGCCCGCATGGACGATATTGACCTTGACCTCGGCAGTGGACAGCTTTTCGAGCGATTGAGACAACGCTTCGTATGAACCTTGCACGTCCGCCTTGATGATCAACGAAAGCGCCTTTGCCTGACCAACGGACATCTGGTCGAACATACCCTCAAGTTTGGCGGTCTGTTGTTTCGCCAGTTTGACCTCGCGAAACTTGCCCTGACGGAACAACGCGATCTCGCGTGCCTTGCGCTCGTCGCCCAGCACCACCATCTCCTCGCCGGCGATCGGCACATCGGACAAGCCCTGGACCTCTACCGGGATGGAGGGGCCGGCCTCCGGCACCGGATGTGCGGCCTCGTCGAGCATTGCGCGAACACGGCCGAATACGGCGCCCACAAGTACCACATCACCGCGCTTGAGCGTTCCCGACTGGACCAGAATGGTGGCGACCGGACCACGACCCTTGTCGAGCCGTGACTCGATCACCACGCCGTGCGCCGGAACGTTCTTAGGCGCCCTGAGCTCGAGAACTTCGGCCTGAAGCAGAATGCGTTCGAGCAACTCATCGATGCCTTTGCCGGATTTTGCCGAGACATCCTGGAACATCGTGTCGCCACCCCACTCTTCGGGCACGACCTGCTCTCCGGCGAGTTGCTGGCGGATTTTTTCCGGGTTGGCCTCCGGCTTGTCGACCTTGTTGACGGCTACCACCAGCGGCACCTTGGCAGCCTTCGCGTGGTGTATTGCCTCGATGGTCTGCGGCATCACGCCATCGTCCGCAGCGACCACCAGAACGACCAGATCGGTCACTTTCGCACCACGGGCACGCATTGCGGTGAAGGCTTCGTGGCCGGGCGTGTCGAGAAAAGTGATCATGCCGCGCGGCGTGTTCACATGATAGGCGCCGATGTGCTGGGTGATGCCGCCGGCTTCGCCGCTGGCCACGCGGGTGCGGCGGATATAGTCCAGCAAAGATGTCTTGCCATGGTCTACGTGGCCCATGACGGTAACGACCGGTGCGCGTGGTTCCGCCACTACATCGTGCTTTTCCGCTTCCTCGCTGAGGAAAGACTCCGGATCATCCAGTTTGGCGCGCTTGGCGATGTGGCCCATTTCGTCGACCACGATCATCGCTGTCTCCTGGTCGATCACCTGATTGATCGTTACCATGCTGCCGAGCTTCATCAACACTTTGATGACTTCGGCGGCCTTCACCGACATCTTCTGAGCCAGAGCCGCGACGGTGATGGTCTCCGGCACCAGCACCTCGCGTACGATCGGTTCAGTCGGCGCGTTGAACGACTGGTCGGTGGTGACCACCTCGCTCTTATGCTTGGGGCTGCGGCCCATGCGTGCATGCCAACCCTGGCCGCCCCGGGAATCGTCGCCGCGAGTCTTGAGTCCTCGGCGCCTGGCGGATTCATCCTTCCAGGCGGTTTCGGATTTCTTGGCGGTTTTGGGTTTGGCCGGTTTATCTCCCGGCTTCGTCGCGGGTTTGTGCAGCGTGCCTTCGGTTGTCAGCTTCTTGGCAGCCGGTCCTTCAGCGGGTTGCGGCGCCGCCGCGACGACCGGTTTCTCCGACTCAGCCACGGCTGCCGGCACCGAGTCCTTGGCCGTCTTGCGCCTGCGCTGCTGTTTCTGGACCGCTTCGGCGCTCTGCCGGGCGATCAGCTCCGCCTGTTTACGCGCCTCTTCCTCCCGCAATGCCGTCTGTTCCGCGTCGATCGCGGCAGGAGGGGCGGTTTCGGCAACGGGCGCGGGCGCCTCCGCAGCCGCGGCATCACGCTTGACCAGAACGCGTTTCTTTTTGACTTCGACCTGGATTGTTCGCGCCCTGCCGGTACTGTCGGCCTTCTTGATTTCCGTCGTCTGGCGCCGGGTCAGCGTGATCTTGTTCTTGGTGTCCTTGGCCCCATGAACGCGCCGCAGGTAATCCAGGAGCTGGGTCTTATCCTGCTCCGTGAGCACGGTATCTTCGGCAAGCGCCTTGCCCACTCCTGCTGCCTGCAGCTGCTCGAGGAGTAACGCCGAAGGCAGTCCCAGCTCCTTGGCAAATTGTGAGACATTCATCTGCGCCATATGTCGTTATCCCTGGCTTGCCGCGAACCACGGTGCGCGCGCCGTCATGATCAGTTGCTTGGCTCGCTCCGCATCGATTCCCGTCAGTTCCACAAGGTCATCCACCGCCAGATCGGCCAAGTCCTCCTGGGTGGTCACGCCTTTCGCGGCCAGCACGCGTGCCGTCTCGTTATCCATGCCCTCGAGCGTGAGCAGGTCGCTGGCCACGTTTTCGACATGCTCCTCGCTGGCGATGGCCTCGACAAGAAGCGCATTGCGCGCGCGGCTCCGCAGCTCGTTGACGGTATCTTCGTCGAAAGACTCGATTTCCAGCATCTCGTTGATCGGCACATAGGCCACTTCTTCGAGCGTCGTGAATCCCTCCTGGATCAGAATGCCGGCAACTTCCTCGTCCACGTCGAGGCGTTCCATGAAGAGCTTGCGTATCGTTGCGGATTCCTCCTCGTTCTTCTTCTGGGACGCCTCCTCCGTCATGATATTGAGTTCCCAGCCCGACAACTCGCTCGCCAGACGCACGTTTTGTCCGTTGCGGCCGATCGCCTGCGCAAGATTCTCCTCGTCGACGACCACGTCCATGCTGTGCGATTCTTCATCAACGGTGATCTTGCTCACCTCGGCGGGCGCCAGGGCATTGATGACGAACTGCGCAGGATCCGGTGACCACAGGGTGATATCCACGCGCTCGCCCGCGAGTTCGGCGGTCACGGCCTGTACCCGTGAACCACGCATTCCGACGCAGGTGCCGATCGGATCAATGCGCGGATCATTCGATTTCACCGCAATTTTGGCGCGGGATCCCGGGTCGCGCGCCGCCGCCTTGATTTCCAGTAAGCCTTCCTCGATTTCCGGCACTTCCATTTCGAACAGTTTGATCAGGAACTCCGGCACCGTCCGCGACAGAATCAACTGCGGGCCACGATTATTGCGGTCCACCTTGAGCAGAAATGCGCGTACGCGGTCGCCGATCCGAAGGTTCTCCTTCGGGATCATCTGATCCTTGGGCAATGCCGCCTCGATGCGTCCGGACTCGATGATCGCGTTGCCCCGCTCCATGCGTTTGATGGCACCGGTGACGATGAATTCCTTACGCTGCAGGAAATCATTGAGAATCTGCTCGCGCTCCGCATCCCGGATCTTCTGCAGGATGACCTGCTTGGCGGTTTGCGCGCCGATGCGCCCGAACTCTACCGGTTCGAGCGGCTCTTCGACGAAATCATTGATCTGGAGATTCGGGTCCCGCTCGTGGGCATCGGTCAGGGCGATCTGCTGCGCCGGGATTTCGTGATCGTTGTCGGCAACGATCTGCCAGCGCCGGAACGACTTGTACTCGCCAGTCTCGCGGTCGATCTCAACGCGTACATCCACGTCGTCTTTGAAACGCTTCTTCGTAGCCGAAGCCAAGGCAAGCTCAAGCGCGCCGAAAACAATGTCCTTCTCGACATTCTTTTCGCGCGCCAGCGCATCAACAAGCATCAACAGCTCGCGGCTCATTTCTGAATTCTCCAGTCAAATATTCGGGACCAGACGGGCTTTATTGATGTCGGCAAATGCTATCGTTATCAGTTCGCCATCGACATCCAGTTGAAACCCGTCTTCCCTTACGTTCTGCAGCACTCCGGCCACTCGCTTGCGACCGTTGATCGGGATGCGCAATTTCACTTGAACGTGTTCCCCGGAAAATCGTTCGAAGTCTTTCGCCCGCTTCAGTGGCCGGTCCAGCCCGGGGGACGAAATTTCCAGCCGGTCATAGTCCACGTTTTCGACGGCGAACAATCGCGTGAGGTGATTGCTGACGGCGGCACAGTCGTCAACATTCACGCCGCCGACCTTGTCGATGAAAATCCGCATCAGCCTGCCATGATTGGCAAGCTCAACATCAACAAGCTCGTAGCCGAGTCCGCCCACCGTCTTTTCGAGCAATCCATCCAGGTCCACTAGTATCGTTTTCACAAACAAAAAATGGGCACTCGGCCCACCTTGTTTTCAAATCGGGGGAATTTTAGCAAAATTCCCGTTAAAATCAAACGGCAACAACACGCGTCGTTCCGCGAAATGCCTCCGGATCGATACCCTGATGTCCCAATATCTAATGTGTGTTGCCAGATCGCACTTTGCAAGTACTTGGATGCATACGTTAATGCAATGACACGGGTAAGTTTTTTTCGATCGAAATCGGCGCAGGTTCTTTTTGACGCGGCCGCAAGTACTGCCAGGGCCTCGCGGGGCGGGGACCTGCTTGGGCTGCCGCGTCACTTGCTCGCGCAGGCGGGCAAGTGAGTGTCCGAAGATCCTGGCAGTGACCGACTCTAGTTCCGTTCCGACATGACCTCCGCCAAGGCGTATTGGGCGGTGACCTACTTTAGTTGCGGCGTCCGCCGGAAACATACGGAACGGTGACCTACTTTGGCTCCCACGTAACTTGCTCGCTGGCGTGAGCAAGTGAGTGTCCGCCGCAACAAACCCGCGAGTGCTCGTCGACGCCACCTTTGAGGTTCTGGGAAACGGGGCCCTAAGTGCGCACACGCGAGGCGGGCGTGTTGTCGTGCCTCAAGTAGGTCGCTGGCGGGGCTCTTAAAACACAAAGCCCCTCGCCGGCTACCCGGGAGGGGCTTCGTGTTTTATGGGCGCCTGGCGGTGACCTACTTTCGCGCGGGCAATCCGCACTAGCATCGGCGCTGAGGCGTTTCACCGTCCTGTTCGGGATGGGAAGGCGTGGGTCCACCTCGCTATGGCCGCCAAGCAAACGGGTGAGGGGTAAGGGGTGAGGCGTGAGGGGTAAAACCCCGCCGCGGCTCCGAAGCCCTTACGCCCCGTCATTCTTTGGGCGTGTCGCTAACATCTGGAAGAAGTTTTTTGGGTTCAGATCAGCAACACAAGACACTGCAGCCTTTGAGGGGTGCAAAGGTTGGGTTTGAAGGTGTTGGTTTTACCCTTCCCCCTTCACGCCTT
>DASQOP010000274.1:0-14708 GCA_035644415.1 Burkholderiales bacterium
GCGTTCAGCGTGAGGCGGGCATTGGTCAGGAAAGGGGCATCGGAACCCGGTGCATCGCTCTCCGGGCCCATGGACAGACATTTCTGGGTGATGTGTTCTTCCGGGAGCGCCTGCAGGGTGGCCACCGCTTTGAGCAGCTCACCTTGGTGCGAGTGGACGCTGATGCGCCACAGATCTACCGGGTCCGCGAGCGCGGAAACCAGGGTGAATAACCCAGCGAAGGCCGTTATCGCCTGCCACGCCCAAAGTGGTGGTGGGATCGGTCTATGCACTCGCTTTTGATCTATATCTTGTAGGGTTTCAGCGCATATGCACCATATATAGTGTCCGGGAGTTTAGTCGGTTAGCGGATGCCGTGCAATGCCTGCGGCTACGCGCAGGGCGTCAAAGAATTTCGGCAGCGTGGTCGGCCAGCCGCGATCTCTCGCCGCGCATGAGGGTCACGTGGCCGCTATGGGCCCAACCCTTGAAGCGATCGACGACGTAGGTCAGTCCGGAACTGCCCTCGGTGAGATAGGGCGTGTCGATCTGGGAAATGTTTCCGAGACATACGACCTTGGTGCCGGGCCCGGCGCGGGTGATCAGCGTCTTCATCTGCTTGGGGGTAAGGTTCTGTGCCTCATCGATGATCAGGAACTTATTGATGAAGGTGCGCCCACGCATGAAATTGAGCGATTTGACCTTGATGCGGGAGCGGATCAGGTCGCGGGTGGCCGCGCGCCCCCATTCGCCCGCCTCGTCGTCGGTCTTGTTGAGCACGTCGAGGTTGTCCTCCAACGCTCCCATCCACGGCGTCATTTTTTCCTCCTCGGTGCCGGGCAGGAAGCCGATATCCTCGCCTACCGGGACGGTGACGCGAGTCATGATGATTTCCGAGTAGACCTTGTCCTCGAGCGTCTGCATCAGGCCGGCGGCGAGCGTCAGCAGTGTCTTGCCGGTGCCGGCCTGGCCGAGCAGGGTCACGAAATCGACCTCCGGATTCATCAGCAGGTTGAGCGCGAAGTTCTGCTCGCGATTGCGCGCGGTGATGCCCCACACGTTGTTCTTCTGGTGGGCGTAGTCCCTGATGGTCTGCAGGATCGCGGTCTTGCCGCTCTGCTCTTTTACCTGCGCGAAGAACGGTTTGTCGGTTTCATGGTAGATGAATTCGTTCACCATCAAGCTTGCGCACAGCGGCCCGCGCACGCGATAGAAGGTGCGGCCTTCCTGCTGCCAGGACTCCATTTCCTTGCCGTGCTGGTCCCAGAAGTCGGCGGGCAACTCACGCACGCCGGTGTAGAGCAGGTCGGTATCCTCCAGCACCTTGTCGTTGAAGTAGTCTTCTGCCGCCAGGCCCAGCGCACGCGCCTTGATGCGCATGTTGATGTCCTTGCTGACCAGGATCACCTCGCGCTTGTCGTGTCCCTCCTGGAGGTGCTTGACCACGCCGATGATCTGGTTGTCGGCCTTGCCGGCGGCCAACCGCGCCGGCAACTCGCCGTTGATCGCCTCGGTCTGCAGAAACAGGCGTCCGGTCGCCTCCTTGGCACCGGCGTTTTCCAACGGAATGCCGGCGGAAATATCCTGCACCGCCTTGGAGACGATCTCGTCGAGAAAGCGGCTTGCCTGGCGGGCGTTGCGCGCAACCTCGGACATGCCTTTCTTGTTGGAGTCCAGTTCCTCCAGCGTGGCCATCGGCAGGTACACGTCGTGTTCCTGGAAGCGGAACAGGCTGGTGGGATCGTGCATCAGCACGTTGGTGTCGAGGACGAACAGCTTGGTGAGGGGCTGCAGCTTGGTGACTAACGTGGGACCGGGTTTGCGCTGGATCATCGGATTGCCCCGGCAAGGCGAGAGAGGAAAAGAAAGCGAAATTGAATGGAAGACCTACTCCATCGGGGGATCATCCGCGCTCCTGTGGTTGACGGTTAAAGGGATTTTACGAATTCCAGAACCTCCCGGGCGTGGCCGGGCACCCTCAGCCCGCGCCATTCCCTGCGAACCACGCCCTCCGGATCGATGACAAAAGTGCTGCGCTCCACGCCCCGCACCTTTTTGCCGTACATATTTTTCATTTTCATGACGCCGAACAGGTTGCAGGCCTTTTCGTCGGGGTCGGACAACAGTTCGAAGGGGAAACTCATCTTGGACTTGAAGCCCTCGTGCGACTTGATGCTGTCGCGCGAGACGCCGTAGACGGCGCAGCCGCGGCGGGTGAACTCGCCGTGCAGGTCGCGAAACTCCTGACCTTCGGTGGTGCAGCCGGGGGTGTTGTCCTTGGGATAGAAGTAGAGGACCAGCGGGCTTCCCAGCTCTTCCGAGAGCTTGAACGTCCGGTTCCCGGTCGAGGCAATCTCGAAATCCGGAACCTTGAGACCCACCAAGGTTGATTCCATTCCTGCGGACTATGTTTACCGAAACCTTGGCCGAATGCAATACCCAATTAGAGCCTCACCGCAGAGGCGCAAAGGCGCAGAGGAAACGCAAAGGAAAGTAAAGCAACTTGCTGTGAAAAATGCAAGATTATGAAGTGAATCGTCGCGACATCACGAATGGTCGATCGGGTGGTGGCAAATCGGAATCCTCCCGCTTTTTGACACGCTTCCTTGGGTTTTCTCTGCGTTTCCTTTGCGCCTTTGCGCCTCTGCGGTTAAGCCTTAGTCAGGCGCCGGCGAGGAACTCCCGGCCCTGCAGCGCCAACGCCCCGGCACGGCCGGGAACCGGTCCGGCGGCAATTTCATGGCGCGGCAGATTCCGGGTCGCCAGCGATTCCAGGTAGTCGTGCAGCGAAGTCAGTTCGTAGCCCTGGGCGCGCCACCCCTCCATCAGCTTCTCGAAAACCGGGGCAAGTTTCATTCCCTCGAGTTCGGCGTGTAGCGTAAAAACGTGGCCGGTGACAGGCGGATGCCGTGACAATTCGAGCAGCCGTTCAGCGACGTTAGCGCCGGTCACGCCATCCACTCCGATCATCTCGTCCAGCGTGGGCAGGGTGGTTGGCAGCTGCGGGCAGGCGATGATTTCCGCCTGATAGATCGGGATAAAAGGTCCGCTCCCCCGGGTATCGGAACAGTAGTTGAAGCCCAGGCGCTGGGTCAGTCGATAGGCGTAGCGGTTCATCTGCCAGCCCGCGGCGCCGTGCACCCGGGCCGGCTCGCCAAAAATCTCCTCAAAGCGGGCACAGGCCCGTTCCATCTGCCCTCGCGTCCACTGCGCGTCGGCAGCAGCGACCTCGTCCTGCCAGAGCACATGGTCCCAGGTATGGATCCCAACCTCGAACCCGGCGTCGCGGACATTGCGCATGGCGTCGGCGCACTCCCGGCCGATATCCGGAGCGGGAAGAAGGGTGCCGTAGAGCAGCGTCTTGAGTCCGTAGTGCTTGAGCACCGAGGTTCGGCGCACTTTGCCAAAGAATCCTGGACGGAACACCCGCTTGATCGCGCGGCCCGTGTGATCAGGGCCAAGGCTGAAAAGAAAGGTAGCCCCGGCGCCGTGCGCCGTGAGGATTTTCACCAGCCTTGGCACGCCTTGGCGTGTGCCGCGGTAGGTATCGACGTCTATCTTGAGTGCCAGTTTCATGGATCAATTGACCAGATTGCGGGCATCGGCCACGTGGCTGCGATAAGCATCGAAGATATTCCTTAGCGCAGTCTGCATATCGACTTTCGGTTGCCAGCCAAGATCCTTGCGGGTGTTTTCGATCTTCGGAACCCGGTTCTGCACGTCCTGGTAACCGTTGCCGTAATAGGCGTCGGAGGTGGTTTCGACCGTTTTTACCAGCTTCGCCGCCGCCTGGTACTCGGGATAGGTGAGGGCGAGATCGACCATCATCTTCGCCAGATCGCGAACCGAATAGTTGTTTTTCGGGTTGCCGACATTGTAGATTTTGGCGCTGGCGATGCCGTCCCTGTTTTCGATGATCTTCATCAGCGCATCGATGCCGTCGTCGATATAGGTGAAGGCGCGTTTCTGGGTGCCGCCGTCCACCAGCTTGATGGTCTCACCGCGCACGATGTGGCCGAAGAATTGCGTGATCACCCGCGAGCTGCCTTCCTTCGGCGTGTGGATGTTGTCCAGCCCGGCGCCGATCCAGTTGAAGGGACGGAACAAAGTGTAGTCGAGCCCTTCCTGCTGGCCATAGGCGGCGATGACGCGGTCCATCAACTGCTTGGCGCAGGCGTAGATCCAGCGCGGCTTGTTGATCGGCCCGTAGATCAACTCGGAACTTTCCGGATCAAATTCGCCATCCCGGCACATTCCATAGACTTCGGACGTGGAAGGAAAGATCACCCGTTTGCCGTACTTTACCGCGTGGCGCACGATTGGCAGATTGGCCTCGAAATCCAGTTCGAACACCCGCAGCGGCTCCTTGACGTACGTGGCCGGCGTTGCGATTGCCACTAACGGCAGTACCGTGTCGCACTTGCGTATGTGATACTCGATCCACTCCCTGTTGATGGTGATGTCGCCTTCGAAGAAGCGGAAGCGCTTGTTCGCGAGCAGCTCGGTGACCCGGTCGGTCTGCATGTCCATTCCGTACACCTCCCAGTCGGTGGTGTCGATGATTCGCCTGGACAAATGGTGGCCGATGAAGCCGTTCACGCCGAGGATCAGAATTCTTTTCATGTTCCAATCAGACTCCCTGAAAGTAATGGCAGCGGTGCGGGACCGAACAGCCGGACGAAAGCCGGGGCGTCCAGCGTTACCCCGTTCGCTTGCAGGTGCACCAGTCGCAACACGCCGCCGTCGCCGCACTGCGCCAGGCAGCGTCCGTCTTCGACAAACAGCGTCGGCTGTGGGAAGCGCCTGCGCAGTCCGGTCTGCCTCGCGGCCCTGAATACGAAAATGGTTTGGCCCGCGACGGTCGTGAACGCGCCGGGGTAGGGCGGCGCGACGCCGCGCACTAGGTTGTGCACCGCTTCGACGTTTTGACGCCAGTCGATTCGCCCGTCCTCCGGTTTGCGGCCGCCGAAGTAAGAACCCTTCGACAGGTCCTGCACATGGCGGGGGGCGGTGCCGGCGAGCAGCGCCGGCAGGCTCCGGTGCAGCACGAGCTCGGCCGCAACCGTCACTTTGAGAAACACGTCGAGTGCGGTGTCGTTGGGAAGGATAGGCACCGGATGCTGATCGACGATGTCCCCGGCGTCGGGTTTTTCGACCATGTAATGCAAGCTCGCCCCGGTTTCGGTTTCGCCGTTGATGACCGCCCAGTTGATCGGTACTCGGCCGCGATATTTCGGCAGCAGCGAGCCGTGGATGTTGAGTGCGCCCCGTGCCGCGGTGGCGAGCAGTGCCGCGCCGAGCATGTGGCGGTAGTAATAGGAGAAAATGAAGTCCGGCCGGGCAGCGGCGACGCGTTCCACCGTTTCAGGCAGGTTCGGGTCATCGGGGGCGATCGTCGGGATGTCGTTTTCCTGCGCGATTCCAGCGACGCTTTCGAACCAGATGTTCTCTGCCGGGTTGTCCCGATGTGTCACCACCAGCGGGACTTCGAGCCCGCGTGCGAGCGTGGCCTGCAGGCAGCGTGAGCCCACATTGTGGTAGGCGAAGATGACTGCGCGAGCCATGGAAGTCAACGCAGCATCGACTGCCTGCGCGCTTCCGCAGATTGGACTGCCGTTGCGCCGGCAGATTGTTCGTCGGACAGGTCTTCGAGCACCGCGCTGATCAGGAAGCGCGGACGGCGCAGCACCTCCTGGTATATGCGGCCGATGTACTCCCCGAGCAGCCCGATTCCAAACAGCATGACGCCGAACAAGAAGAATTGGATGCCGTCGAGGACCGAGCTGAACACCCCCTCCGCCGCCTCTCCGAGCAACAGGCGATGCACGGAGTGAAACACCACGAACCCGCTCGCGCAGACGGCGATCGCGAAACCGGCCATGGAGAACGCCTGCAGCGGCGCAAGCGAAAAGCCGGTAACCAGATCAAAATTCAGGCGCATGAGGTTGTACAGCGAGTACTTGGTCGTCCCCGCGGCCCTTTCCTCGTGCAAGACCTCGATTTCGGTCGGATTGCTGGCGAAGGTGTAGGCGAGCGCAGGTATGAAGGTATTCAGCTCCTCGCACTGATTGATCGCGTTAACGATCTGGCGGGAGTAGGCGCGAAGCATGCAACCCTGGTCGGTCATGTGGATGTGGGTGGTGCGCTCCCGCATCCGGTTCATCAATTGCGAAGCGTTGCGCCGAAACCATGTGTCCTGGCGCTCGGCGCGCACTCCGCCGACGTAGTCGTAACCCTCATCCATCTTGGCCAGCAGCTTGCCGATTTCCTCGGGCGGGTTCTGCAGATCGGCATCCAGCGTGACGATCACCTCGCCGCGCGTGCGTTGGAAACCGGCCATGATCGCCAGGTGCTGGCCGTAGTTGGCGTTGAACAGGATCACGCGGGTCACGTCCGGGCGGCGTTCGAACTGCTGGCGCAGGGCGGCGGCGGAGCGATCCTTGCTGCCGTCGTTGACGAAAATAATTTCGTAGCGGATGCCGAGCGAATCGAGCGCGGGATACAGCCGTGCAAAAAGAGCCGGCAGCCCCGCCTCTTCGTTATAGACCGGAATCACCACCGAAAGCGCCGGATTTTCCATTTTATTCCGTGCGTTCGCTCGGTTAGCGTTTTGCGTTGCGCAGGACATCGGCAACCGCTTCGCAGACTCGATCCACATCGCCGGCGGTCATCGCCGGGAACAACGGTAGCGTCACCGTTTCGCGCCCGATACGTTCGGCGTTGGGAAAGTCGCCCTCGCGATGCCCGAAGCCGCGGCACAGCGTGGTCAGATGCAGAGCCTCGTAGGAAATACCGATGCCGATTCCGCGCGCGTGCATGGCGTCGATGAATTGTTTGCGCGTGATGTCGAGCTGCTCAAGCGGCAGCAGCACGCAGAACATGTTCCAGCTGTGGCCTTCTTCCTCGCCGGCGTGCGCATGCGCCGGCAGAAGGCATTGCGGATCGGTGCGCAGATTTGCGAAATAGCGGGCGGCCAGCATGCGCCGTGCCGCATTGAATTCGTCGAGCCGGGCGAGCTGTGCCAGACCGATGCGGGCGTTGACGTCCGGCAGGTTGAACTTCCCGCTGGCGACGTCCACGTCGCGGGTGCCGTCCGCCAGGCGCACGATGCCGTGAAAGCGCAGCTTCTCGAACAACTTTACCTCGGCTTCAGTGCCCATCAACAGCGCGCCGCCCTCGATGGTGGTCATGTTCTTGTTCGGGTGGAAGCTGAACACCACCAAGTCCCCGAATGCGCCGATGCGCCGACCCTGCCAGCGCGAGCCGATCGCCAGTGCGGCGTCTTCGATCACCCGCAGCCCGTACTTTTGGGCGATGGCGTACAGGCGCTCGATGTCCACCGGCAGTCCGGCGAAATGGGTCGGCATGATCGCCGTGGTGCGCGCTGTGATTGCAGCTTCCACCTGGTCGAAATCGATGTTGCGCGTGATCAGATCGCAGTCCACGAACACCGGCTTTGCACCGACTTTTACGATCATGTTGGGCGCCGCGAAAAAACTCATTGCCGACGTGATCACCTCAGCGCGGGGGCCGACACCGGCAACCTGCAGGGCCAGTTCGAGGGCTGCGGTGGCGGAAGCCACTACCCGCGTTGGCCGCCCCCCGTGATATTCAGAAAGGGCCTGCTCGAACTTGAGCACGTTCGGCCCGCTGGTAATCCAGCCGGAGCGCAAAACCTCCGCCACGCCCGCGATGGTTTCCTCGTCTATGGTCGGCCGCGCGAAAGGCAGGTAAGACCGCGCCCCGCTATTTGAAGGGCCGGAATTCACGGTGTGGAGAGGCGCGTTGGCGATCATGAGCGTGCGACCAGGAATACTCCGACGATGATGGTGCCGATGCCGACCATCCGCTGAGCGGTCACTGCCTCCCCGAACAGGTACCAGGCGGCCAGCGCGTTGACCACGTAGCCGATGGACAACATCGGGTACGCAATACTCACTTCGACGCGGGACAAGGCCATGATCCAGATCAAAACACTGATGACATAACAGCCGAGCCCGCCGAGCACGAACGGTTCGGTGGCAATGCGCAGGCCGATCGGCAGGATGCTTTCCGGAGCGAAGGCGAAGGTGCCGATGCGATTTGTGCCGGCCTTGAGCAGAAGCTGCGCTGCGGCGTTCAGCAGCACCCCGGCGAGCACGAGGGAAAAGCTGACCAGGTTCATTTTTTCCTCACCACAATTCGACGCGGATCGGAAGCGACGATCTGCATGGGCAGGCCGTGGCCTTCGAGCTCGCTGTAGGTGTCGGGAGACATGACCGCGAAGGCGTCGTCATGCTCCTTCCAGCGCTTCTCGAACTCGGCCAGCGTCGGTACCCAGAGCTGGGGCTCCTGCTTCAGGCCGAAATCGAGCTCGTCAGCAAACTCGACCAGAGTCAGCGTCCGCCCTATGTAGAACGGCAAGGTCTGCTCGTAGGTTCGCACGCTGTAGAAGGGCACGCCGGGCCTGAGGATGGGATTGATCCTCTGCGCCAAATGATACGCCGAAGTCACGTAATTCAGGCTGTCGTGTCCGAGGCCGGCGACTTGCACCGACAGCAATGCGCACGCTGCGGCAGCGGCGATCGCGGGAAGCAGGCGTTTGCGCAGGAGGAACGCTATGGCGGCCACGCTGCCTGCGACGCTGATCGCCCCGGCCACCTGCAGCCACACCGCGAAGTGGTCGTAGAGCTCCGCCGGCACCTCGCTCTTGCGGCCGAAGTTCACGAACGGCGTGACCGCCAGCAGTGCCAGCCCGAGCAGCGCCATCGGTACGAGCTGCCAGGCGACGGCGCGCGGGCCGGCCTGTGTCAGGTAGCGGCCGATGAACAGGGCTGCTGCCGGGAACATTGGCAGGATGTACGAGGGCAGCTTCGATCCCGACGCGCTGAAGAACACGAACACCACGGCAAACCAGACGAGCAGGAAACGCCCGGGGTCGAATCCGCTGGTCTGCGCGCCCGCGCGCCAGCTCTGCCATGCGGCGGCAAATGCGGTTGCGGTCCAGGGCATCAGCCCGAGCACAAGAATGGGAATGAAGAACCACCATGGTTCCACCCGCCTATGAACGGTGGTCAGGAAACGCGCGAAATGCTCGTGGACGAAGAAGAAGCCGGGAAACTCGGGGTTGACGATCGATACCCAGACGAACCAGGGCGCGGCGATCGCCGCCAACAGCAACATCCCCAGCAGTGCGTCGAGCCGCAGCCATATGCGCCAGTCGCGACGCAGCAGCGAATAAACGAAAATCGCCAGCCCCGGCAGGATCAGCGCAACCAGGCCTTTGCTCAGGATCGCCGCCGCGGTCGCGGCCCATGACAACGCCATCCACAGCCTGTGCTCCTTCGCGTTCGTGCCTTCGCGTTGCGCCAGCAGGAACGCGCACAGCGACGAGCCCATGAAAAACGTGAGCCCCATGTCGAGCGTGTTGATGTGGGCGATGACGGCGTAGAGCAGACTGCTGCCCGCTACCATCGCGGCAAGCGTGCCAGCCGGTTCGCCAAACAGCTGCCGGCCGGTGAACCAGATCACGAACAGGCCGAGAAACCCGGCAAGCGCGCTCCACAGGCGCGCGGTCCAGTGATGTTGCCCGAATGTTGAGTACGCGGCGGCTGTGGCCCAGTATTGCAGTGGGGGCTTTTCGAAATACTTGATTCCGTTGAGACGAGGCGTGAGCCAGTCGCCGGTAGCGACCATCTCGCGAGGAACCTCGGCGTATCGGCCTTCGTCTGGCTTGACCAGCTTTCGGTACTCGATGACTCCGAACCAGACGACGGCGAGGAGCGACAGCGCAGCGGCGAAAACGGCGCGGCGGAACGTGTTGGGATCAGACATCGGTTCCATTGTGCCGGGCATCGGGAGGCCCGACAAGGAGTAGCCGCGAAATTACGGCAAACTTGTCACCGTAAAGACGCAAAGAACTCAAAGAAAAGCAGAAAAAATAGCCGAGGAAAACCTGCAATGTGCAGTACCTGCTTTCGTCGCGAGTATCGGCTATCCAGATATAGAACGACATGAACCGTTTTTTTTATTGCCTGGGTTTCCTTTGCGCTCTTTGCGTCTTTGCGGTGAAAATTCCTTAGGTCGTTTCCGCAAGGGCGGGTTCGAGCAGCGAGCAGGCGGCGCGCTCGAAGTCCGTGTCGCTGCCGTCGGTCATCCGCACGTAAGTGGCGCGGCCGAGCTTGGGATAGTTGCGGGCAATGGACTTGACGTACGCGGGATCGTAGTGTTCCTGAAGAATCTGCGTCACGAATTCCGGCCACTGGGCGCTGGCGACCTTGTTCTTCCAGCCGTTGATCTTCTCCTGTCCATGCAGCCGCACCAGGCACTCGAGTCTGGCGCAAAGCGCCTGTATGTCTTCGGTGAAGTGTCGGTAGTCGCGCAACAGCAGCGCCACGCGCACCGGCGCGACCGTCTCCAGCCAGACGCATTCGCTCTGCCACATGCGCGCAATCAGCGGCTCCGGCACCCTGAGGTTGCCGACCTTGCGGCTTTCCGACTCGACGAACACCGGCCGGCGCGGATCCAGGCTCGTGAGTTTCTGCCACAGCCGGCTTTCCAGCATTTTCTGCGAGGGCTGCGGCTCGCCGGGCAGTTCGCCCAGCACGGAACCGCGGTGCGCGGCAAGCTGCTCGAGATCCAGGGTCTGCGCACCAAGCCGCCCGAGGTGCTGCAGCAAAATGCTCTTGCCGGTGCCGGTGAGGCCGCAGACTACCCGATAATCGAATTTTCCGGCCAGGGTTTCGATTCCGGCGACCACCGCGTGGCGGTAGGCCTTGTATCCGCCGGCCAGCCGCTTCGCGTCCCAGCCGATCTGGCGCATCACGTGGCCCATGGCCAGGCTTCTTTGCCCGCCGCGCCAGCAGTAGATCAGCGGCCGCCACGTCTTCGGCTTGCCGGCGAAACTCGATTCGACGTGCCGCGCGATGTTGCGCGCGACCAGAGCCGCGCCGACTTTCCTGGCGGTGAAAGGCGAAACCTGAACGTAGAGCGTGCCGACGCGTGCGCGCTCGTCGTCGTCGAGCACCGGACAATTGATCGCCCCCGGGATATGGTCGAGAGCGAATTCGGCGGGAGAGCGTACGTCGACGACCTCGTCGAATTCGGACAGCTGTGCTAACGTGACCGTGTCCTGGTTCATTCGACGCAGCGCGCTGGCCTGGTTGGAAACGTCATGAGTTTACACGCGCGGGCACCGGCACTATCCTCCGCGCGTCAAGCCCGTTGCGTCGTAAGCAAGGCACGCAGGCGCCGGTAGATGTTGTCGAGGATGCGGGGTTGGGCCTCGGCGGTGGGATGGATGCCGTCAGACTGGAACCATTCGCGCTTGTCGGCGAAGCCCTGCAGCATGAACGGAACCAGCGATGCGTTCTGCTGTCTAGCCACCTCGGCGAACAGCGCTTCGAAGCGCCGCGTATAGACCTGGCCGTAGTTGGGCGGAATGCGCATTCCCACCAACAGCACTTTGGCGCCGGCATTGCGTGAGGCCTCTACGATGGCGATCAGGTTGCGGCGCGTTTCTTCGATAGAGTTTCCGCGCAGGCCGTCGTTGCCCCCGAGCTGGACGACGACCACCGCCGGCTGGTGCTCCGCCAGCGCAGCCGCGATGCGATTGCGGCCGCCGAGCGTGGTTTCGCCGCTGATGCTGGCGTTGACGACCGTATAGTCGAGCTTGTCGCGCTTGAGCCGATGTCCCAGCAAGCTCGCCCAGCCGCTGCCGGTCGCAAGCCCGTAGCCCGCGGACAGGCTGTCGCCGAACACCAGTATCGTCCGGGCGGCATGCGCGGGCGCAACCGCAGTCAAGACCAACAGCAGAAGATATCGCAGCCACATGTCTCAGGAACCTTTCCCGCCAATTGTGAAGGCGGTCGGATTGACGAAGCAAGTCTCCACCGGCGCCACCACGCTCACCATCCTCCAGGACATATCGCTGGAAATCGCGCCCGGGGAAGCCTGCGCCATCCTCGGCGCGTCCGGCTCGGGCAAGACTACACTGCTTGCGCTGCTTGCGGGGCTGGACGTACCCACCGCCGGGGAGGTGCACATCAACGGCGCCAACCTGTTCGCGCTTGACGAGGACGGCCGCGCGCGCCTGCGCCGCAACCAGGTCGGGTTCGTGTTCCAGTCGTTCCAGCTTCTTCCGGCGCTGACCGCGCTGGAAAACGTCATGCTGCCACTCGAGCTTGCCGGCAACGACGGCGCGCGCGAGAAGGCTGCGGGCTGGCTGGCGCGTGTGGGCCTGGCCGAGAGGCTCGAACATTATCCGCGGCAACTGTCCGGCGGGGAGCAGCAGCGCGTGGCGGTAGCGCGCGCCTTCGCCGCCGAACCGCGGTTGCTGTTCGCCGACGAGCCCACCGGCAACCTCGACTCCGCCACCGGCGAGGAGATCATCTCGCTCATGTTCGCGCTCAACCGGGAAAGCCGCACCACGTTGCTGCTGGTGACCCACGACGAGGCGATTGCCCGGCGCTGTCCGCGCCAGCTCAAGCTTGCCGCCGGCAGGCTGACCAGCGATGAGCGCCGCTGATCGCTTGAACGCCGGTGCGGTGCTGCGACTGGCGTCGCGCATGCTCGGTCGCGACTGGCGTGCGGGCGAGCAGCGCGTGCTGGCAGTGGCGCTGATCGTAGCGGTGGCAAGTCTGACCACGGTGGCCTTCTTTGCCGACCGCGTGGGGCGCACTCTCACGCGCGAAGCCAACCAGTTGCTCGGCGCCGACCTGGTCGTGGTCTCCGACGCACCGATCGCGGAATCGTTCCGCGGCGAGGCGTTCCTCCTCGGGCTTGCCGTCACAGAAGCCGTGCGCTTTCCCAGCATGACGCAGGCGAAAGATCGTGCGCTGCTGACCGAAGTGAAGGCGGTGGCGGCGGGATACCCGCTGCGGGGCAAACTGCGCATCCGCGAGAGGGCAGCCGGGCCGGACTTCGAGCCCGCGCGCATTCCGGCGCCGGGCAGCGTCTGGGCGGACGATCGCCTGTTGCGCCGGCTCGATGTAAGTATCGGCGAGCGCATTGCTCTCGGAAAGCGTGAGTTCACGGTGGCGGCTATTGTGAGCGAGGAGCCGGAATCGAGCGCCGGATTTCTCAATCTTGGCCCGCGGTTAATGCTCAACATGGACGATCTCGCCTCCACTGCCCTGGTGCAGGTCGGCAGCCGGGTCTCCTACCGCCTGTTCGTAGCGGGCGACACGCAACGAGTGGCGGTGTTTCGCGATTACGCCGCACAGACGATCCGGCCGGGCCAGCGGGTCGAGGACATCCGCGAAGCGCGTCCGGAAATCAACTCGGCGCTGACCCGTGCCGAACGATTTCTCGGCCTGTCCTCGCTGCTGACGGTCATTCTCGCCGGGGTTGCCGTGGCGCTGGCGGCGCGCCGCTATCTGCAGCGGCATCTGGATGCCTGCGCAATCATGCGCTGCCTGGGCGCGAGCCAGACGCTGATCCTGATGTTGCACGTGCTGCAGTTCGTCATCATCGGATTGATCGCCAGCGCGATCGGCTGCGCCATCGGTTTCCTGTGCCAGTACCTGCTCGCGGCGCTGCTCGCGCCCATCGTCTCGGTAACCTTGCCTGCGCCGGGCTGGTTGCCGGTGCTGCAAGGGCTGATCGCGGGGTTCGTCCTGCTGCTCGGCTTTGCGCTGCCGCCGCTGATCGCGCTCAAGAAAGTGCCGACCCTGCGGGTGCTGCGCCGGGATCTGGGCGCGCCGGACTCGTTCGGGTTGTCGGCTTATCTGCTCGGTGGCGCCGCCATGTCGGGACTGATCCTGTGGCAGGCGCAGGATCCCAAGCTCGGGATGTATGTGCTTGGCGGGGTGGTCGGCACCATGATCGCGTCGGCTGTCCTGACACTGCTGGTACTGCGCCTGCTGTCGTCTTTCAGCCGCGGCGCGCGACTCAACTGGCGCTTCGGGCTCGCCAACCTGCGCCGCCGCACCATGGGCACGGTGATCCAGGTGATCGCGCTGGGGTTGGGCATGATGGCGTTGATCCTGCTCACGCTGGTGCGTTCGGACCTGCTGGAAAGTTGGAAGAGGAGCCTGCCGCCGGATGCGCCGAATCGATTTCTGGTGAACATCCAGCCCGACCAGGTCGGGGAAATCGCGGATTTTTTTGCCGTCCGGCACTTGCACCGGCCGGCGCTGTTCCCGATGATTCGCGGCCGCCTCGTGGAAGTTAACGGCAAGCCGGTATCCTCGAAGGACTACGTCGAGGACCAGGCGCGGCGACTCATCGACCGCGAGTTCAACCTGTCGTGGGCGGAAAAAATGCAGCCGGGTAACGTGATCGTCGCCGGCCGCTGGTTTGGCGCCTCGGATGCCGGCAAGCCGTTGCTGTCGGTTGAAGAAGGCATCGCCAAAACGCTGAGCCTGAAGCTAGGGGATGACCTGACCTACGACATCGGCGGATCGCGCCTGACCGCGAAGATCAGCTCGCTGCGCACGGTGGACTGGGACTCGTTCCGGGTGAACTTCTTCGTGATCGCCCCCCCGGGCGTGCTGGAGCGCTATCCCGGCAGCTTCGTGACCAGCCTGTACCTTCCAGCCTCGCGATCGGTCGTGATGGACGACATCGTGAAGCGCTTCCCGAATCTGCTGGTGATCGACGTGGCGGCGATCCTGGCACAGGTGCAACGCATGATGGATCAGGTGGTGCGGGCGATCGAGTTCGTGTTCCTGTTCAGCCTTGCGGCCGGACTGCTGGTGCTGTTTGCCGCGGTCAGCAGCACTCACGACGAACGGCTGTTCGATGCGGCG
>DASQOP010000275.1:0-3263 GCA_035644415.1 Burkholderiales bacterium
GTGAACGAATACTGGCGCAATCTTCCCGCAATCTACGCATTGAAGTCCTGAAACCTGAATCCATGCTCGGCATAATCGGCGGCACCGGACTTACCCAACTCTCCAATCTGGAGATCACGCGGCGTCAGGTAGTGCGCACCCCCTATGGCGAGGCTTCCGGCGCGCTGACTTTCGGCAGACTCGGCGGTCGCGAAGTCGTGTTCCTGGCCCGTCACGGCTACGGGCACACTATTCCCCCGCATGCGGTAAATTACCGGGCCAATATCTGGGCGCTGCATTCGGAACAGGTGTCGCGGGTGGTCTCGGTGGCCTCGGTAGGCGGCATCCGGGCGGACCTGAAGCCGGGCACGCTGGCGCTCCCCAGCCAGATCGTCGATTACACCTATGGGCGCAAGCACACTTTCTTCGACGGTCCGGATCAGCCGGTCACGCATGTGGATTTTACCCATCCTTACTGCGACAAGCTGCGTGGCCAGTTGCTGGATGCCGCAAGGCGGTCAAAACAGGCAATCGTGGATGGAGGCGTCTATGCCGCTACGCAGGGTCCGCGCCTGGAATCTGCCGCAGAGATCGACAGACTCGAGCGCGACGGCGCCCACATGGTGGGAATGACCGGAATGCCGGAAGCGGCGCTGGCGCGCGAACTCGGCTTGCGCTACGCCACCGTCGCGGTGGTGGTGAACTATGCTGCAGGGCGCGGCGACAGCGCCAATGCGATCCATCTGGAGCAGATCAATGCGGTGATCAAGACCACCATGGTGAAGGTGCGGACCCTGCTGGAGAAACTGACGGGAAGCGATGATTAAACCGGTATTGAAGATGGGCGACCCGCGCTTGCTGGAACGCGCGGCGCCGGTGGTCCAATTCGATACCCCGGAGCTGCATGCGCTGGTCCAGGACATGGAAGAAACCATGCGTGCCAAGAATGGCGCGGGTATCGCCGCGCCGCAGATCGGCATCAGCCAGCAGGTGGTGATCTTCGGGGTCGGCTTCAATCCGCGTTACCCGGACGCCGAGGAGGTGCCTTACACGGTGCTGATCAATCCGGTGCTCGAACCGATCGGAACCGAAATGGAAGAGGGGTGGGAAGGCTGCCTGTCGGTGCCGGGGATGCGCGGAGTCGTGCCGCGCTACGCCAAACTGCGCTACCAGGGTTACGACCAGTTCGGCAACCCGATCGACCGTACCGTCACCGGCTTTCACGCGCGGGTGGTGCAGCACGAAACCGACCACCTGATGGGCATCCTTTACCCGATGCGCATCCGCGACCTGCGCAATTTCGGCTTCAACGAAGAGCTTTTTCCCGGCCAGCAGATCGTCGACGAATGATCAGGCGGGTTGCAGTTCACGCACCAGCTCGGCCTCGAGCCGGACCACCTGCTTGGAATCGTGCAACGCCTCTCCGGTCACCAGGAAGCTGTCTTCGGCCCGCTCTCCCAGTGTGTTGATTTTCGCGGTGTAGACATCAACACCATAGCTGTCGAGTAGGCGCGCAATCCGGTACAGCAGGCCTGGACGGTCGCCCGCCACCACGTTCAGATAATAATAAGCGCCTTTTTCGTCGGGACGGATATGCACTTCCGGCGTGATCGGCACGTAGCGCACCTGGCGTGACATCCGGCCGGTCGAGGGCGGTGGCAACGGGCCGTGCGCGCGCAGCCTGCTTTCCAGCTCGTGCTCGACATAGCTGATCAGGTCGCGGTAATGCAACGTCGCCCGCGCCGGGTCCATGACCTGGAAGCTGTCGAGCGCGTAGCCGTGCCTGGTGGTGTAGATCTTGGCTTCGACGATGCTGAAGTTGATGCTCTGGAAGAAGCCGCAGATGCGTGCGAACAGCGACTTCTCGTCGCGCGAATAGATCATCACCTGCAAGCCCTCTCCGATCGGGGAAAGCCGCGCCTTGACCACAGGCGTCGGGGAATTCACGCGAAAGTTGAGCAGCCGGGTGTGCCAGACGATGTCCTGCTCGTCGTGGCGCAGAAAGTAGGAATCGTCGAGCTGTTTCCAGAGATCGCGCTGCGAACCCTCGGGAATCGCATAGGCGCGTAATTTCTCCAGCACTCTCTCCTGGCGCGCCTGCAAGGTGTTTTCGGCGGGCAGCGCGGCCGGGTTGAGCAACCGCCGCGTGACCCGGAACAGGTCTTCCAGAAGCTTGCCCTTCCAGGCGTTCCAGACCTTCGGGCTGGTGCCGCGTATGTCGGCGACAGTCAGCAGGTAAAGCGCCACCAGGTGACGGTCGTCGCCCACTTTCGCTGCAAATGCGCCGATCACGTCGGGGTCGGACAGATCCTGTTTCTGCGCGGTTGCCGACATGGTGAGATGTTGTTCCACCAGCCAGGCCACCAGGTCGGTGTCCTCCTTCGACAGCCCGTGCGCCTTGCAGAACCTGCGGGAATCCGCCATTCCCAGCTTCGAGTGGTCGCCGCCGCGGCCCTTGGCGATGTCGTGAAACAGCCCGGCAAGGTAAAGCACTTCAGGGCGCTCGAACTCCGCGAACAGCCGGCTGCAGAGGGGATACTCGTGCGCCATCTCCGGAATAGCAAAGCGTCGCAGGTTGCGCACTACCATCAGGATATGCTCGTCCACGGTATAGACGTGGAAGAGGTCGTGCTGCATGCGTCCGACGATGCGCCCGAATGCGGGAATGTAAGGCCCAAGCACGCCATGCTGGTTCATCCGCCGCAGCGTGTGAGTAAGTCCCGAAGGGCGGCGCAGGATCTCCATGAACAGTGTGCGATTCACCGGGTCGCGGCGAAATGCCGCGTCGATTTTCCCGCGCGCGTGCCACAACGCCCGCATCGTCGGCACCGCGAAGCCCTTGAGTTCGGGATGGTCCTGCAGCAGCAGAAAGGCTTCGAGAATGGCCGAGGGCTGTTTCTGGAACAGGGCGTGGGCCGCTTCCAGAAGTTCGTTGCGCACGCGAAAGCGCTCGTTCAGCGGTCTGGGTTCGGCATCCACCGAGGGGAAAATGCGGCCCCGCAGGTTCTGCAGCACGATGGTGTTCAGCAGCTGCACCTGCTTTGCGGTGCTGTAGAAGCGCTGCATCAACTGCTCGCTGGCGCGTCTGGCCGGCGTATCCGAAAGCCCGTACTCCTTGGCCAGCGCGGACTGATAATCGAACAGCAGGCGGTCTTCCCGCCGCGAGGCCAGGTAATGCAGCCGCACCCGCAATTCGGCAAGTGCGGACCCGTGGCGTAGCAGTTGCCGCGCTTCTTCGCGCGTCAGGATGCGCTGTTTGGTGAGATCGCCCCAACTGCGCCCCA
>DASQOP010000276.1:0-6788 GCA_035644415.1 Burkholderiales bacterium
CTGGAGCCGGCGGTGGTCAGCATCGGCGCGATCAAGGGCGGGGTGCGGGACAATATCATTCCGGACGCGGTCGAGATGCTGGGTACGGTGCGCACGTTCAACGAGGACATGCGCGCGGACATTCACGCCCGCATCCGCAATACGGTGGAGATGATCGCCAGGAGTGCTGGGGCAGCCGCGCAGGTGCATTTCGACAACGCCTACCCGGTCACGGTGAACGACGTACCGCTGACCGAGCGCATGGTGCCGACTCTGCAGCGGGTGGCGGGCGCAGACAAAGTCTTCGTCGGCCAGAAAATTACCGGTTACGAGGACTTCTCCTTCTATCAGCAGAAGATTCCGGGATTTTTCTATTTCCTCGGCATCACGCCCAGGGGCACAGATCGCAAACAGTCGGCGCCGAACCATTCACCGCGTTTCTTCGTCGATGAATCTGCGCTGGTGTTGGGAGTACGCTCGCTGGCGCACCTCACGCTCGATTACATGAGGTAAACTTCATGCCAGACTTTTCGCGGGGGAATAACGTGATCACTATTCGCAGATTCGCCGCTGCAACCATGCTGCTGGGTGCGGCGCTTGTCCCCACGGCGCTGCTGCGCGCGGACTCCGATCCGGAGGGATTCGTGCGCGTGCAGCCGGAGGACGTTCAATGGAAAGACCTCCCCGGCTACGAGGGCGTCAAGTTTGCGGTGATTTCGGGCGACCCGTCCAAGCCGGGTGTCTATGTGGTCCGGGTGAAGTTCCCGCCCGGGATCATGTCGCGCCCGCACTTCCATCCCGATGACCGCTACGCCACCGTCTTGCAGGGCACCTGGTGGACCGGCACCGGAGACACCTTCGATCCAAGCAAGACCGTTCCGGTCAAGGCGGGAGGCTTCATGAAGCACCCGGCGGGAGGTCACCATTACGATGGCGCCAAGGATGAAGAGGTGATTCTGCAGCTCATCGGGTACGGTCCGGGCGGCACCACCATGATCCGCCCCGAAGACGGACATACCGGCCCGTCGAGATAAGAACAGGGATTTCCGCAAGGAGCGGCAGATTTCTCTGCCGCTTTTTTTGTTTTGCTCTCGCGGACCGGCAAAAATCACAAGAGGTCACCGTGCTTTCCGATATTGAAATCGCCCAGCAGGCCAGGCTCAAGCGCATCTCCGCGCTTGCCTTGGAACGTCTGGGAATCCCCGAAGAGAATCTCGAACCCTACGGTCACTACAAGGCGAAGATCTCGCTTGAGTATCTGGACAGCCTGAAGGGCCGGCCGGACGGCAAGCTGATCCTGGTCACCGCCATCAGCCCCACGCCGGCGGGCGAGGGCAAGACCACCACCACGGTGGGATTGGGCGACGCGCTCAACCGCATCGGCAAGAAAGCGCTGATTGCATTGCGCGAACCCAGCCTCGGCCCGGTATTCGGTATGAAAGGGGGCGCTGCCGGCGGCGGCTATGCGCAGGTGGTGCCGATGGAAGATATCAACTTGCACTTTACCGGCGATTTCAACGCCATCCAGCTCGCCAATAATCTGCTGGCGGCGCTGCTCGACAACCACATCCACCACGGCAACGAACTCGGGGTGGACGTGCGCCGCATCACCTGGAAACGGGTGCTGGACATGAACGACCGCGCGCTGCGCGAGATCGTGGTCGCGCTCGGCGGTCCCGCCAACGGTTACCCGCGCCGGGACGCCTTCGACATCGTGGCAGCCTCGGAAGTGATGGCGATCTTCTGCCTGTCGCAGTCGCTTGCCGACCTGAAGGAAAGGCTCGGCAATATCGTGGTCGGTTATACGCGTGACCAGAAGCCGGTGCGGGCGCGCGACCTGGGAGCGCAGGGGGCGATGACGGTGCTGCTCAGGGATGCGCTCAAGCCCAATCTCGTGCAGACGCTGGAGAACAATCCGGCAATCATTCACGGCGGACCGTTTGCCAATATCGCACACGGCTGCAACTCGGTCATTGCCACCAAGGCGGGATTGAAGCTTGCCGACTATGTGGTGACGGAGGCGGGATTTGGCGCCGACCTGGGCGCTGAGAAATTCGTGGACATCAAGTGCCGCAAGTCCGGCCTGCGCCCCGACGCCTGCGTGGTTGTCGCCACCGTGCGCGCGCTCAAGTACCACGGTGGGGCGGAGCTAAAGGAACTCGACAAGGAAAATCTCGCCGCGCTGGAGAAGGGCATTGCCAATCTCGAGCGGCACGTCAACAACGTGCGCAACCATTACGGCTTACCGTGCGTGGTGTCGATCAACCACTTCAGCCACGACACGCCGGCCGAGATCGAGTTGCTCAAGCGCAAGATGGCGCACCACGAAGCGCCGATCGTGGTGGCGAAGCATTGGGCGCAGGGCGCAGCCGGTGCCGAAGCGCTCGCGCGCACGGTGGTGGATCTGATCGAGCGCGCACCGGCCGACTTCCGCTTCGTTTACGAGGATTCGGCGACGCTTTGGGAAAAGGCGAGATCGATCGCCACCAGGATCTACGGCGCCGCCGATATCAGCGCGGACACCAAGGTCAAGGCGCAGATCCAAAAACTACAGGAGGACGGCTACGGCCACTACCCGGTCTGCATGGCCAAAACCCAGTATTCGTTTTCGACCGATGCTTCGGTGCGCGGCGCCCCGTCGGGCCACATCATCAACATCCGTGAAGTGCGGCTCGCCGCCGGAGCGGAATTCGTGGTCATGGTCTGCGGCGACATCATGACCATGCCGGGCTTGCCGAAAGTGCCTTCGGCGACCAAGATCGACCTCACGCCCGACGGTAAAGTGGTGGGGTTGTTCTGAAAGGCCGTGACGACGTGACTGCCGTAACTATCGTGACTAGGGCACCGTCCTTGGTTTCTGCGGTAGTCACGCAGTCACGATAGTCACGCAGTCACGATCATGTCATCTCAATTCAAATCAGCGACGGCCCTGTCCATCCAGGCTGGTACCAGCACCGCACCCCAGGATCTTCACTGGCTGGAAAAGAATATCCCGTGCCAGGCGGCATGTCCGGCGGGCACCGACATCCCCGGGTATCTCGAGGCGATCTACCACGGGCGGTTCGCAGAAGCCTATGAAATCAACCTGCGTGACAATGTTTTCCCCGCAGTGCTCGGCCGGGTGTGCTCGCGGCCGTGCGAGGACGCCTGCCGACACGGCTGGGAAGGCAATGGCGAGCCGGTGGCGATCTGCTTTTCCAAGCGCTCAGCCGCGGATTTCGGCGCCAGCGCACCGGTTGTCCTCGAGCCGGATTTTCCCGCCAGCGGAAAACGGGTTGCGGTGATCGGCGCCGGCGTGGCGGGGCTCACAGCAGCGCGTGAACTGGCTCTCTCCGGGCACGGCGTGACCGTGTTCGAGAAGCACCGGACTCCTGGCGGAATGCTCAATCAGGGCATCCCGGCGTTCCGCCTGCCGCGCGAAATCGTCGATCGCGAGATTCGCCAGGTCGCCGCCACCGGCGTGATCATCTGCTGCGGAGTCGAAATCGGTACCGACGTCACGCTGGCCCGGCTCTCTGAAGACTTCGACGCGGTGGTGCTGGCCGCGGGAACGCTGCGGCCCAACATACTTGAGCTGCCCGGCAAGGAATTGACGGGAATCGAGCACGGACTGAGTTTCCTGCTGCAGGTGAACGAGTTCGGCAGACGTGACATCGGCGGCCGAGTGATCGTGATCGGGGGTGGCTATACGGCCATGGACTGCGCCCGTACCGCGCTGCGGCTAGGCGCACAAGTCGGCGTCGTCTATCGACGGGCGCAAGAAGACATGGTGGTGCTGCCGGGAGAACTCGAGGAGTTGCTGGAGGAGGGTGGGCACCTGGAAACGAACTGCGCGCCGCTCCGCTTTCTTGGCGATCGGGGTAAGGTGATCGGCGTGCGTTTCGTGCGTACCAGGCAGGGAGAACCCGGCCGCGACGGCCGGCGCGCGCCGGCCGAGATCCCCGGAGCCGAACTCGCGATCGGCGCCGACACCGTGATCCTCGCGACCGGGCAATTTCCGCAGGCGGCATGGATCGATGCGGAACTTGCGCCGACGCTGGTGGCGCGCGACGGCTGGCTGGCGAGCGGCACGGCCTGCCAGACCGCGCAGCGCAATGTTTTTGTCGCAGGTGATTTTGCGCTTGGCGCCACTACGCTGATTCAAGCAATCGGACATGCAAAGGAATGTGCGCGCAAGGTGGACGCATGGCTGACGGGGCGGCCGCGCACGGAACAGGTCGCGCAACTCGGCGCCGCTTTCCGCTCGAAGCTGCCGGGCGGCCGCACCACCGGGCGCACCGCGGAGATGAACGTCATTCCGATTCATCCGATGCCTACGCTTGCGGTTGCGGCCAGGGGGCTGGAGGCGGAAGTCGAGACCGGATTCGCCGAGCCGGTGGCGAAGGAAGAGGCGTCGCGCTGCTACCTTTGCCACTACAAATTCGAGATCGTGGACCGGGACTGCGTGCTGTGCGACGAATGCCTGAAGGTGAAGCCTGTGGAAGGCTGCATCGTCGAGATCGCTTCGCTGCTGCGGGACGAAGAGGGACGGATTTTGAGCTATACCAAAGTGGAAAAGGGCGGGACCGACTCACTTTATTACAACCGCCTGTGGATAGACCAGAGCCAATGTATTCGCTGCGGCCGTTGCGAGGCGGTATGCCCGGTCAACGCCATTACCATCCAGAAAGTGACTCTGGCCGCCACCCCAGCCTGACGGGCCGGGGAATCACCCGCATAAACGGGTGCTTAGACGGCGCAGATGCTTCCAAACTGCGTTTGATCTGCCTATACTCCTGAAAACGCCGCGTTTCCGGCCTTTCGATTACAAGTTGCGTCCGGAATCCGGCCCAAACATCGAAGCCTGACCATAAGTCAGAGCTAGGACTGTCCAGGAGAGCGGAGTTGGCCCTGATTCTTGCAGTGGATATGGCCGGCACCCCCAGCCGGTGGCTGATGGTCGAAGAGGCCATCTCTTACTACGCGCGCCGAATGGTGGCGTGGTCGCACGGCGAAGTCGTGGCGACCTACCATGGCGGCGTGTCGCGCAAGACCGGCGCGCGTTCCCAGTTGTCCACCCACAGCATCATCGCCATCAAGGGCGCAGTGGACTTCTCCAAGGACTATCACGCCGAGCCTCATCTGTCCAATACCTCGCTGTTTTTCCGCGACCGCCACATGTGCGCCTATTGCGGCGGGCAGTACAAGGAACGCGACCTGTCGCGCGACCACGTGATGCCGGTCTATCTCGGCGGCAAGGACCGCTGGATGAACGTGGTGACCGCCTGCCGCGGCTGCAACATCCGCAAGGGCGGGCGCACCCCGGAATCGGCCGACATGCCGCTGCTGTACACGCCCTACGTGCCCAACCGCTACGAGCATCTGATCCTGCAAAACCGCCGCATCCTGCAGGACCAGATGGAATACCTGATGGCGAAGGTGCCCAAGCACAGCAGGCTGTACGGCTGAGCTGCGGCTGCGACGCAAACCAAGCCGGCACCTGCTGCCGGCTTTTTTGCGTCTGTTCGCACCGCAAAGTGGGTCAGCGCACGGAACTGCAAGGCGTTACGATGGACAATACGCACTTTCCGGAACCAGGCAGAGGACCGCATCCAATGAAGAAGGCATTGTTCACCCTGGCGTTCGCAGTGCTCGCGCTGTGCGCCTGTCAGACCAATCCGATAACCGGTCGCCAGCAGTTGATGCTGGTATCCGAGGACATGGCCATCTCGGAATCGAAACAGGCCTACGTCGCGATGCTTCAGCCGCTGCAGCAAAAGGGCAAGATCGACAGCAACCCGGCGGTGAGCGCGCGGGTGCGGATGATCACCGGACGGTTGATCGCGCAGGCGATCAGATATCGGCCGGAAACAGAAAGCTGGGAATGGAGCGTCAAGGTGATCGACGACCCCAAAACCGTCAACGCCTGGTGCATGGCCGGCGGCAAGATGGCGATCTATACCGGCCTGATTGAGCAGCTCAAGGCAACCGACGACGAACTGGCGCAGGTGATGGGCCACGAAATCTCGCACGCGCTGGCGAAGCACACCGCGGAAAGGATGTCCCGTGCGTTGGCCATGCAGATGGGGCTGGGCGTGCTTGCTGCCACCCAGCAGTCCAGCCGCTACGGCAATATGACGCTCACCGGTGCACAGATGGCTGCCGTGGTCGCGCTGGAATTGCCCAACAGCAGGGAGGCCGAATCGGAGGCCGATCGCATCGGCATCGAGCTGGCGGCGAAAGCCGGCTACGATCCGAACGCAGCGGTGTCACTGTGGGACAAGATGGCGAAACTCGGAAGTGGCAGTTCACGCTTAGATTTCCTTTCCACTCACCCGGCGCCGCAGAAGCGCATGGAAACGCTCGCCGCACTGGTGCCGAAGATGATGCCGTACTACTTGGACAAGTCCCCGCGCCCGATTTATCAGATACGCGCGTCCGCCAGTGCGCGCGCGGTCTTAGCGCAGTCCGCAACAGCGCGGTAACCGCGTACTCAGGGCACCGGCAGCGTCAGGAGCGACTCACCGCATACGTCGCTGCCGTCACGCGGAATCTTCTTGCCGGCAATCTTCTGCAGCGGCACCCAGATGATCGAAGTCGCCAGCCGGCCGATCGTTTCGAGCACATCGCCGGGAGAGACGCTGATCTTGAAATTCCTGAACGTGCCGCTGACTTGGATCGGCGTGGCGAGACTCAGGAACTGCGCGGTCTTCGTCTGAGGGCGCATGCGCAGGTTAATCGTTTCGGTACCGAAATCCGCACTGCCCTTGCCGGTAACGCGTATGCGCCCGGTATCGAGCAGGATGGTCCGGTCCACCAGCTTGCCGTCA
>DASQOP010000277.1:0-2677 GCA_035644415.1 Burkholderiales bacterium
AGCAGCGGCGGGTACCGCTGCAGAATGGCGACGTCGTCATCTGGGGCGGGCCCGCGCGCCTGCATCATCACGGCGTGCTCGCGCTCAAGGAGGGTCATCACGACCTCTTGGGCGCGCAGCGCCTGAATCTGACGTTCCGCCGCGCAGCCTGATTTCACGCACGACGCTGAGCGGTCAGAAAAATCTTATGTAGCGAGCGGCGGATGTCACTTCCAACACCAATGCGCTGTCAGGCAATCGTGTCAGGTGTTTTCGCACCGCCTTCCACCGCCTCGACCGCGGGCGTACGCCAACCGCTGCGCAGACCCCAAAAATAGAACACCAGGGCGGCCAGCACGACGCAGAGTTGATCCCAGCCGTAGCCTATGTAGCCGTGACCTTCAAATTCCTTGCTACCGGCCCAGGACAGCACGGTTATCACGATCAAGTAGGCGAGCAACCACCAGGAACCGCGCAATTGGCGGCCGAAATTGAGCCAGTTCGACTTGGCTTGGTAGTAGAGATACACAGGCATCGGCAGAATCAGCAGCAGCATGATCTGGCCGGTATGCGGCCAGCGCGCCCAGAAAAGCATCAGCGTGGCGAGTACGAAGGCGATCGGCGCGAGCAGCGGCAAACCCGGCACGCGCAGCGGCCGGTGCAGGTTGGGCGCCGTACGCCGGAGCACCATGACGCTGATCGGTCCCACGAGGTAGGTGATGATGGTGGCAACCGAGATCACGGCGGCGAGCTTTCCCCAACCGCGAAAGAAGAACAGAAAGATGAAGGACACCGCCAGGTTGAACCACATCGCAGGCCGCGGGATCCCGAAGCGCGGATGAACACGGCCGAATACCTCCGGCACGGTGTCGCTGCGCTCCATGGCGTAGATCATTCGCGCAGTGGTCGCCGTGTACGTGGTGCCGGTGCCGCTCGGGCTCACGAAGGCATCGGCGTAAAGCAGGAGGGCGAGCCAGTTGAGATTCAACGCCAGCGCGAGCTGTGCGAACGGCGAGCTGTATTCCAGCCCGGCCCAGCCTTCCTGCAGGTGTTCCGGCGCGACGGCGCCGATGAATGCAACCTGCAGCAGCAGATACACCACCGTGCTCAGCGCGATCGACCCGAAGATGGCGATGGGCACGCTGCGCCCCGGGTTGCGGGCCTCGCCCGCCAGGTTCACCGGGCTCTGAAAGCCGTTGTAGCTGAATACGATGCCGCTGGTGGCGACCGCGGTCAGAATGGCAGCGACGCTTCCGACGTGCCGGCCGCCGTGAATGCCCACTTGGAAGTTCTGCCAATGGAAGCCGGAAAACATCAGCGCCACGGCAGTCGCCGCCGGCACGATCAGCTTGAAAAAGGTAATGGCGCTGTTGGTATCGGCAAAAACCTTCACGCTCCAGAAATTGACCAGAAAATAGAGCACCACGAGTACGGCGGAAATGGATAGACCGGCCGCTGACAACTCTCCCTGGCCGTTGGCGGCGTGCACGTATAGGTGCTGCGCCCAGCCCCACGGCCAGGAACTCATGTACTGCACCGATGCTTCAGCTTCCACCGGGATCACCGAGACAATGGCGATCCAGGCGGCCCATCCGGCGACAAACCCGACCAACGAGCCGTGCGAATAATGTCCATAGCGCACCGCGCCTCCGGACTCCGGAAACATGGCGCCGAGTTCGGCATAGGTAAACGCGACGAAAAGGATGATCACAGCCCCGATGGCCCACGAATAGACAGCGCCGGGACCGGCCAGCTGGGCGGCGCGCCAGGCACCGAACAACCAGCCCGACCCGATGATCGAACCCAAGCCGGTGAACATCAACGCGATGGCGCCGACTTCGCGGCGAATCGCACTTTCATTGGACATGCGTCTTTCTCCCTGGCATCGACTGTAACGGCTCGGCCGGGCCTGCGCCATGCCGAACCCACGAATTCCATGGGCAATCGTCGCCGAATACCCGTATCGTTGAACATCCCCGTGAAGAACTGGCTATACCGAAGAATTATCGAACCTCTCCTGGCCTTGTTGAGGCAGGGCATTTCGCCGGATCGGCTTGCGCTCTGCGTGGCAATCGGAGTGGTGGTCGGCAACATTCCCATCCTTGGCATTTCTACCATTCTTTGCACGGTGATCGCCCTGACATTTCGTTTGAATCTACCGGCGATTCAAATCGTGCAGGCGCTCATGGCGCCCACGCAACTGTTGCTGATCATTCCCTTCGTCCGACTGGGCGAATGGATCTTGCGAGTCCCTGCCCAGCCCGTATCGATCGAGAAAGGACTCGAACTCGCGGCGCGCGGCGCCGGATATGCCATTGTCGCGCTCTGGGACGCGATACTGCATGCGGGATTCGCCTGGATCTTGGTCGCGCCCGTTGCCGTCTTGTTGTTCTACAAATTGTTGACGCCGGTCTTCGAACACACTGCTGCGCAGATCAAGTAGGGCGAGACGTCAGGCCTCGGCTTCACACCCGTGTTCGCAGCGGTCGCGCTCGATTTGCAGAGTGGCATGATGAATGTGGAAGCGCCGCTTGAGGTTGGGCGTGATGGAGTCGAGCAGCGCATCGTCCGCGCCGCGATCCGGCACCACCAGGTGTGCGGTCAGGGCGACGCTGGTGGTGCTGAGCGCCCAGATATGCAAATCGTGCACGTCGGTCACGCCCCGCTGATCGGCCAAGTAGGACATCACGGCCGAGGA
>DASQOP010000278.1:0-18440 GCA_035644415.1 Burkholderiales bacterium
TTCTCCCGGAGATCGAGCTTTCTAGAATTTGGCGTTGTCCCGGTGTTCGGCGCGGTCGAAGCCCTTCGCGGCATCCAGCCCGCGCACGCCTTTGAATATTGTCCCGTCAACATTCGCTTCCTCCAGATTCGCTCCCGTCACATCCGCACCGGTCAGGTCCGCACCGGAGAGGTCGGCTCGATATAGATCGGCCCCGCGCAGGTTGGCATCCTTAAGGTTGGCAAATCGCAGCAGCGTCCGGTTCAGGTCGGCTTCGGCAAGATTGGCTCCCCCGAGGTTGGCCTTGACGAGGTTGGTGCGCATCTGTCCCATCCCTTGATTCTTGATATCAACGCCGAGGCGCGCCTTGGACAGATTGGCTTCCGACAGATCGGCACCATCCAGCTCTGCGATGATGCGCGCTCCGGACAGGTTCGCGTTCCTGAAATTCGGACGGGCGGTGACTTCTCCCCCGAGTATCACGACCGACATCAACGTTGCGCGGGAGAGATCGGCACCCGAAAAGTCCGTTCCCATCAGCCAGGCCCCGTTCAGGTTGGCTCCAGAGAGCTTCGCCCCGGAAAAATTGCACTGCACGAGTTTGCTGGCGAAGAAATTGGTCCCGACGAGGTTCACACCTCGGAAATCCTGTCGCCCCAGGTCCAGGCGGGAAAGGTCTTTACCGGCAAGTGCAGCGGTGGTCACACGCTCCGGTGACGACAGGACCTGTTTCACCTGTTCGACCGTCAGATCTGCGGCATAAACCGGCCGCAGCGACGCTGCGAGCGCCGCAAGGGCGAAACAGGCATACATCCGGCTCATGGCGCAATCTCCCCTGAATTCGTATTCGGAATCAGAAGGACTCGGCGCCTTCGAGTTGGGAGAACCTGACCGGAAGAATCTCCCTGGTCGACAACCGGCCGTTCGCGCTCTTCTCCACCAGGATCAGTTGCTGGTTGTCGGACAAGCCTGCCGGGATCACCATTCTGCCCCCGGGCTTGAGTTGGTTGATCAGCGGGGGAGGGATGAGGTCCGGCGCCGCCGTGACCATCACCTTGTCGAACGGAGCGTGCTCGGGGTGCCCATAACTGCCGTTAGCGACCTTGACCTCAACGTTGGTGTAGCCGGCGCGGCTGAGCCGTTTCACGGCCTGCTGCGCGAGCGCCTCGATGATCTCCATGCTGTACACCTTGTGCGCCAGTTCGGCGAGGACCGCCGCCTGGTAGCCAAGTCCAGTGCCGATCTCCAGAACGACGTCTTCCTTGCGGATCTCGAGCATATCCGTCATCAGCGCGACGATAAACGGCTGGGATATGGTCTTGTCGAAGCCGATCGGAAGCGGGCGGTTGAGATAAGCGTAAGGCTGGATCTCGACGGGAACAAATTCGTGCCGCGGCACCTTGCCCATGACTTCCATCACCCGCGCATCGAGGTTGTACTTGCCGATCCTTTCACCCGCAAGGACGGTTTGCGCGGCAATTTCCAGGACCATGTGTTGCCGCAGGACTGCGGCTTGCTGTTCGTTCATGCGACTGCCCCATGGGCTGCTCCTGATACAGACGATACCCCTTCGGAAGGCAGTCGGACAACCTTTACGGTGGGATCAAGAGCCCCTCATCCGATGGGATTACTGACGCTCTCGATTTTCCGCTTCACCGCCATGGGGTCGTCGACCGACTTGAACACGACATTGCTCAAGCCCCGGCCGGTCACAGTCACGTCGCCGAAACCGAAGATGCGTCCCGGAATACCCTGATCGATCTCCACGGTTTCGATGGAGTTCAGCTTCATCTCCTCGGATTTGCGGCTGATGATGCCCTTCTTGTAGATCACGCGCTTGTTGGTAACGCCCTGCTCGATGGACCGGAGCCTGAGGAATTCAAACAGGGCCAGGATCAGCGTAATTCCAACCGTGGGAATCGCCAGCACGATCCACAGGACCATCCAGCGCCTGGAAATCCAGTGGAGCCTGAAAAATCCTACGATCTGCTCGCCTGCGGAGAGCGATTCTTCAATGTATGGCATGGTTTGACCGTCCCGCGCTCGCCGTGCTATAAAGTACTTCAAATATAAACGCTTACGGGCAGGTGTGCCAGTCATTGAAGCCCGCATTTCTGATCCCGGAGGAGTTTCCCTGATGCCCGCAGTATCCCGCCGAGCGAACGATCTCGGTACCGAAAACGCTTTCGTTGTCCTGGCCGAGGTCAGTGCGTTGCAACGCCAGGGGAAGGACATCATTTCCTTCTGCATCGGCCAGCCGGATTTCCACACCCCGAAAAACATCCGCGACGCGGGCATCAGGGCAATCAACGAGGGCAAGCACGGCTACACGCCTTCGGCCGGTATCCTGGAGCTGCGCGAGGCGGCGGCGAATTACCTGAACCGCACGCGCGCTATCAAAGTGAGCGCGGACGACATCGTTGTTGGCGCGGGTGCAAAACCGTTCATCGCCTATTCAATTCTCTCGGTCACCGACTATGGCGCGGGCGACGAGGTGGTGTTCCCGAACCCGGGTTTCCCGATCTACGAATCGCAGATTCGCGCGCATGGCGCAGTGCCGGTGCCGATCCATCTGCGCGAATCGCGCAACTTCAGCTTGGATCCGTCCGAGCTCGAAGCGGAGATCACCCCGAAAACAAAGCTCCTGATCCTGAACTCGCCGCAGAACCCGACCGGCGGCATCATTCCGAAGAAGGACATGGAAGCGATCGCTGCGATCCTGCGCAGGCATCCGCAAGTCTGGGTGTTCGCGGACGAGATCTATTCACAGCTCTGCTACGACGGCGAATTTGTGTCGCTGGCCCAGTTTCCGGATATGCTCGAGCGCACCATCATCTCAGATGGTGCCTCGAAGACCTGGGCGATGACCGGCTGGCGCCTGGGCTTTACCGCGAACAGGGCGCTTGCGCCGGTGTTCACCCGCTGGGTGACCAACACCGATTCCTGCGCCTCTCAGATCACGCAGTGGGCGGCGGTGGAGGCCATGAACGGTCCGCAGGACGAGGCGAAGAAAATGCGCGACAGCTTTCTGGCACGGCGCGATCTGATCGTGAGATTGCTGAACAAAGTGCCCGGCGTTAGTTGCCGGAACCCGGGTGGCGCCTTTTACGCCTGGCCGAACGTTACAGCGGCATGCGAAATGATCGGGGCCAAGGATTCGGAGGAGTTCCGTAAACGGCTGCTGAACGAAGCCGGCGTTGCAGTGCTGGCGGACATCCATTTCGGTCCGCGCGTGCCCAACGAAGGCCAGCACATCCGCTTCAGCTACGCCGCTTCCAATGAAGCAATCGAGAAGGGCGTCGCTCGCATGGCGGATTTCATCCGCAAAAACACTAGGATTAAAAAAACCGCGTGAAGTGCAAGGGACGCGAAGGTACGTAAAGGAAAATCAAAAAGGGAGGGTGCGGCATGAAAATTCTCAACAGGCTGCTGGCCGGATTTCTTGCAACTTCGATCGCGTTCACGAGCTTAGTGCAAGCCGCGCCGACGCTGATCACGACGGAACAGGTGGCTGTAGAAGACGCGCAGAAGGACCGCGCGCTGGTGAATGAAACCTTCCTGCGGCCCGAGCTGCAGGCAAAGTTGCGGGAATCCGGGGTAAGCCTTCAGGACGCGCAGGCACGCGTCGCGGCACTGACGGACCAGGAAATCTCCGCGCTGGCGCGCCAGATCGAGACCGCCCCGGCGGGCGGAACGGACGTTCTCACATTCGTGCTGGTCATCTTCATCGTGCTGCTGATTACCGACATCATGGGCTTCACCACAGTCTTCCCGTTCGTCAAGCACGGCAGCGGAAAAGCCAAATAGATCTTCAACGCGAAGGACGCAAAGGTACGCAAAGGAAACCGGGATACAAGATAACCAACGGGATAGGTGGTTTAAAACCTTTGTCCGACACGACGAAACGTATCGCTTCGGCCAGGCCTATCCCCTGAATTTGGATTCGTTGGTATTTGCTTTCCCTTCGCGTACGTTTGCGTTTAACGCGCTTCGTCCTTAGCCCGCATAGTATTGCAGCAGCCATAGGGCAGCCATGCCGGCCACGATGGTTGGCATGATTTTTTTGAAGCGCCACGCCACCAGGATCGCAATCACGCCGGCGGTCAGGCGATGATTGTCCATGCCCACCGCCAAGTCACCGCCTCGAACCAGCAACTCCGGAAACACGATCGCGGTCATCACCGCCGGCGGCACGAAGCTCAGCGCCCGCTGCGCAAGAGGTGGCATCGCCCAATTCGCCAGCAGCGAAATGAACGACAGGCGGATCAGGAAAGTCAGCACACCTGCAGCGATTACCACCAGCCAGAGATTCATTTTCCCAGCCTCCACGCCAGCATCCCCGCGCCGATCCCGCAGAACGCGGCGAGAATCAGCCCGAGCTTGTACGGCAATCCAAATGCGGCTACCGCTACAATGCCGCCAACCAGCGCCGCAACCAGGTCGGCCCGCGTCCTGAGCACCGGCACCAGCAGGGCAATGAACGACAGCGCCAGGGTGAAGTCAAGCGACCACTCGTGCGGTATTTCGGTGCCAAGGAGGATGCCGACCGCGGTACTCGCCTGCCAAGTGCCCCAAAGCGATACGCCGGCGCCGAGGAAATACCAGTGCCGGCTCGGTTCGCCGGCATTGTCGCGGTAATGCGCGATCGCGACCGCGAAAGCCTCGTCGGTGAGCAGGTAGGAGAGCACCCACTTCCATGTTCGAGGCAGGTCTTTCACGTATGGCGCCACCGAAGCGCTGTATAACGCATGCCGAAGGTTGACGATGAAGGTGGTCAGGACGATCACCAGTCCCGATGCGCCGGCACCGATCAACTGAGCGGCGATGAACTGCGCCGAGCCGGCGAAAACGATCAACGAAATCGCCTGCGCCATCACCACGGGAATTCCCGCGCCGGTCGCCAGCACCCCGTAGATGACGCCGAAGGGGGCGGCGCCGATCAACAGCGGGGAAGTGTCCTTCAGTCCGGATAGGAACTGTGCACGGGCGGTGTTCATTGTCTTTGTGATGCTGCGTCGATCGCCCGATTGTAGACAGGCGCTCAACGCTGCGTCCGTCACGGTTTCGTGCAATCGCGGCCGGAACAGAGGCTCGCCCGGCCGATCCGCCTTTGTTGCTTGGTCCGGGCCGCGGGGGGCACTACGCACACCTCAACGGGATATCGTAGGAAATCCCTTGTGGATCAAGCGTTCGATTTTCGGTTCAGAGTGTCGGTCGGCGCACGCTCAAGCAGGATATCCTGCATGCGGGTTTCGATCGCGGGTTTGATCTTCTGGTGGGGCAGGATGTAGAACTTCTCAGCCTTGATCGCTTCGTAAACCAGGTCCGCGACCTGTTCGGCGGAAATGCGCCCGGACTGCACCGCGTGGCGCAACTGCGCTTCCCGCTTCAAGTCCTCCGGGTTCTTTTTCTTGTCCTCGCGCAGCGCTGCGGGACGGTTGCGCTCGGAATCGGAAATGCCGGTGGGGACGTAGGCCGGGCAGAGCACCGAAGCCTTCAGCTTTGAGCCAAATTCGACCAGGTCGTGGTGCAGGCACTCGGATAGCGTGACTACCGAGTGCTTGGACACGCAGTAGGCGCTCATCCCTGGCAGCGACAGCAGTCCGGCAACCGATGCCGTGTTGACCACGTGGCAATCGACGTTCTGCTCGAGCATGCGCGGTACGAAAACGCGGATGCCGTGGATCACGCCCCATACATTGACGCCCAGCGTCCATTCCCAGTCCTTCTCGGTGTGCTCCCAGACCGTGCCGCCGGGCGCGACGCCGGCGTTGTTGCACAGAATATGCACGCCGCCGAAGGTCTTGAACGCTTTGTCGGCCAGCGCCTCGACATCTTTGCTTTTCGAAACATCGGTGCGCACTGCCAGCACTGGAATTCGGGCCTGTTCGAAGTCGGCTTCGGTTTTCTTCAGGGCGTCGGCCTGTATGTCGGCCAGAACGATCTTCATGCCCTCGCGGGCGAAGCGCAGCGCCATGGCGCGGCCCAGGCCGCTGGCACCCCCGGTTACGACTGCGACACGGTCCTGGAATTCTTTCATCGGCGTGATTGCAGAGGGCAAAACACAGGGATTCTAGCATGCGGGTTTTCGCCGTCCCGCGCAGCGTTGGCAGGCCTCGAGCGCGGATGGTATTCTCGCCGGGCTCACAGGAGGTGAGGGAGAGGAATTCATGAACGAGGAGTTCATCGGCACGATGCCGGTCCAGGAGCGGCATCGCTTCGATGTGGTCAGTCTGGAACGCTATCTGCGCCAGCACATCGCAGGCTTCTCGGGAAATCTCGAAGTCGAACAGTTCAGGGGCGGCCAGTCTAATCCCACCTTCAGGCTGACGGCAGGCGGAAAGCGCTTCGTTTTGCGCCGCAAGCCCCCGGGCAAGTTGCTGCCGTCGGCACACGCCGTAGACCGAGAGTACCGCGTCATCACCGCGCTGCACGGCAGCGACGTGCCGGTGGCGAAAACCTACTGCCTGTGCGAGGACGACGCGGTGATCGGCACGGCCTTCTACATCATGGACTACATCGAAGGGCGCGTATTGTGGGATCCATCGCTTCCCGGCATGAGCACGGTTCAGCGCGCGGCGTACTTTGACGAGTTGAACCGTGTCATCGCCGCGCTTCACAAGGTGGATTACGCGCGAGTCGGCCTCGCCGACTACGGCAAGCCGGGCAACTATATCGCGCGCCAGATCAACCGTTGGACCAAGCAGTACCGCGCCTCCGAAACCGAGCGCATCGAGGCGATGGAGAATCTGATCGAGTGGCTGCCGAACAACATCCCGCCGGGTGAAGAGACCACCATCGTCCATGGCGATTACCGGATGGACAACGTGATTTTTCATCCGCAGGAGGCGAAGATTCTCGCGGTGCTCGACTGGGAACTGTCCACGCTCGGCCATCCGCTGGCGGACTTCGCGTATCACTGCATGACCTGGCGACTGACGCCGGGCCAGTTCCGCGGCATGAACGGGATCGACTTTCGCGCGCTGGCCATACCGACAGAGCAAGAATATGTCGCCGCGTATTGCAGGCGCACCGGCAGGAGCCACATCCCGAACTGGGATTTCTACCTGGCCTACAACATGTTCCGGCTGGCCGGGATACTTCAGGGCATCATGGGCCGGGTCAAGGACGGCACCGCGGCCAGCGCGTACGCGATGGAACAGGGCAAGCGTGCCCGGCCAATGGCCGAAGCCGGCTGGCGCCAGGTCGAAAAAATCCTTAAGAGCTGATTTAAAGCCTAAACCTCACCGCAGAGGCGCAAAGGCGCAGAGGATACGCAAAGGAAAACAAAGCAACATGTAATGGAAAGGCAAGAAAGAAATGGATAGTCGCGACAAAGGCAATTCATCGATGGGGCGATGATGGTTCCGAATTCCTCCCAACTTTTATACCGGATTCGTTTGGTTTTCTCTGCGTTTCCTTTGCGCCTTTGCGCCTCTGCGGTTAACTGATTTGGAGATTTATGAAAGCGGTATTGTGTAAAGAGTTGGGGCTGCCGGAGAAGCTGGTTGTCGAGGAGGTGCCATCGCCGAAGGCGGAGCCGGGGCAGGTCGTAGTCAGCGTGAAAGCATGCGGGGTCAATTTCCCCGATACCTTGATCATCCAGGGCAAATATCAGTTCAAGCCCGAGCTGCCGTTCTCGCCCGGCGGCGAAGTCGCCGGTGTGGTCAAGGAAGTCGGTGACGGCGTGACCCGGGTCAAGCGCGGTGATCGGGTGATCGCGTTCAATACGTGGGGCGGATTTGCCGAGGAGATCGCGGTCGACGCGGAACGTACCATCCCTATGCCGCTGGCAATGGATTTCGTACCGGCTTCCGCGTTTGTGCTGACCTACGGCACCTCTTATCACGCCCTCAAGGATCGCGCCGATCTCAAGGCCGGCGAAACGTTGCTGGTGCTGGGGGCCGCGGGCGGGGTCGGGCTAGCGGCGATACAACTGGGCAAGGCAATGGGCGCGAAGGTCATCGCCGCTGCCTCGAACGATGCCAAACTGCAGATCTGCAGGCAGAACGGCGCCGATGAGGTGATCAACTACGGCACCGAGGACCTGCGGACACGGATCAAAGCCATCACCGCTGGCAAGGGAGTGGACGTGGTGTACGACCCGGTCGGCGGACCGTACTCGGAGCCGGCCTTGCGCGACATGGCGTGGAACGGTCGCTTCCTGGTGGTCGGCTTTGCCGCCGGCGACATTCCCAAGGTGCCGCTAAATCTGACCCTGCTGAAGGGTTGCTCCATCGTCGGGGTGTTCTGGGGCGCATTCACGAGGAACGAACCCGAGCGCAATCGCGAAAACAACTATGATCTGATGGCGATGTACGCGGCCGCCAAGGTCAGGCCGCACATCCACGCTACTTATCCGTTGGAACGCGCCGCGGATGCGCTCAACGAAGTGCTCAACAAGCGTGTCACCGGCAAGGTTGTCCTGGTAACGGGCAAATAAACCTTTTCACCGCAAAGACGCAAGGCGCGAAGGAAACGCAAGGTAAATCAAGAGAAACATGAATGGGGGAACGAGGATAAGGTCTGGACTTATCGTTGCTGAATGGTCCGTACGCTTCAATGTTCCCTGCTGCACCGATCGTATTTCGCCCAGTTAAATTCTTCTTTGCGTCCTTTGCGTCTTTGCGGTGAAGATTGAGGTCTGAGATGAGGAAGAGACCATGAATGAGGCAGTGATTATCGAAGCGGTGCGCACGCCGTTCGGCAGGCGCGGCGGGGCGCTGCGCGAACAGCGTCCCGATACGTTGCTGGCGCATGCGCTCGACGGACTCATCAAGCGGTCGCAGATCGATCCGCAGAAGATCGAAGACGTGATCGACGGTACGGTCACGCTCGCCGGCGAACAGGGCGCCAATCCCGCCCGGCTCGCGGTGCTGCTCTCCGGGTTGCCGGTAAAAGTGCCGGGCGTTTCGTTGAATCGCATGTGCGGCTCGAGCCAGCAAGCGGTGCATTTTGCGGCGCAGGCCGTGGCGGCCGGCGACATGAATTACGTGATCGGTTGCGGCGTGGAAAGCATGACCCGTACGCCGATGTTTCTCGACATCGGCCTGGGCCGGACCGTCAGCGGCTTCGAAGTGTTAAATCCGGAACTGTTCCAGCGCCACGAACTGATCCATCAAGGCGAAAGTGCCGAACGCATCTCCGAGAAATGGGGCTTGTCGCGGCGGATGCTCGACGATTTCGCCAGGGAAAGCCACCGGCGCGCCGCGAAGGCTCAGAAGGCCGGCTCCAACAAGGAGCTGTTGCCGGTGCAGGGCGTATCGCCCGAAGGCGAGGCGATGCGGCTGGAGCGCGATGAAGGCGTGAGGGCGCAGATTGACGAGGCCAAGATGGCTTCGTTGAAGCCGGCGTTCCGCCCGGACGGAAACGGCGTGATTACCGCGGCGAATTCCAGCCAGATCTCCGATGGTGCCGCCGCCTTACTGGTTGCGAACAGGGACGTCGCAAAGGCCGACGGTTTCAAACCGAGAGCGCGCTTCCGTGCCCGCATCGCGGTTGGTTCCGATCCGATGATGCAACTCACCGGCGTCATTCCGGCGACCGAACTGGCGCTGAAGAAAGCGGGAGTCTCCATCAAGAACATCGACTGGATCGAGATCAACGAAGCATTCGCCGCGGTGGTGCTGTCCTGGGCAAAAGAAATCCATCCCGACATGGACAAGGTCAATCCCTGGGGCGGAGCCATCGCCCACGGACATCCGCTGGGCGCGACAGGCGCCGGGCTGATGTCCAAGTTGCTGGCCGGGCTGGAAGCTACCGGCGGCACGCTCGGCCTTCAGGTCATGTGCATCGGCCACGGCCAGGCCACCGCGACCATCATCGAACGAATCTGAATTGCATCTAGCCCTTCACCGCAAAGACGCAAAGACGCAAAGGGAACGCAAGGGACAACAGAGTTGAAAATGAGGTCGTGCCTGTTGTTCCCGGATATTGGTGTTGGCGATCGGCGCCCGCGTGTTGACGAGTTGATCGCCTGGTGAAAGCCATCGTCGCCAAACCATTACGGCCAAGCGTTAACCGCAAGGGACGCCAAGGACGCCAGGGAAAGCTAGATGCAAGAATCAGGTGAGTGATCAAACCCGGTGCAAGTATCTGCGTTGGACTGGCCCGTTACCCTAACCCAGCCTCGCCTCCACGCTATTACCTTTCCTTGGCGTCCCTGGCGGTGGATGTGTCATTGTTGAGGCGTTCGAAGCCCACGGAAAAGTCTGAATGACCAGGAATGAAGGCTGAAAAATGAAGGATAAAGGCGGCATGCGCCGCAATCTCACCAATTACGGCGATCCGGAGTTCGCGGCCTACTTGCGCCGCTCCTTTGCGCGCTCGATGGGTTACTCCAAGGACATGCTGGAGCGGCCGATCGTCGGCATCGCCCAGTCCGCGAGCGGATTCAACAACTGCCATCGCTACGTGCCGGAGCTCACCGAGGCGGTCAAGCGCGGGGTACTCAAGAGCGGCGGGCTGCCGATCGACTTCCCGACCATTTCTCTGGGCGAGGTATTCCTCAGCCCCACCAGCCTGATGTTCCGCAATCTCATGGCGATGGACGTGGAGGAAATGGTGAGGGCGCAGCCGATGGATGCGGTGGTGCTGATCGGCGGCTGCGACAAGACCGTGCCGGCGCAACTGATGGGCGCGGCCTCCGCCGACGTGCCGGCAATCCAGCTCGTCACCGGGCCGATGATGGCAATGCCTTACAGGGGCGAGCGCCTGGGGGCCTGTACCGATTGCCGCCGGTTCTGGGCCAGGTTTCGCGCCGGCGAAGTCAGCGATGAGGGCATAGACGAAATCGAGGGCAATCTCGCCACGACCGCCGGCACCTGCGCCGTGATGGGAACGGCGAGCACCATGGCCTGCGTCGCCGAGGGTTTGGGTATGAGCCTTCCCGACACGGCGGCGATTCCCGCAGTGCACGCGGACCGTATACGTGCGGCGGAGGCCACGGGCGTACGCGCAGTGGAGATGATCAGGACGAAGGGCCCGCGGCCCTCGGAGATCATCACGGAGAAATCGGTCGAGAACGCAATACGCGTGCTGCTCGCCGTCGGCGGCTCGACCAACGCGATCATCCATCTCACTGCGGTCGCCGGCCGTCGCGGCATCGGAATCTCGCTCGAGCGCCTGAACCGGCTTTCTGACGAAACACCGGTACTGCTGGATCTCAAACCCACCGGCAGCCACTACATGCAGGATTTCCACGCAGCGGGCGGAATGAGCGCGCTGCTCGCCGAACTGAAGGACCTTCTGCATCTGGACTGCATGACGGTCACCGGCGAGACGCTGGGTAGTCGAATCGCCAGTGGCGTAGCGTTCGTGGACCGTGGGGTAATCCGTCCCCGGAGCGATCCGATTTCCCCGGTCGGCGGGCTGGTGGCGCTGTTCGGCAGCCTCGCTCCGCGCGGGGCGATACTCAAACGCGCCGCGGCCGATTCCGGTCTGTTCGAGAAGGAGGGCAGGGCGGTCGTTTTCGAGTCACTCGAGGATCTGTCGGCACGAATAGACTTGCCGGACCTCGATGTGACTAAGGATGATTTCCTGGTGCTCAAGAATGCGGGACCGCGCAGCGCTTCCGGGATGCCGGAGGCGGGCTATCTGCCGATTCCGAAGAAACTGGCGAAGACCGGACTCAAGGACATGGTGCGGATCTCTGACGCGCGCATGAGCGGTACCGCGTTCGGCACGGTGGTGCTGCACGTCGCGCCCGATGCGGCTTCAGGTGGGCCGCTGGCGCTGGTGAAAAGCGGCGACCGCATCCGCCTGTCGGTCAGGAATCGGAGGCTCGACCTGATGGTTGCCGAGGCCGACCTGGTCAAGCGGCGCGACGGGTTCAGGACGCCGCATCTCCCGGAGCGCGGTTACGCCCGGCTTTACAACGAGCATATCCTGCAGGCAGACGCCGGTTGCGACTTCGACTTCCTGCGGGGATCCTGATCCGCGCTCACAAGAAAAATTCGACCACTTTCTCTTCGGGCAACGGCTTACTGATCAAATAACCCTGCATTTGATGGCAGCCAAGCGCCTTGAGCAGATCCGCCTGCTCCTGGGTTTCGACGCCTTCGGCAATGGTCTTCAAGCTGAGGGAATTGGCCATGGAAATGATGGCGGATGCGATTTCCAGATCGTCGGACCGGTCGGCGATCTTGCTGACGAATGACCGGTCGATCTTGAGATAGTCGATCGGCAGCCTCGCAAGGTAGCTCAGCGAAGAATAGCCTGTGCCGAAGTCGTCGATCGCGATCATCACGCCGAGCTTTCGGATTGCGCCCAGGACAGACAGGCTGTGCGTGATGTCCTGCATCAACATGGTTTCCGTGATTTCGATATCAATCCCGATTTCGCCGTCCACGGGTGCCGTCGCTTCCTCCACTATGGTCTCGAAGTCCTTCTGGCGCAATTGAAGGGCTGATACGTTGACGGCAATGCGGCCGCTATTGACCCCTGCCGCCTTCCATTTCTTGTGGACCCGGGCAGCTTCCGCGAGTGCCCACCTGCCGACGTCCAGGATCATTCCAGTTTCTTCCAGGATCGGTATGAACCGCGATGGCAGGACGATTCCGGATTCCGGTTCGTTCCAGCGTATCAGCGCCTCGACTCCCACAATTGCGCCGCTTGTGACGTCGATTTTCGGTTGGTAATACAAGACGAACTGCTTTTCCTCGATCGCTCGCCGGAGCTTGGTTTCCAGTGCCAGACGCTGCGCGAAATCGGCGTTGAGGGTCGGTGTGTAGTAGACGGTCGCGTCGCCGGTCTGTTTGGACTGGGTCAGGGCGGCCTCGGCATTGCGTATCAGTGTTTCCGAATCCTGACCATCTGCTGGAAACACTGCGACGCCGCACCTGGCAGACACGCGAATATCGTTCCCGTCCAGATCGAAGGGCCGCGAGAACGGATTCTTACGGCCCTCTTCCACCAGCCTCGCGGCGTGGATTCCATCCCGTATGTCAGGCAATACGGCAATGAAACTGTTCATGCCGATGCGCCCGACCTGCTCCGGCACATGCTGGCTCTGAAGCCGTTCGGCGACCAGCTTCAGCAATTTGTCTCCCGCGCCTCTGCCGAGCGATTCGTTGACGATGTGCATGCGCTCCAGGTCGAGAATCATGAGCGCCAGCATGTGCCGGTTGCGCGTGGCCTCGTGAAGAAACTGTTGCAGCCTTTCCTGAACCAGCGTGCGGTTTGCGAGCCCCGTCAGCGGATCGTAGAATGACAGGTACTCGACCAGATCCTGTTTTTCCATACGTTCGAGCGCCAGCGCCGCATCCGCCGCGAGATCGCTGAGCAGTCTGAGATGCTCAACATCGAAGAAGTGCGGCTCCTCGGAAAACAGGACGCCGACGCCCGCTACCTTGTCGCCGGAATTCAGAGGGAGCGCGGCGCAGGAACGGAAGCCGCGTACAAGGGCCGCCTGCTTCCAGTCAGGATCGGTGTCCGAGGTCTCGATATCGTCAATTACGATCTGCCGTTGTGCGCGCACCGCCATGGTTGCCGGGATTTCCTGTTCCAGGCGCACGATGTCGCGACCGCCGGTAACGACCTCCAGAAAACCGTCCACCGCACCATGCGATGCGACTGGACGAATTCCCTCCGCGTCCTTTTGTACCAGGCCCGCCCACGCCATCCTGAAGTGTCCCACATCGATCGCAATCCGGCACAACTCCCGGCATAGATCCTCCGGAGTACGCAGCCTGATAATTGCGGCTGTCAGGCTGCTGAGCACCTCGCGGATGCGCGACAGGCGCTCCAGTTTCCGTTCCTGAAGGATGCGATCGGTGATGTCGACCGCAACACCGCCGATCATGGCGACATTGTCGGATTCGTCCTTGATCGGAAACTTGCTGACCAGGAAGAAGCGGTCGCTCTCGCCGAATATCACTTTCTCCACGACCCGGTAAGGTTGCCGGCTTTCGACGACCTTGCGATCGTTGGCGACGAGCGGCTCAACGTAGTCCGGCGGGTAAAGATCGTGTGAAGTCAGGCCGATCAATTGTCCGTCCGGTTTTCCCGCAAGCTCTTCGAACGTCGGGTTGGCGAACGTGAAGCGTCCTTGGGGATCCTTCGTAAAGGCCGCCGCAGGCAAATGGCGCATGAAAAGCGAGAAGTAGTGTTCCGTGTCCTTCGCCCGCCGTTCCGCCGCCAGGCGCGCCTTGCGTTCGCGCGCCTCCTTGATGGCACGAAGGACTGCGGGCGCGAACCGCTTCAGGTTGGATTTCAGCACGTAATCGGTGGCCCCGTTCCTGAGCGCTGCGACGGCGTTCTCCTCGCCGATTGTGCCTGACACGAAAATGAAAGGGATGTCGGGGCGCAGTTCGCGTGAGATCGAAAGCGCCTCCATGCCGCTGAAACGCGGCAGCGAGAAATCGGACAGAATCACATGTGGATCGAAGCTTTCGATCTCTTTTCTGAAGTCCGTTTCGATTTCCACTACCCGTGCCGCAATGTGAAGCCCCGCACGACGCAGTTCACGCAGTTCCAGCTCCGCATCGACGCTGACGTCTTCGACCATGAGGATTCGGATTGGGTCATTCTGCTTGTCCGGCTCTTTCGTCATGTCTTTATGAATTGAAAAGGTTCGAATCGGTATTCGATACACACAACAAGTGCACTCATGAATGCTGCGGTGGAATCTTGTTCATGAGGGACCAATAAAATCCCACCTGTGAAACCGTTTCAAGGAATTTCTCGAAGTCCACCGGCTTCACGATGTAGCTGTTTACGCCGAGGCGATAGCTTTCCACCAGGTCGCGTTCCTCCTGCGACGAGGTCAGCATGACCACGGGTATCATTTTATTCTTGCTGTCGTTCTTGAGCTCGCGCAGAACCTCGATGCCGTCGATCTTCGGCAGTTTGAGGTCCAGAAGAATCAGTTTCGGGGTTCCATTCTTGCGGTCCGCATACTGTCCCCTGCAGTAAAGGAAGTCGAGCGCTTCGGCGCCGTCCTTGACCCACACGACGTTGTTGGCAAGATTGTTACGGCGCAACGCCCGTAACGTGAGTTCCGCGTCGGTGGGATTGTCTTCCACCAGCAGTATTTCCACGAATTCAAGCCCGGTCATCTTTGTCTTTCCCTGGAAGTGAAAAATAAAAGGTAGCGCCCTCGTTGACGGCGGCCTCGGCCCATACCCTGCCGCCATGGCACGTCACCAGCCGATGGACTATCGCTGCGCCGGGATTCTTCCGAGCGAATCCGCAGAAGGGCTTCTTCGTCGTTGCGCATGTCGCCGGCCAGCTCGCGAATTTGGTCCATGACCGACTTGCCCACGCCAATACGTGCGCGCACGTCGTCCGGAATGATCAGCCTGGATCGTTGGCTCAGCCGCAAGAGTTTTGCTGCTTCGTCCAGTCCGTTGGCGGCCAGGGTTTGGAGCCCGGCGATTCCCGTTAGGATGGCCAAGGCAAGCCCGAATCCGATATTTACGGCGTGCCGGCCCAGTAATTCGCCGACGCGCTCAGGTGCCGGCGGCATCGGCGGCGCACACGGGCGGGCGTTGCTGACATACCGGAGAGTACGGGATTTGTTCGCGACTATGGTATTTGCTGTAAAGAACGCGACCGGACCGCGGGCTGCAATCCTTTGTGTGCGAAACGGCTGCCGGCATGACGAACGGGGCGCACCGCCTCGCCTTCAAGCCCGGTGTAGGGCACAGGCGAAACCGAGTTAGGTTCATGCACTGTTACATGCTGCCAGGTTTGGACTCCTTTATTTTTATGTGCAAAATTACCGGCGCGTGCAGCTATTCTGACAGCATTGGCTCTGCAGTGCCGGAGAGCAATCGGGGAGGGCCTGATATTTGTGTAGCGATTTGTCCTACAAGTCGAAATAGCTCTTATGGAGAGACGTTCAGAAAACCAGGCGGTTGGAGATCGCGTAGTGGGTGAGTTCAGCGTTGTGGCGCATGCCCATCTTGTGCAGCAGGCGCGTGCGGTAAGTGCTGATGGTCTTGACGCTCAACGACAGGTGTCCGGCGATTTCCGTGGGGGTCCTGCCCGATGCGATCAGCCTCAGCACCTCGAACTCGCGATCCGACAGGCTTTCGTGCGGCAGCGCGGGCGTTCCTCCCGCCAGTTCCCTGGCCATGTGCTCGGCCAATTCGGGGGTGATGAATCTGCCGCCTTCGGATACCTTGCGGACCGCCGCCAGTAATTGCTCGGGCGCGCTTTCCTTGGTGAGATACCCTGAGCCGCCGGCCTTGAGCACGCGTAGCGCGTACTGATCCACGGGGTACATGCTGAGTACGAGAACGGGCAGCGCCGGCCGGTCCTTTTTGATGCTCTTGAGCACTTCCAGCCCGCTCTTGTCCGGCAGCGAGATGTCCAGCAGCACCAAGTCCCAATCGTTTTTGCGCACCATGGAAAGGGTTTGTGCGGCGTTTGCGGCGTTGCCGACATGTACCGCTTCCGGGTGGTCCGTCAGGATGCGCTTGAGCCCTTCGCGCGTGATGGCATGATCGTCGGCAATGAGCACGCGCAGCATTTCAGATCGACTCCCTGGCCCTGACGGCGGGCTTTGATGCTTTCTTCGTCAGCGGGAAGCGGGCGCTCACGCAGGTGCCCGCTTTGTGCCCGGCAAGGAACCGAACCTCACCGTTGAAGTAGCGGGCGCGTTCGCGCATTCCATGAATTCCGGATGAAGCCGGATCCAGCAGCTTGGCCGGGGGCAGACCGACACCGTTATCGTGGATGTCCACCACGACGTCATCCCCGGACTTGCGCACGTGCACGCGAATCTGCGTGGCGCGGGCGTGCCTCACCGCGTTCGTGAGCGCCTCCTGGACGATGCGGAACAGCGCGGTCTGCGCCTCTGCTTCAAGAGTAACGAGGGGTGACTCGAAATTCAACTCGCAGCCGATGCGATAGTGCTTCTGCAGTTCCTGGATTTGCCATTCGATGGCAGGCCAGAGGCCGAGGTGGTCGAGGATGCTGGGGCGCAGCTCGGTGGCAATGCGCTTGACGGTCTGTATAGCGGAATCGACCAGCACACCCGTGTCGGTGAGCTTGTCGTTGGAAAGGGGTTTGCCCTTGGCCAGCGTCTTGGCGTACCAGTGCAGATCCATCTTCACCGCGGTGAGCGTTGCCCCCAGTTCGTCATGGATTTCGCGCGCTACCGCGGCGCGTTCCGATTCGCGCGCCGATTGCAGGTGCATTGAGAGCTTGCGCAGCTTTTCCCGCGAGGCACGCAACGCTTTTTCGGTCAGTCTGCGTTCGGCGATCTCGTTGAGCAGGGCGTTATTGACGGATACCAGATCCCGGGTTCTCAGCTCTACCGCGGCCTCTAGCTGCGTGCGCGACTCCTGCAGGAGCGTTTCCAGTTGTTTCTGCTCGTCTATGTCGGTTCCCGCTCCCACCCAGAGCATGATCGCACCGGCGGCATCGCGCACCGGCAGCGCGCGCATCAGATACCACCGGTACGCCGAATCGGAACCGCGCAGGATACGCAGGCTCATCTCGTAGCCTTCTCCGGTCGCCAGGCTGTGAAGCCAGCGTGCTTGGCACGCCGGCAAATCCTCCGGTTGCACGACCTTGTCCCAGTTCCAACCCTCGATGTCCCTGAACGCGCATCCCAAATAATCGAGCGTGGGACGATTGACGTAATCCAGGTAACCGTCCGCACGCGCAGTCCAGACCATGCTGGGAACGGCTTCCGCCAGCATCCGAAAATGCTCCGCGGCGGCGGCTGCGTTCGCGTACGCGGACAGTTCCTGCAGCAGCTTGGCCTGCCGCCGCTCGAGCGCCTTGCGCTCGGTAATGTCGCGGATCACGACGTGTGACGATGAGCGTCCCTGGTACTCGCACGGCGAAGCGATGGATTCACTCTCGATCACCGATCCGTCTCTGCGCACCAGCTTCAATTCCAGCGGCGGCAGTTCACAGTGTTCCTCGTCGAGCTTGCGCATGCGCTCCTGCACGATATCGAGGTAATCCGGATGAATGAAAGGTACGACCGGCTGGCCGATGAGCTCATCGACGCTCGCTACACCGAAAAGGCGCGCGGTGGCGGCGTTGGCGGACACGAACCTGCCCTCGGTGCGAATGTAGATCGCGTCACGGGAGAGTTCGACCAGGTTGCGGTAACGCGCTTCACTCGCCCGAAGCCGTTCCTCGCCCAGGACCTGCTCGTGAATGTCGATCGCCGTGACGATCCACTTCAGGATGGCACCTGCACGATCGCGCACCGCTGCCGCGCGCCCTAGATGCCAGCGATAGTCTCCGTCGGCCCCGCGCAAAAGGCGATAACGAACGTCGTGGCAAGGCCCGCCGCTTACGGCAACGTCCCACCATCGCCGCGTGTTTTCCAGGTCGTCCGGATGCAGGGCTTTCATCCATCCGTTGCCGCGGCTGTCTTCGCGCAACAGGCCCGAATATTCGGTCCAGTGGCGGTTGCAGAAATCGACCGACCCGTCGGGCCCCGCGGTCCAAACCATCTGCGGCAGGAAATCGGAAACGAATCCGTGCCAGAACCA